>DAOUSJ010000005.1 GCA_030627285.1 Methylococcaceae bacterium | reverse complement strand
TTATTAAACAACGAAATATTTGGTGCTTGTAAATATTCTTGTAAAGCTAATTCTAGTTGCTGATGTTTTGCGCCATTATTCGATAACCATTCCGAAGCCCAAATCTCTTCTAAATCACTGGTATAAGCTTCTAAACTTGGAAATAATGGACTAGTAACTTTAATCATAGATTGGGTCATTAACTTGACTCCATAAAATTAGCTAATTTAGCACTTGCAATTGCATGTAAATCTAAGTCTGCTTGATTAGCCACTAACAATTCTGCATATAATTTATCTCCCAATTCTGCTTGCAAACGCAACATTTTTTGCTCCAAACTCATTTTTTTGTCTTGCGAAACATTTTTAGCGCTCGCTTGCATTTTCAGGTCAGTAAAACCTTGCTGTCTTAACCAAAGCTGAAGTTTTTCTAATGCTACTGCATATTCTTCTACTATACCTACAAATGGCAAAGTCGCTAGTGCTTGTTGCGCACGCGTCAATTCATCGCCATGTTTTTCACCAAACATAACTGCCAATCTTTGCAAGTGAAAATTTCTACATTGTCGATCTGCTAATATAGCTAATCGAATCGCTATATAACCAGCTATATTAGTATTTTGCGCTACTATAGATCCAAACGTAGTAGCATTATGCTGTTTTTTTTCAAAAGTATATGCTGATACAATCCGATCTAATGGATTGCGCACAAATATCACTGGTAAAATTTTCACCTCTGGAATTTGTGGGGGTGGTAACGAGGCGGTATGTGAAGAAAAACATTTGGCTTGCGGATTATCCAAAATCCAATTTTTAACTTGCAGTCTATTTTGAATTAAATTAGGTGGAAATTCTGCTGTGATCCATTCATTGCCCTTAAAATTAGCTTTAAAGGCTGCATCTAAAGAAGTACCAGCATTTTTAAATAAATGATAATGCAAAATAACCGTGCGCTTTTGCTTGGGCTTAACCACTAAACTTGCAGTTAATTGCTGCCATTCAGTGTACAACTTATCTAAGGCAATTTTATTTGAATTAAGTTGCTTTTGCTGATAAATAGCATAAGTTTCAGTTAAAATTTGACTAAATAAATGTGGTTTAAATTTAGCTCGTATATCTACAGCATGATGTTGTTGTTGCGGATCTAAATATGCATTAATTGCTTTTGCAACTGTGGCAGTAATTACAAATGAATTCCATCCAAGTTGTTTGTATGCTTGGGATATTACTGTACGCCAATCTTTTAATAAAGTTTCATAATGAATTACTGCTCGCGGATACGCACGACTGTAACGTTCTGCATCCAACATATGCGCCAACCACAATGATGCCGCCTGTTGCGCACTCATCTCAGTTTCACGTGTTTGTAAAGATGCGGTTACTGCTTGCGGATGCCGACAACAAATTATAAATAGTGGCTGAATGTTCAATATTTGGAATGCTTGCAACCATAGCGGTAATAAACGCGCAAATCGAGGTTCTTTTAATACCAAAAATGCATTATCAGCAAATTCAGCTTGGATTAATTCCACAATTTTAGCAATATCCGCGCTTCTTTCAGACGCATTCAACCATGAATCTGCAATAGCTTGCGGCTTATCCCAGCCTCGAATTGCTTGGCGTAATAAACCCTCATTAAAACGCATAATTGGTAATGATTCCCAAAAACCATTGGAATTATCCGCTTTTGCTGGCATTAAAGTTTTAGCAGCAGTCGCACCTAATAATTCGAAAATTCTGGCGCATAAAGACGTACCAGCACGATGCATACCCAAGATTACTATAGCTTGACGTGGTGTATTAGTTGTTGTCATCATAATTATAGGCTGTTAAAAATCCCAGCAGCTTCAAAAGCATCTTGCATTAATAATTTTCCACTAGCAAATGAATATTGTTTTTTGGTAAAAGCCAATGCATTTTTAGATAGTGATTCCCAAGTTTCTGCTTCAGTATAAGCCTGTACAATTGCATTCGTCCATTCTTCTGGGGTTTGAGCAATTAAACAATCAAAGCCATCTTTAACCCCAGTGCCTTCAGATGCTACAGGTGACAGAACACAGGGAATTCCATGCGCTAATGCACCTAAAACTTTGCCTTTAATCCCTGCTCCAGTTAATAATGGCGCAATAAACACTCGGTTTTGTGCATATACAATATCTACAGTTTCCACAAAGCCAATAATATTTACATCCTTACACGCCAAAGCTTTGAGACTTGCAGGCACTTTAGAACCATAAACATTAAAGCATATTTCTGGTAATACTTGGCGCAATAATGGCATTATTTCATGAATAAAATATTCTACCGCTTCTTGATTCGGTGGATGTCCATAGCCACCTAAAAATGCAATATTTTGCCGTTCAGAAAATTTTGGAATCTGCTCAAACTCCAAAGTATCCACTACCCATGGACAAGTAACCACGGTGCTTTTTTCTAAATTATGACTTTGAATTACTGCATGTTCAACTTTGTTATAACTTAAAACTACATCTACTTCCCGCATTACCGCTAATTCTTCTTCTCGTGTTGCCAATGCGTGTTGCATAGCCTCTGGAGCTTTGGTTTGCATAGCTACACGTAATTCACGTAAAAAATGTAAATCCGCATTATTAAATAAAATTTTAGCCTTGGGTGCATATTGTCGAATTGGCTTAATTAAATCTTTGGCAACATAATAGCGAGTTAAATAAATTACCTGAAATTCGGCACCATGTGCTTGAATAAACTCAGCACACAAATGATGAAACGGTGCAAAAATAGTTTCAATCCCCATGCGTTGCAATTCATCAGTATAACGCCCCATATAAGACAAATTGGTTGGCATAAAAGTAACTTTATAACCTAAAGACTGTACCAAACGCATTTCAGAAATTGCTGCATAACTACCAGCATCAATATCTGGGGTTGGGGTTTGATAATCAATAAATAACACCCGTCCAATAATGCCACGATCTTTGGCTAAATCTGGATTTTTACCTTGCTCACCATTATGTAATAAAGTTTGCGCCCATTTGCGTTTAAATTTAGGTCGATTGATTTCTTGGTAACGCTTTAAACTCGTGGGACTATTAACATCAGTGCCATTGGAAATGCCTTCAAAATGATACACAATCGAACTAGGCACACAAAGAACTTTTAAACCTTCAGCGCGTATTTTAAAAGCCAAATCAGTGTCTTCAAAATAAGCTGGTGCAAATTCAGTACTAAAGCCTGCGACTGTTTCCCAAACTGCTTTAGGCAACATCATCGCTGCTCCAGAAACATAATCAGTTTCTCGAGTATAACAATATTTACTTTCCCATGGGTTTTGCAAATGTCCATAATTCCATGGATTGCCAGTATTCCAAACAATTCCACCAGCTTCTTGTAAACGTCCATCTGGATATAAGAGTTTTGAACCCACTAAACCAACGTTTTCAAAGCGGGTAAAAGCGTCTACTAATTCATCTAACCAACCGCAAGTAGGTTCAGTGTCATTGTTTAAAAAGACTAAATATTCACCTTGTGCATGTTGCGCACCAAAATTACATGCACGTATAAAACCTTCGGCTAATTCATGTCGGCAATAAGTAATATTCTGCACTAAATTACTAATATTAATCGTTTCATCACTGGAACCATCATCAACTAATATCACTTCATAAGTAGTGCGATTTGGCGCGAATAATAAGGCACACAAACAATAATAAGTTACATTAAATTTGTTATGTACTGGAATAATTACCGAAATTTTAGGCTGTTGCACATATGGAAATGTTAACGGTAAAATTGTGCCTAAATTTTCAAAACCACGACTTAATACCTCATGTAAATGCGGTAAAATAGCTAAATGTGCTAATTGAGCTTGTAAATCATTAGTTAGATTAATTGCATCTAATTGTTGCTTCAGAGCTTGATAGCGAAATTGTGCTGCTGGAGCTAATTGATACGGTAACGGTGCTGAGCTATGAGTTTGTAAAGCTTCCCAAGGTGTAGAACGTGAAGGAAAAATTCTTACATCTCGAGCAATAATTTTTAAACCTTGTTGATCGCGAATTTCTACAGTATGAATTTCATTATCAAAATAAGTTGGCGGAATTACAAATTGAGCTACAGATTCAATTAAATTAGTAACACTAATAAATTTTTTATCCAGTAATAAACAAACTTCACCAACATAATTCAAGACTGTGATTTTTAATTGTTGCCCTTCAAGCGCAGTTATACTACCAGTTGCAGCAGCTAAATTATGATATTCCAATGTCGCAATTGCATCTACATTAGGTTCAGACACCGCAATAATTTCTAGTTGCATTTTTTCAGCAGCCGCATCAGCATCTATTTGCACTGAATATATGGGATTTTCGTCCAAAGATGCAGTTGCTAAAAGCGGTGCCACAAAATTTGGTCGTGGTTGCCATTCTGGAAAAGATTTATTATCAGTTGCTATTAATCCGCAGCGAGTAAAAAATAAATAGGATCCCATTTCAGGATTATGAGCTTGTAAAGTTTGCTGGGTATTTCTAATTTCATACTGTATAAAAGCTGTGTTTGCACAGGTAGTAAAACATAGCTTTAGTTGTTGATATTCTTCTATTTTTTTGCCACCCAAATGTCCTGTAACAATTGCAGCTTCATATACAGATAATTCTGCTCCATGCTTATCTAAACAAATAATTCTTAATGCACCTTCACAACGATGCGCTGCAAAATATCCATAAGCAATATAAGCTTGTTGGGCAATTACTGGAATTCCATGCGGAAATATATTTTCACGATACCTAATTTTAAGATTATCAATTTGGTTATTAAAACATGCAAAACCCGTATGCCCAGCTTCAAGATGCCAATCAGTCGCACAATCTACTCCAATTTCCGCTCCCGCTGGAGTATCTACAGAAATCCAATGTTGCAATTGTTCATTAAAATCTGTATTTGCTAACAAATTCTGTTGATACAATAATTTAGATAACTGAGTTGCTGGAGTAAATGACAATAAACGCTGTCCACATTTCAATGCATATGCTTCAATAAAATTGCTAACATTTGCATGCACCAATAAGGTTCCTGCTTTACAAGAAAGAATCTCAATAATGTGATTTTTTTTCGACATGAATTAATCCTAAGCTGTGGATAAAATTATTTTTTTAATGGGAGCAAAAGATTTTCTATGCAAATTAGTAACGCCTAATTCAGCTAATTTTTGCAAATGTTTTTTGGTAGGATAACCTTTGTGTTGTGCAAATTCGTAGCCTGGAAACCATTGATCTAATAATAACATCTCCTTATCCCGATATACTTTAGCTAGAATAGAAGCAGCTGAAATTGCGGCTTCAGTTAAATCACCTTTAATTATGCTTTCTCCAGCACATTGAATTGGCGGATAATGCCCACCATCAACTTGCACCCAATCTGGTTTGATACTTAAACTATTGTACGCTCTCTGCATGGCTAATAATGATGCTTGTAGAATATTTATCCGATCAATTTCACTGGCTTCAGCTCTACCAATTGACCACGCTAAAGCATTTTCCTTAATTTGTCGCGCTAATAATTCTCGTTTTTTGGCAGTTAATTTTTTTGAATCGGTAAGGCCTAAAATTGGCTTATTCGGATCTAAAATTACTGCTGCCGCTACTACTGCTCCAACTAAGCAACCGCGTCCAACTTCATCTATGCCTGCAATTATGCTCATGTTTAACGTAAAATTCCACGAGTAACATTGCGTAAAAAACTTACCATTGTAGAAATTTCAGTGCTTTCACCAGCTAAATCTTCAATTTCTTCAATGGCATCATCTAACCTTAGATTACTTTTATAGAGTAATTTATAGGCCTTACGAATTTTACGCACTATTTCTGGATTTACCCCTTGACGTTCTAAACCTACAGAATTAATACCATGCGGGCGTGTAGGTCTGCCTCCAACCATTACAAATGGCGGAATGTCTTGAGTAACCGCACTTCCCATAGCAGAAAAACTAAATTCACCAATTTGAGTAAATTGATGCACTAAAGTAAAACCGCCTAAAATAGCATGATTACCCACATGTACATGCCCAGCTAAAGAAGCTCCATTCGCCATAATAACTTCATTTCCAAGTATACAATCATGCGCTACATGCGTATATGCCATGAGTAAATTATCATCGCCAATTTTAGTTAGTGCTTGATCCTTTTGCGTACCTCTATGCAAAGTTGAAAATTCACGAATAGTATTCCTATTTCCAATTTCCAAGCGTGTAATTTCATTAGCATATTTTTTATCTTGTGGATCTTCAGCAATAGAACAAAATTGGTAAATTCTATTGTCTTTGCCAATCTTTACCGGGCCTTTAATCACTACATGGGGAGCTATTATTGTCCCCGATTCAATTATTACTTCAGCACCAATTACTGAATACGGCCCAATTTTAACATCTTGAGCAATTTCAGCATTGGGATCAATAATTGCTGTAGGATCAATTAATTTCACTCTGAAACCGCACACATAATTTCTGCACTCGCAACTACTTTTGATTCTACTGTAGCTTGACATGCAAACGACCATAAATGCCGTCTATGTTTAATATATTTAGCTTCCAAATATAATTGATCCCCTGGAACTACAGGCTTTCTAAACCTAGCTTTATCAATTCCAGCTAAATAATAAATAGTGTTTTCAGCCACATTATCAATACTATTAGATGTTAACAAAGCCGTTGCCTGTGCTAAAGCTTCTAAAATCAAAACCCCAGGCATAATTGGTTGTTGAGGAAAATGCCCTTGAAAAAAAGGTTCATTAAAAGTAACGTTCTTCAAACCCAATAAATGTTGTTTAGGTTCACATTCCAACACTTTATCCACCAATAAAAATGGGTATCTATGTGGTAATAATGCTTGAATAGCTAAATTATCCAAAATCATATAAAAATCTCAATATAGTTTTAGAATTTAGATAGTTTTTCTTGAACTTTTGAAGTTACATTAATACTTTCATCTGCATACACCACGCCTTCAGATAACAATAAATCAAAGCCATCTTCTTTAGCTAATTCTTTGATTGCATCCATAATTCGACTCTGTAATTTGCCTAATTCTTCATTTCTACGCAAACTAAAATCTTCGCTAAATTCCTGTTGCGTGCGTTTTGCATCTCTAGTTTTAGCGATAATATCACGCTCTAAATCTTTCCGTTTAGATGCACTCATCACTCCAGCATCACGTTGCAATTGCTCTTCCAAACTTTTAATAACTTTAATTTGTGCAGCTAATTGCTTATCTCGTGGTGAAAACTCTTTTTCCAAGCGTTGTTTTGCCTGCTCAGCTTGAGGAGCTTTTTCTAATACTTTTGGCACATTTACAAACCCAATTTTTAATTCCGCATAACTCATGTTGGCGGTAAGCATTAGGGCTAAAAATAATGCAATTTTACTTTTCATGTAATCTCCAATTTTTCAAGATGTTATTTAACAAATTTTGTAATGTTATAATTTATAAACGGATTATAGTGGAAAAACTATATCAAATAAAAGGACTTCGATTAAAAACCTGAGCCAAAAGAAAATTGAAACATTTGTTCTTCATCATTGTCATCAGCATTTAATGGTTTAGCTAAGCTAATAGTTAACGCTCCAAAAGGTGATAACCATTCTCCAGAAACACCTGCCGAATAACGCATCTTATTTACACTAAAACCATTATTAACCGTGCCTGCATCAAAAAATGCTCCTAAGCGCACCGATCTAATTTCTTCACCTATAAATGGTATAGGAAAAAACAATTCTGCATTAGCAACAATTTTACTAGTACCGCCAAAGGGATCATTTCTTGAATCTCTAGGGCCTAAAGTGTTATCGTCAAAACCACGTACTGAACGCACTCCACCAGCAAAATAATGTTCAAAAAACGGTAATTTTTCCGTATCCCAATAACCATCTCCATAAGCTACTTCAGCATGTAATTTAAAAGTAAAATCTTTGGCTATAGGGAAATAATGCTGTTGTTTATAACTAAGTTTATAATATTCTAAATCGCTTCCAGGTACAGTTGCTAAAGCAGATAAACGTTGTAATCCACCGTTAGTTGGGAAAATAGAACGATTCAAAGTATCATGACTCCAGCCTAATCCCACTGAAAAAGTTAAAAATTTATCACCTTCATCATTAATAAAGCCTATGATTTCATCAGAAGAAAAACTAGAAGTTTTCAACTTAGTATGCTTTAAATCTAAATTAAATCTTAAACGATCACTTTCATTTAATGGCAACCCAAAATTCAAGCCAGTATGAATTACATCAGTGGTGTAATTAGAAATATTAGCTTCTTCTGCATCCCGAGAACGATAACCTAAATCATAACCTAAACTAACGCCGTCTAATGTGAAATATGGGTCAAAATAACCAAATTGATATTGAGTTGAAATATCACTATTATTGAAACTTAGACTTACTTGCTTGCCAGTTCCAAACACATTGTCTTGGGAAACATTCGCATTAAAAATTAAGCCTTGAGTTTGGGAAAAACCAACTCCAGCAGTTAAATTTCCAGAAGCTTTCTCAATTACAGAATAATTCACATCAATTTGATCCGCAGTCCCAACTACTGGCGGCATATCAACTTTTACTTCTTCAAAATAACCCAAACGATCTAATCTAGCTTTAGAACGTTCAATTTTAGCTGTAGATGCCCAACTAGATTCCATTTGCCGCATTTCACGCCGTAAAACTTCATCTCTAGTTTTACTATTGCCTTCCATGTTAATTCTACGCACGTACACCCTTTTATTTGGATCCACAAAAAACGTCATTTCTACAGTTTTGGTGTCATTATCAATTTCAGGCACCATATTCACATTTGCAAACGCATAACCTTCATCACCTAAACGATCAGAAATATTTTTTGAAGTTGCGGTAGCGTTTTTACGTGAAAATATTTCTCCAGGCCCAACCAACATTAATTTCAATAATTCTTCTGGTTCTATTACCAAATTACCCGCAAGCTTTACCTTATCTACGGTAAAAACATCACCTTCGTTAGTATTTACAGTAATATAAATTTCTTTTTTATCTGGTGTTAAAGTAATTTGTGAAGATTCAATTGCATAATTAATATAGCCGCGATCTAAATAATATGAGCGTAAGCGTTCTAAATCCGCCGATAATTTTAATTTTGAATATTGGTCGTCTTTGGAATAAAAAGATAAAAAATTGCTAGTACTTAGTTCAAAACTTTTTAATAAAGTTCCAATATCAAAACTATTATTGCCAACAATAGTAATTTGTTTGATTTTTGCAACTTGACCTTCGGCAATATTAATGTGAATACCAACTCTATTACGAGTTAATTTTGACACTTCAGTATCAATAGTTAAACCATATTTACCATGACTAAAATATTGCCGCCGTAAAGCTTGTTCCACTTGATCCAAAATTTGCGGATTAAAAATTTTACCTTCAGCAAAACCATTTTTCGCCATTTCTTTGGTTAAATCTTCGGAGCTAATATCTTCATTGCCTTCAAAAATTATTTTTGCAATTGATGGTCTTTCGACAACATTAATTATTAATTGTGATCCCTCACGTTCTAAATTAATGTCTTTAAAAAACCCAGTTTTAAATAAAGCCCGAATTGTATCTGCAACCTGATGTTGAGCAAAATTATCCCCAATTTTCACTGGCAAATAATTATAGACTGTACCGACAGGTGTGCGTTGTAAGCCTTTAACTTTAATGTCTTCAACAATAAAGCTTTCTGCACTATTTACAACTGGAGCAATAACGCTAGTTAAGGTTAATATTGAAGCAATAAGAGGATTTTTCACAAAATTACCAGAAACTTGAAGAGCATAAATTAAGGAATTAAATAATGATGAGCAAAAATTATACCATGATCTACAGCAGGGAATTACTTAGGCGTTATTTATCGGAAATGCTAATATATTTTCGATACTAACACTATTATCTAGTAGCATTAAAATCCGATCAAGACCTATAGCAACCCCACTACAATCTGGGAGTCCTGCATTTAACGCCGCTAAAAACAACTCATCTTTCTGCACTGCGGGTAAATGTTGTTGCCTCCGAAGCTCAATTTCAGCTTCAAAACGTTGTCCTTGTTCAATAGCATCTTGTAATTCTAAAAACCCATTACCTAATTCAACCCCATTCACAAAGACTTCAAATCTATCTGCAATTAAACTATTTTGTGAATTAATTTTTGCCAATGAAGCTTGACAAGCTGGATATGCATAGACCACAGTAATTTTATTTGCACCTAGTCTTGGTTGAATTTTATGACTAAAAATAAAATCTAACCATAGACTATGTTGTTCTGCACACAAATCTATTGCTTCTGAAAGTTGATTTTCCAAAGCATATTTTTGATATGCAGTTTTAGAAAAAACCAATGGATTTAAACCAGTATGTTGATAAAACAAATCTTTATAGCTAATTTTTTCACTAGCTTGTAAAGATAAATTGGGTGCAAATATTATCCCTAATAAACTAATTACTTCGTCTATTAAGGTCTCTAAAGCAAAATCTAACCGATACCATTCCAAAATAGTAAATTCAGGGTTATGAAATCGTCCTGATTCAGCATTTCGAAACGCTTTACAAATTTGAAATATACTGCCACTTCCAGCCGCTAATAAACGTTTCATAGCAAATTCAGGTGAAGTTTGTAGAAATAATTCTTGCTGATGCTTGCCTTGCTGGTATTTAGTCCGAAAAAAATCTAAATGTGGATCTGTACCAGTCGCATGACACAATAAGGGTGTTTCTACCTCTAAAACTTGTTTAGCTAGAAAAAACTGCCTAATTGTATGTAATAACTGCGCTCGCAACTTTAATTTAGCTAGATCACATTTAGGTTTCCAAGCTGCTAGCACTAAGATTTAGCCCTAGATACATATTCGCCATTACGAGTATCAACTTTAATTAACTCATCAATTTGGACAAATAATGGCACTCTAACTATTGCCCCAGTTTCTAAAGTTGCTGGTTTACCGCCTCCACCAGAAGTATCACCTTTCAAACCTGGATCAGTATCAGTAATTTTTAACTCAACAAAATTAGGCGGCACTAAAGATAACGGCTCATCATTCCATAAAGTCATGGTACATAAATCTTGTTCTTTAAGCCATTTCATTGCATCCCCAACTGCAACTGCATCAGCTTGATACTGCACATAAGTTTCATCAACCATAAAATACCAAAATTCATGGTCGGTATATAAATAGCTCATATCCATATCAACTACATCAGCAGCTTCAACAGATTCACCAGATTTATAAGTTCTTTCAATGACACGCCCTGTTTTTAAATTTCTAATTTTAACCCGACTAAACGCTTGCCCTTTACCAGGTTTAACAAATTCATTTTCAATAATTGCGCATGGATCTGCATCAATCATGATTTTTAAACCTGCTTTAAATTCGTTTGTGCTGTAGGTTGCCATTTTTTCCTCGTAAGAACCAACATAAATTTTAATCCCTCATTATAATAGAGCGTTTCGTTGATAGAAACTAAATCCATTTTTTAAAGGCAACAACCTTGACAATTTCTTCCACGCATACATGGCAACAACAACTAAATACTGCCTTTAAAACCATTCCAAGTCTGTGTGAATATTTACACTTAAATCCCGATAAGATCGCATCAGCAGCAGCCCAACAAGATTTTACTTTGCGAGTACCACAGAGTTTTGCTGCCTGCATGCAAAAAAATAACCCAAATGATCCTTTATTAAAGCAAGTCTTGCCGAATGCCGCTGAATTAATCGAACAAGTTGGTTTTAGTGCTGATCCAGTAGGTGATCTAGCAGCTACCAAAGATTTTGGAGTAATTCATAAATATCATGGCAGAGTGTTATTAATAACTACTGGTGCATGTGCAATTCATTGCCGCTATTGTTTTCGGCGCAATTTTCCTTACTCAGAAATACAACTAAACCCAAGTAAACAACAACAAGCAATTGAATATATTCAACAACATACTGAAATTAGTGAAGTAATTTTAAGCGGCGGCGACCCACTCTTACTTAGTGATGATAAATTAGCCCAATTATTGAGCCAATTAGAAAATATAAGCCACATTAAAAGAATTAGGCTTCACAGCCGTCTACCAGTGGTCTTACCAGCACGCATTACAGCAACATTATTGTCTCGATTTCAATACAGTTCTAAACAAATTATCATAGTAATTCATTGCAATCATAGCCAAGAATTGAGCATGGAAGTTGTACAAACCTGCCAAAAAATCAAACAACATGATATTACTTTATTAAATCAAACGGTATTATTACAAGGCATTAATGATGATGCCAAACAATTATGTCAACTTAGTGAACAACTTTTTGCAGCCAATGTATTACCATATTATTTACATATTTTGGATAAAGCCCAAGGTACAGCGCATTTTTCAGTTTCAGAAACTATTGCCAGCCAATTATTTCAACAGATGCAAGCAAATTTACCTGGGTATTTAGTGCCGAAATTAGTTCAAGAACAAACTGGTGCAAATTCTAAAACTTTAATATTTTAATATTTACTTATATAGAAAAAATTTCTATATATCAGGCGACATAACTTTAAAAAAAATCAAACTGTATTATAATTACCTTTAACACGCTAAATCATTTACAAGGGATGCCATCACTAAATGAAAAACATCAGTCATAGCAACAAATTAATCGGGAGTTTATGCAGCCTCACCGTATCATTTACATTTTGTTTACATTTTTTTGTCGCTAAAGATGTTTTACAAACTGTCTCACCAATTTTACTAGGTGGAGTTCGCGGATTTTTCGGTGGCATCCTATTATTTGTTATGTATTACAAAGATGTACGTAGCATTGCTATGGAAAACATCCAAACATTATTAGCAATTGCATTTTTCGGTTACGTTGCTAACCAAATTTTGTTTCTTAATGGTTTAATGCTTTCTACACCGCTAAATACTGCGGTGATTATGAACTTAATTCCAATTACTGCAGCCTTAATTGCAATCTTATTTGGCGTAGAGAAATTCTCATGGCGCAAAATAATTGGCTGTATCATAGGTTTTACGATGGTAGTAATTTTATCATCTTCTAAATCTAATGGTGATGTTGGCATCGGTCTTGGTGACATATTAATTTTTGGAAGTGTAATATTTTTATGTTTTTCAACCATGCTCACCAAAAGATTGGTTAAAGATGGCTTCCCATCACCAATTATTTCCGCCAGTATGTTATTTTTTGGTGGGTTTGCATTATTGATGTGGGAAGTAGATAAATTTTATGTGATTGTAGATTATTCATTAGAATCTAACATGAATTTAGGTAAGATAATTTTTGAAATTGTTATTTCTACTTCATTTACTTATTTACTCAGTTTTAAAGCCTTAAAATATTTATCCCCCAGCCAATCAATGATTTTCATTTATTTACAACCATTGATGGCAGCAGGAATTGATTTTCTAGTGTATAGCAAACAACCACCAATGATTCTAATTCCGGTATTTATCGGAGTTTCTATTGCTGGTTATTTAGTAGTTACTAGCAAAAACTAAACTTAAACCAATATAAAATTATTGCATTTTAGTAATTAATTTTAAAAACCTAGCATAACGTTGCGGAGATATAATCCCAGTTTCCGCAGCTAAACGCACTGCACAACCCTTATCTTTTAAATGCCGGCAATTATGAAATTTGCATTTATTAATATAATCCTGAAATTCTCTATAACCCCAAGCTAACTGAGTTACAGTTAAACCTGCCAAGCCAAAAATTGCTACTCCAGGGCTATCAATTAAATCTCCACCAGTGGGCAAATGATACAAAGTAGCAGCAGTAGTAGTATGCCGACCATGTTTAGTGATGGTTGAAACTGTATTAGTCTTTAAATCTTTATCAGGAATCAAAGAATTAGTTAACGATGATTTACCGACTCCAGATTGCCCAGTAAAAATACTTACATGTCCTTGTAAATCTTGCTGTAACTCTTGCATCCCAGCTTCATTTATTACACTTACACGATGCAATTTATAACCTAAGTATAAATAATCTTGTAATTCAGTTTCAAGCACAGAACTAATATTTAAATCTTGTTTATTAAATACCAATACCGCCGTTAAATTATTACTTTCACATACTGCTAAATATTGATCAATTAATAAAAAATCGCAATAAGGTTCAGGCGCAAACACTATATACACATTATCCAAATTTGCCGCTACTACTCGTGTTTTACCTAATCTACTTGGACGTTTTAAAGTAGATCGGCGCGGCAAAATTTTTTCAATACGCCCCTGTTTATCGGCAACATATTTAAATAAAACCTCATCTCCAACAGCTACAGTTTCTAGCTTGCGCAAACTTTGACATAAAATCACCTGTTGCGCATGCTCAACTGCAATACTTTTCCCTAAATGCGAAATAACTTGCCCTTGTAATAATGTTTGCATTTAATCTGTAGATGTTGATTCTAAATGATTAATTCGAATTGCTGCTGGTGGATGACTATAATGAAATGCAGAATATAATGGATCTGGTGTAAGAGTATTCGCATTTTCTTTATATAATTTCACCAAACCACTAATAAGTTTAGATGCTTGCGCATTTTTCGCAGCAAAATCATCAGCTTCAAATTCAAATTTACGTTGAAAATAAGCACTAATAGGTTGCATAAATGGAGTAAATACTGGCGATACTAAAGTAAATAACAATAATGCTACTGCATTGGATTGTTGCGCTAAATCCACACCTAAACCAGTGTAAAACCATTCCGCATCAATTAACCAACCTAAAATTGCAAAACTTATTAAGGTAGTTATAGAAGAAGCAATTAACATTTTAATTACATGTTTACATTTAAAATGTCCTAATTCATGTGCTAGTACGGCTTCTAATTCTTCATCATCTAAAGATTCAACTAAAGTATCGTAAAATACAATGCGTTTATTCTCGCCCATGCCAGTAAAATAAGCATTTCCATGTCCTGAACGTTTCGATCCATCCATAATAAAAATGCCATCGCTATTGAAACCACAACGAGATAATAAACCTTGAATCCGATCTTTTAAAGTTCCATCTTCCATAGGGGTGAATTTATTAAATAGCGGTGCAATTACTGTTGGGAATAACCAGCTCATTAATAAAGAAACTCCCATTAAAATTGCCCATGCCCATAGCCACCAACTAGAACCAATGCTATCCATAATCCATAAAATCAAAGCTAATAACGGCATCCCAATTGCTATGACCAATCCCATTGACATGGCTTGATCTTGGATAAATTGTTGCAGCGTGCTTTTATTAAAACCATATTTTGCTTCGACTACAAAAGTTTGATAATAACTCATCGGCAATTCAATTATAGTCATGATTAGAAAAATACTTGCCATAGACACTAAACCATTAATTAGCGTTGATGCAGAAAAATCAGTCCAATATGCAAATATTGCATCAATTCCACCACCTAAAGTAAGAATTATCAAAAAACCCAATCCAAAAATAGCATCTATATCACTCAAAAGACCTTTTTCTACAGTGTAATCAGCAGCTTTTTGATGTGTGGGTAAATCAATAGAGTTTTTGAAAGCTTCAGGTACAGAGCCTCTATGCGCTAACACATGTTTTTTTTGCCGTGTTGACAGCCAAAATTGTAGGGTGTAAGAAATTACAAGGGCAAATAAAAATATAACAGTAAATGTATTCATTGGTAAAAATGCTAGTGCGACATGGATATACAAAAAAGCTAATGCTACACTAACCGCCACTTTATTAACACAGCGGAAAGATTAAATGTCTCAGGATGCCAGTAATTTAATATGGATAGATTTGGAAATGACGGGGTTAGATCCTGATAATGATTTAATCATTGAGATTGCCACTATTGTAACTGATAAAAATTTGAATATTTTAGCCCAAGGGCCAGTGCTGGCTATTCATCAAACTGATGCAACTTTAGCCAAAATGGATGAATGGAATCAAACTCATCATGGACAATCTGGTTTAATTGAACGCGTAAAAAATTCTACTATTACTGAAAGTGACGCAGAACAACAAACCTTGAATTTTTTAAAACAATGGTTAAGTCCGAATAAATCGCCAATGTCTGGAAATAGTATTTGTCAAGATCGCCGATTTTTATACCGTTATATGCCTAAGTTGGAACTATTTTTTCATTATCGCAATTTAGATGTCTCTACTTTGAAAGAACTGGCTCGACGCTGGGCTCCAGAAGTAAAAAATAGCTTCAAAAAAACTGCTAATCATCAAGCTTTAGATGATGTGATTGAATCAATTAACGAACTCAAACACTATCGCGAACATTTTATTAAATTTTAATTTTCATGACCACATTATTTGTAATCGCACTTGGAGGTGCATCTGGAGCTGTATTAAGATTTTTGGTTTCCAATGGAATTTACCACTGGTTAGGGCGTGAATTTCCATATGGAACTCTAACTGTTAATATAGTCGGTTCATTTCTAATGGGCTTATTAAGTGTAAGTCTTACAATTGAAAAATTTGGCTTAAATTCAGAATACAAAGCTGCAATTTTGGTAGGTTTTTTAGGTGCATTTACCACCTTTGCTACTTTCTCACTAGATACCTATTTACTCATTGAACAACAACAATTCACTAAAGCTATTCTCAATATAATTGGTAATATTTTTGCATGTATAAGTGCGGTTTGGGTAGGATTATTAATTGGCAAACTATTATTTTTAAACCAAAATGGTTGGCTTCACACCCAAAAATTAGCTTTGCCGTATGGATTAATTATAATTAATGCTTTAGTGGCGTTTTTAATTGGCTTAATCGGAGTTTTATTATTATCTAAATCTACCTTATCACTAGAACATCAAGCAACTTTAAGCTTAATTATCATAGGTATATTTATTACCCTATCCAGCGTGTATTTAATTTTATCTGTATTTGCCAACGGTTATACTTTAACTAATCACATGCAACAAATAGCACAAATTTTTGCAATAAATATATTTGGTTCTAGTTCATGCTTAATACTGAGCTATATGTTCGCTATACATATCAAATAATCAGCATAATAAAAATATTACTTGTGTAATAATGCCTGCACTGCATTTCTATACAAAATGTAATCTTGTTGATTTAATTCTTCAAATTCTGCCACTACATCTGCACTCAAATTGGGAGACGTATATGAACCAATATTTTTTGACTGATAATTAATTTCTGGCCAAACTAATAATTCAGAAATTTTATTCAGTGATGCTGCATAATGTTCAGTCACACCAATAAAATCAAATTCTTCCCAAGTTTTACCACATTTTGCTAATTGTTTATTATACCTATTATGGTTATATCCTTTAGTTTTATCAGCATGCAGTAACCATTGTTCTAAATCTAAAACTCGTTTACCTAAATGATAATAATATAAAGATATTGCTGAATTAAGAGGGTTGCGTAAAAAAGTAATCCATTTAGCATTTTCCAATAAATACACATCTTGACTAAATTTCTTAATTATTTTATGTCCATGAAAACATTGTGGATGAGTTCTAATAACATCACGTTGATCTCCATATGCCAATTGCAATTTATCCGCATAAATATGTTTTAAAATTGCCGTAAACGTACTTCCACCAGTTTTAGGAATATGAATACTCACTAAAGTTATATTATTCATTGTGTTTACCATTAATGTTTCTCAAAGTATTTACAAAATTCATCTCAAATTGCTTGTAAAAAATTGTAACAAATAATATTGCAGATAAATCACCTAACAAAAAATCCAATATATATATTTTAAACATTAAATTATGAAGCATATGCAATTTTGTTGGTTATTAGTTTAAATAAAATAAATATCAATTCTGTTGCTTAAAAACCACATTAAATTTTAAACTTTTAAACAAAAAGCAAATCATTTGAAGTACAATATCTTTAATTAATAGCAATATACCACATACCCACTATGTCATATATTTGTAATATTGCTCGGGTATTCTTCGTGGATATTTAACAACGTTTGGAAATTTTTACCATGAAAGCAAATTTAAAACTGGCAATCAAGGCTATTTTATACAGCAGTTTAGCATTGGCAGTAAATAGTGCTTCAGCTTCTGACAAAGAGTTATTGCAAACTTTATATGAGAATGGCGTATTAAATCAATCTCAATATGAAAAATTACTTGCTCAAGAAAAACAAAAAACAGCTGAAAAATCTGCAGTAAGTTCAAGTACTTTAAAAGCTATGGATTGGGCTTCAAGAGTTAAAATTACTGGAGATATGCGTTTCAGACAAGAATTTCGTGATAGTAATACTAAAGCTTCTGAAAAAAACCGTACTAGAATTCGCGCACGTTTAGGTCTTGCAGCTAAAGTTAATGATGAAGTTGGTGTAGGCTTTCGTTTAGTTACGGCAGGCGGTAGAACTTCTAGCAATCAAACTTTGGAAGGTGGTTTTGGTGGTAAAGACATATTTTTTGATCGTGCATTTTTAAAATGGACACCAACATTTGCTTATGGTGCTTCAGTAACTGCGGGTAAATTCAAACAACCTTGGTTTCGTGTTACTGACAATATTTGGGATGGTGATATAAATCCAGAAGGCATTGCATTAGCTTATGAGCAAAAAATAGCTGGAGTAAAATTAGCTGCAACTGGTGGTTATTTCATCTTATCCAATGATGACAAAGGCAGCTTTAGCGATGATATGAACTTGTATCACGCAGGCATAAGCGGGCAAATGGAATTCAACAAAATGGTGAAAGCTGCATTAGGTTTTAACACTTATTTGTATAATGGCACCACCATAAATGATTACTTAAATTGCGAAACTGGTAAAACTTGCCCAGATGAAATAAATGGTTTTGGTGGCGACAATATGAATGGCGATCCTGATGCAGATTTCAAATTATTTGAAGTTGCAGGTAAAGTCGATATTAAAACTGGTTTATTACCCTTAAAAATCTTTGGTAACTACGTAGTCAATACTGCCAGTAATATTAAAGATGGCGAAGATTCAGCTTGGATGCTCGGTGCTGGCACTAAATACTTAGATTTCAAACTAAGTTATGACTATCGTGATACTGAAGTTAATGCTGTGCCTGATACTTTTAATGATTCGGACTTTAATGCTGGTGCTACTGGATCCAATGGTCATAGAATCAAATTAGGCTATGGAATCAGCAAAAACTTTTCTCTTGGTCTAGCATATTTATTAGCTGATGAATATGTTACTCGTGGCGAAGGTGTTGATGGCACTGAAAGAGATACCTTACAAATTGATTTAAAAGCCAAGTTCTAAATTTAACCTTATTGATATAGTCTCAAATAAACTTATTCCAAGCCTAGTTCTTTAATCTTTCGGGTCAAAGTATTCCGTCCATATCCTAATAAAATTGCTGCCTCTTGGCGTTTGCCAGCAGTATGATGTAATGCGGCTTGAATCAAAACTTTTTCTACGTTTGGAATAATATCTTTAGCTATATCAGTTTGACCTACTTGAATTTTTTCTTCAATATCCTGCTGCATTAATAATTCCCAATTGGATTCATGCGCATACGAATTAGCTGGAGTTTCTACCCTATTTTGTAATAATTCTGGTGGCAAATCCTCAATATAAATTTCACGCCCTGCGGCCATTACCGTCAACCAACGACAAATATTTTCTAATTGTCTAACATTACCCGGCCATTCTAAAGTAGATAAAAACTCTTCGGTTTTAGGTTTTAAAGTTTTCACTTCCGTATCCAATTCAGTTGCAGCTTGACTAAGAAAATACCGAATTAATAAACTAATATCTTGGCTACGTTCGCGCAAAGGCGGAATATGAATTCTAATTACATTCAAGCGATGAAATAAATCTTCTCGAAAACCACCATTAATAACTAATTGCTCTAGGTTTTGATGTGTAGCTGCAATAATACGCACATCAACTTTAACTACTCTTAAAGCTCCAACCGGATAATATTCACCATCAGATAACACTCTTAATAAACGAGTTTGTAATTCCGCTGGCATATCGCCAATTTCATCTAAAAACAAAGTGCCATTATTTGCCTGTTCAAACCTGCCAGATCTACGTGCCTGCGCCCCCGTAAATGCACCTTTTTCATAACCAAATAATTCTGATTCCATTAAGTCTTTTGGAATTGCCGCCATATTCAAGGCAATAAATGGTTTATTTACTCTAGGGCTATGTCGATGCAAAGCCTTCGCAACCAATTCTTTACCAGTTCCAGATTCACCATTAATTAATACTGTGATATGCGAACGTGCCAAGCGTCCTATAGCTCTAAAAACCTCTTGCATTGCTGGAGATTCACCAATAATTTCTGGAGTATCTTGAATAATTTGTTCACTTTTATGCTTTTCATTGATTTTTTGGCGACTATAAGTACAAGCTCGCTGAGCAATATCAATAACCTCTTTAATATCAAATGGTTTAGGCAAATATTCAAACGCACCACCATGAAAAGCTGAAACTGCACTATCCAAATCAGAATGCGCAGTCATCACAATAATAGGTAAATCTGGATATTCACGTTGCACTTTTTCTAACAATTCCAAGCCATCCATACCTGGCATACGAATATCAGTTAATAACGCATTTGGTAAATTTTCACTATTCAAAGCCTCTAATAAGCTTTTTGCACCAGAAAAACTCTTACTTTCAATTGAGGCTTTTTTTAAAGCTTTATCAATTACCCAACGAATAGACTTGTCATCATCAACCACCCAAACTTTATCTGGACTAGACTGCATGATTTTTCTCCAAAGGTAAATAAATTGAAAACACCGTATTACCTGGTTCGCTTTGACATTCAACCAAACCATTATGTTGATTAATTAAAGCCTGAGAAATTGACAAACCTAAGCCAGTACCTTCAGCCCTACCAGTAATCATAGGATAAAAAATTTGTGCCTGCATATCCTGTTTAATCCCTACACCATTATCAATAATATCTATTCTAACTAGCAATTTATAATACTTACGCCCGATAGTCATACAGCGATGCACCCTAGTTTTTAAAATAATTACACCATCAGTTGTAATTGCCTGAATTGCATTCCTGACAATATTTAACACTGCCTGAATAAACTGATTTTTATCTAGCATAACCTTGGGAATACTAGGATCATAATCACATTTTATTTGAATATTGCTACTAAATTCAGCCGAGACTAATTGGCGTACCCGTTCTAAAATTTGATGAATATTCAATTTACTTTTCTGCGGTAATTTATTTGGACCTAACATCTTATCCATTAAATCCGTTAATCTATCGGCTTCAGAAATAATAATTTGGGTATATTCCTTTAAATCTGCATTTTCAAGTTCTAAATCCAATAACTGTGCTGCTCCACGCAAGCCACCCAACGGGTTTTTAATTTCATGTGCCAAACCTCGAATTAACATGCGACTAATTGTTTGCTGCGAAGCTAATTGTTCATCCTTGGTCAATTGCAAATGTCTATCTAAAGGTTGCAATTCCACAATTAATTGTTTAAATCCCAACTTATCAATTGTCAAGGTAATACTTAAATTTAGGGTAAGATTTTGTTTTAATTTTTGTAGATTAATCTCCCTATCCACCAAATTTTCTTCAGTAACTAAACATTTTTTTAAATCCACATATATTGAATTCGCAGTAAGATTAAAAATATCCGCTGCATACTTACCCAAAAGATGATTTTTACTATCATCAAATAGTATTTCTCCAGCATTATTAATGTAAATTAACTTTAAATGCTGATTAAATAGCAACACTGCCTCATTAAGTGAATCTAGTATCTTTTGATGCATTACTAACCTCTATGTATTCTCGTAGGTACATAAGCAATTTATAGACCATATATTTTTATTCACATATCTAAGCATCCAGACAAAAAAAACGCCCCATAATGGAGCGTTCTCACTAAATAACAGTTGCAGTAATTTTACAAACTGTAATACATATCAAATTCAACTGGATGTGTACTCATACGTAAACGAGTCACTTCTTCCATTTTTAAATCAATATAACCATCAATAGCATCATCAGTAAATACACCACCGCGAGTTAAAAATTCACGATCTTCATCTAATGCTTTCAAAGCTTCATCAAAAGAAAATGCTACTTGTGGAATAGCTTTTTCTTCTTCTGGTGGCAAGTCATATAAATCCTTATCCATTGCATCACCAGGATGAATTTTATTTTGAATTCCGTCTAAACCAGCCATTAACATTGCTGCAAAACACAAATATGGATTTGCAGTTGAATCACCAAAACGTAATTCAATTCTGCGACCTTTAGGATTATTAACAAAAGGAATCCGAATAGATGCTGAACGATTTCGAGCTGAATATGCTAGCATTACTGGAGCTTCAAAACCTGGTACTAAACGCTTATAACTATTGGTTGAAGCATTAGCGAAAGCATTTAGAGCTTTTGCATGTTTAATAATGCCGCCAATGTAAAATAACGCAGTTTCAGATAAACCACCGTATAAATCCCCAGAAAACAAATTCACGCCATCTTTAGCTAAAGACTGATGCACATGCATGCCGCTGCCATTATCACCAACTAAAGGTTTAGGCATAAAAGTAGCTGTTTTGCCATAAGCATGCGCAATATTAGCTACAACATATTTTAATTCTAAAACTTCATCAGCTTTTTTAACTAAAGTATTGAATTTCACTCCAATTTCACACTGTCCAGCAGTGGCAACTTCATGGTGATGAACTTCTGTAGTCATACCCATTTCTTCTAATACAGAACACATAGCAGAACGCATGTCTTGTAAAGAATCAACTGGTGGCACTGGAAAATAACCGCCTTTTACACCTGGACGATGTCCAATATTACCATCTGCATAAGTTTTTTCAGAGTTCCAACCAGCTTCATCTGAATCTACTTTATAAAATGAATTACCCATAGTTTCGCCCCAACGCACATCGTCAAAGACAAAAAATTCGTTTTCAGGGCCAAAAAATGCCGTATCTGCAATCCCAGTTGATTCCATATAAGCTTCTGCACGACGCGCAATTGAACGTGGATCACGCTCATAACCTTGCATATCGTTAGGTTCAATAATGTCACAACGAATAATTAAAGTTGTTTCATCAAAAAACGGATCCAATACCGCAGTATCTGGATCTGGCATCAAAATCATGTCAGATTCGCTAATACCTTTCCAACCAGCAACTGATGAACCATCAAACATATTTCCTTCTTCAAAAGTATCTTCATCAATTGAATGTGCAGGAAAAGTCACATGCTGTTCTTTACCACGGGTATCACAAAAACGAAAATCAACATATTTGACTTCATTTTCTTCAATCATTTTTAAAACATTTGCTACCGACATTAATTTTGCTCCAGAGTGTGATGAGTTTTAATAGTTATTAAAAACGGGTTTAATGTAGCATTTTTTTGGGTATTCAACAAAAAAAATGGCTTTTGTAATGCTAATGTTAAAACGTAGTAGAAATAGTTCCAATAATTTTACTATCATCTAAACTACCAAAATTAGCATCATCTGTATCTGTATAAGCTAATTCAAAATTAAATGCGCCAAAATCTTTGGCAACAGCTGCTTTCCAATCCCAATAATCATCAGTACCATCTTTTACATTGTAATAACCAACATGGGATAAAATTGTAATTGCACCTAATTCATCTGGCAAAGTGTAATCTGCCGCAACATTACTATATTCGCCTAATAATGCTTGCTCAACTTCTATACCGTAAGCATAACTTATGCCTAAATTAAGATTTTCAAGTGGCGAGACCCCAAGATCAAAAATAATTTCACTTACATCACTACTAGAACTAGATGGATATACATACAACAAATAACTAATATCGTAACTAACAGGCAAGGGTAGAAATCCATCAAAATCAGTTTCATTACCGTAGCCAAAATAAGCATCTAACTCAAGACTTGGAGGTGTTTGTCCGCCAAAATCAACATTTGCGCCCCAAACACCAACATAAAACCCAGAATCATGCGCAATATCAAATGATGCTTGCAATGAAGGATTGTTTCTATTTTGGGAGACACCACGCCAAACATAATCTGTAGTTAAAGCTACGCTAACACTGGTATCAAAACCTTCTGGCAATAAGGCTTTACTTTCATTTTGTCCGCCTAATTCTTTAGAAATTGTTGCCACAAACCTTGAATCATCCAAATCACCAGCACCAGAATCATCAGTATCAGTGTAAGCAATTTCCAAATTAAAACCGCCTAAATCTCTAGATGCACCAATTTTCCAATCCCAATAATCATCTGCGCCACCTTTACGATTGTAATAACCAGCATGAGCTAATAAAGTAATGCCTCCGTATGCAGCTGGCAATGTGTAATCTACCGCCAAGTCAGTATATTCACCTGGTAAAGTATGTTCTATTTTTAAACCATAATAATAATAAGCACTAAAATTAAAATTTTCTAGTGGCGATACTGAAGCACCAAAATACAATTCAGTGAAATTTAAATCTGATTGATCGGTATATTCATAACGCAACCAACCTACATCATAGGTCAAAGCAAATGGTAAATAGCCAGCAAAATCTGTTTCACGACTAAATCCAGCATAAAGATCTAACTCTAAACTAGCATTATCACTAAATTCATAGCTTGATGCCCATGCACCTAAATAAAATCCAGTTTCATGACTTAAATCAAAAGAACCTTGCATGGCAGGATCTTTATCTGATTGTGAAACCCCACGCCAAATATAATCCGTAGTTAATGCTGCACTTGCTGATGCTGAAAAACCATAAAAAGAATTATCTTCTTCCGCAGCTAATACAAATGATTGTGTTGCAAATAGACCACAAAAAATGGCCAAGGGTATCTTTTTCATCCTATTATCCTTCGACTAATATACTGAAAAATTATTAGCATTAATCAAGCCATGCAAATAATTTACCTTTATATACAGTTACTTATATAACTCAATTTATAATTATACCAAATATATCTACTTAAATTAAAATTATTGCCTTTTAACAACACAAACCATGTTAATAAAATTATCCAAATCTGCTCTTAAACAATTATTTGAAATATTCAATGCTCCAAATTAGTGCATTTTGATAACAAACACTACCTATATTAAAACATGTAATAAATATCCCTTGTATAAATTTCGGCATAATTTATGCTTAATAAAGTTGATATATTCAACTCTTCAAAAATTTAGGATATTCCATGAAATTAATTACTGCAGTTGTTAAACCATTCAAATTAGATGATATACGTGAAGCATTGTCAGAAGTTGGTATTTCTGGGGTTACAGTCACTGAAGTTAAAGGCTTTGGCAGACAAAAAGGACATACAGAATTATATCGAGGTGCTGAATATGTGGTTGATTTCTTACCAAAAATGAAAATTGAAGCTGCGGTTAGTGAAGCAGAACTTGATAAAGCTATTGAAGCAGTAATTGGTGCTGCAAATACTGGCAAAATAGGGGATGGCAAAATTTTTGTAACTAATTTGGAACAAGTTATTCGAATTAGGACTGGTGAAACTGGTGAAGAAGCATTATAAAAATAACTCTAAAGGCTTAAGATAATGGAAAAAATAATAGAACTAAGTTATGCACTAGATACATTTTATCTACTTATGAGTGCAGCATTAGTAATGTGGATGGCAGCCGGTTTTGCTATGTTGGAAGCTGGTTTAGTCCGCGCCAAAAATACCACAGAAATTTTAACTAAAAATGTAGTCTTATTTGCTATTGCCTGCATTATGTATATGTTGGTTGGTTATAACATCATGTACCCAGCTGAAGCCGTGAACAGTTTTTGGCCTGGAATAAGTTTTTTGCTAGGTGAAGATAATGTTGCTGCTGATGTAATTGCATCTGGCGGTGATACAGTTTATTCAAATATGGCGGATTTTTTCTTCCAAGTAGTGTTTGTAGCTACTGCGATGTCAATTGTTTCTGGAGCAGTTGCCGAAAGAATGAAATTATGGGCATTTTTAGCCTTTGCTGTAGTTATGACCGGATTTATTTATCCATTACAAGGTTATTGGAAATGGGGTGGTGGTTTTTTAGATGAACTAGGATTTTATGATTTTGCTGGCTCTGGTGTTGTGCATCTTTGTGGTGCAAGCGCAGCTTTAGCTGGAGTAGTTTTATTAGGAGCAAGAAAAGGTAAATATGGTAAAGATGGTTCAATTCAACCTATTCCCGGTTGTAATATGCCCATGGCAACTTTAGGAACTTTCATTTTATGGATGGGTTGGTTTGGATTTAATGGTGGTTCAGAATTGATTATTTCAAACATTTCTGAAGCTAATACAGTGGCAATGGTATTTGTAAATACTAATGCTGCCGCAGCTGGCGGAGTAGTTTCTGCATTAATCACCGCGCATATTTTATTTGGCAAAGCTGATTTATCCATGACCTTAAATGGTGCATTAGCTGGCTTAGTAGCAATTACCGCTGATCCTGCTAGCCCAAGTCCATTATTAGCTACCATTATCGGCATAATAGCTGGAATAATTGTAGTTTTTGCAATTATTGGTTTAGATAAAATTAAAGTTGATGATCCAGTCGGGGCTATTTCAGTACATGGTGTAGTTGGAACTTGGGGTTTAATCGCCGTATGTTTTTCTAATACTGATGCCACTTTTGGAGCGCAATTAACTGGCATTGCCACAATTTTTACATTTGTATTTGCTACCAGTTTTGGAGTTTGGTATTTACTTAAAGTAATAATAGGTATTCGTGTCAGTGAAGAACATGAATATCAAGGTGTTGACTTCTCTGAATGTGGCATGGAAGCTTACCCAGAATTTACTGATTCCAGTAAAGGATAAGTTTTTTCACATCCAACATTTTTAAAACGCTGATAGACTAATAAGTTTATCGGCGTTTTTTGTGCGTTGCCCCATTTTGGCACAGAAGTTATTTGTATCTTGTAACGTAATTCTCTATTATTGATGCTTTAGCAGATTTATTTTTATTCATAAAATCCAAATCCTAAAGGTTCAACCATGAAATTAATCACCGCAATCATTAAACCCTTCAAAATGGATGATGTTAGAGAAGCATTATCAGAAATTGGCGTTGCTGGCGTTACTGCTACCGAAGTTAAAGGTTTTGGTAGACAAAAAGGACATACGGAATTATATCGAGGTGCTGAATATATTGTTGATTTCCTCCCCAAAATAAAATTAGAAATTGCCGTAAATGAAGACACTGTACAACAAGCAGTGGAAGTAATTGTTAAGAGTGCTAATACTGGCAAAATTGGCGATGGCAAAATTTTTGTATCCAGTTTAGAACAAGTTATTCGGATTCGTACTGGTGAAACTGGCATAGATGCTATTTAAAACTCAAGCAGTAAAATAATGCTAATACTGCTTGGATTCTAACCTCAACTGCATTAGTTTAGATATTGTGTTACATAAATACCATCATTAGAGGAAATCATGCCAGAAACTACTACATGGGAAAGCATTTTAATTTTAATTACCGCTTTGGGAGTTATAATTTGGATGTTTCCTAGTATTAAAGCTAGTTTAGCCAGAAGCAAACAAGTAGAATCTGACTGGAACAGTTTGGTAATTCCAATATCTTTAGTGATAATGTTAGTTATTTTCCTAATAATGCTGGTTTAAATATGAATGAAAACTCCGATACAATTGAAGACGAACAAGAATATTATGCAGTTCGACCCAATAAAACTCAACTAAAACGTGATTTATCTGAGTTATTTACTCTAGGTGAAACCATGAGCCAACTAACCGTAATCCAACTACAAGGTTTAGGCTTACCAGATAATATTTATAAAGCTATTACAGAAGTTGCGCAGATGCCACTCAAATCTGCTAGAAAAAGGCAACTAAAATATATTGCTGCCCAATTAAACAAAATTGATTTAGAATCTATTCAAGAAAAATTTGACCGCATTAAAAGCAAAAGCGTACATGCAGATAGAGAACATCATCAAGCAGAAAACTGGCGCGATAAATTAATTTCTGATACCACAAATAAAGCTTTAACTGAATTTTTAGATTTACACCCGCAGGCAAATATTCAACAATTACGTCAATTACAACGCCAAGCTAAAAAAGAATTATCCAATAATCAAGCCCCAAAATACGCACGCCTATTATACCAATATATAAAAAGTTTGCTTATTGATTAAAAAATAAATATCCGGCCAAAAACAGCTTTAGTTATCAAAATATCTAACTTAGATTGCATTGTAATATATATACCTAGACAAAATTGTGTAAATTAGCGAAAATTGACGGCTTATATAACTTTTGATAACTCTTATGGCACATATTTCCGTTTTAAATGGACCTAACCTTAATTTACTTGGGATCAGAGAACCTTTACATTACGGCAATAAAAATCTAGCTGATATAAAAAAATCCTTACACTTACAAGCAGCTCAATATCAATATCAACTAAGTTTTTGGCAAAGCAATGCTGAACATGAAATTGTAGAGTTTATTCATCAAGCTTTTAATGATAATGTGGATTTTATTATTATCAATCCTGCCGCTTTCACCCACACCAGCGTTGCAATTAGAGATGCTTTATTAGCTACCAAAATACCATTTATAGAAGTTCATTTATCCAATGTTCATGCCCGCGAAGCGTTTAGAAAACATTCTTATTTTTCTGATATTGCTCACGGCATTATTTGTGGGTTGGGCGCACATGGATATGAATTAGCTTTACAAGCAGCACACCAGATATTAACCGAGAAATAATAATGGACATTAGAAAAATTAAAAAATTGATCGAAATGATCGAGCAATCTGACATTGCCGAATTAGAAATTAATGAAGGTGAAGAATCAATTCGCATTAGTCGCTACTCCGCAACTGTTGCACCTGTAGTTACTCAAGTGCAGCCAGCAATAGCAGCAACTATTAATGCAGCAACTATTACTGAAGCACCGACAGAAAATCTAATTCCAGAAGGTCATCTAGTTAAATCGCCTATGGTAGGTACTTTTTATAGAGCTTCATCTCCAGAAGCAGGCCCATTCGTGGAAATAGGGCAAAAAGTTGCTACTGGTGAGACCTTATGCATTATTGAAGCTATGAAAATTTTGAATCCAATTGAGGCAGATAAAAGCGGCACGATTAAACAAATTCTGATCGAAAACGCTGAACCGGTTGAATACGATCAGCTTTTGTTCATAATTGAATAAGGGTATTTATAATGTTTGATAAAATTGTAATTGCCAACCGTGGCGAAATTGCCCTCCGCATTTTTCGTGCTTGTCGTGAATTAGGTATCAAAACTGTAGCAGTACATTCAGATGTAGATCGAGATTTAAAACATGTGCGTTTAGCTGATGAATCTGTTTGCATTGGCCCCGCCGCATCTGCTGATAGTTATCTCAATATTCCTGCAATTATTAGTGCCGCCGAAGTTACCGATGCAGAAGCCATTCATCCTGGCTATGGATTCTTATCTGAAAACGCAGATTTTTCTGAAAAAGTACACCAAAGCGGTTTTGTGTTCATTGGTCCTAGAGCTGACACAATTCGTAAAATGGGAGATAAAATTTCAGCTAAAAAAGCCATGCATGCTGCTGGAATTCCCTGTGTTCCTGGCAATGGCGAATCATTAACTATGGATAATAATAAAAATTTAGCCATGGCGCATGAAATTGGTTATCCAGTAATTATTAAAGCTGCTGGCGGCGGCGGTGGACGTGGAATGCGCACAGTACACACTGAAGCAGCATTAATAAATTCAATTAATCTTACTAAAGCTGAAGCAGGCACAGCCTTTGGTAATGATACCTTATACATGGAAAAATTCTTAGAAGATCCACGCCATATTGAATTTCAAATATTAGCTGACAGTTTTGGCAATGTAATTCATTTAGGTGAACGTGATTGCTCCATGCAACGACGACATCAAAAAGTAGTTGAAGAAGCTCCAGCACCTGGAATAACTGAAGAACAACGCAATTACATGGGTGAATTATGTGTAAATGCATGTAAAGATATTGGCTATTTAGGCGCAGGCACGTTTGAATTTTTATATGAAAAAGGTGAGTTTTATTTCATTGAAATGAACACCAGAGTTCAAGTTGAGCATCCTGTAACCGAAATGATTACTGGCTTTGATATTGTGAAAGAACAATTATGCATTGCTGCTGGTAGAAAATTATCCCTTACTCAAGAGCAAGTAACTTTTACTGGGCATGCAATTGAGTGTCGTTTAAATGCCGAAGATCCAAAAAATTTCATGCCATGCCCAGGTGTAATTGAACAATTTCATATGCCAGGTGGACCAGGAATTCGCTGTGAAACTCACATTTATAACGGTTATAAAGTACCACCTTATTATGACTCTATGATTGGCAAACTTATTGCTCATGGCGAAAATAGAAACAGTGCCATTGCGCGTATGAAAACTGCTTTAAGTGAAATGGTTATTGATGGAATTAAAACCAACATTAGCTTACAAACTGAAATCATGAACGACAATGCATTTGTTACTGGCAGTCAAAATATTCACTTTTTAGAGAAAAAATTAGGCATTAATAATTAAACTGTAGCTGCCAAATAAAACTGTTTGGCATTGTAGTCTTTAGGAGTATTTCATGGCATGGCATCAAGTTTCAATTACAGCTGAAAAAAATAACGCACCAATTATAGGGGATTTTTTAAGCGATTCTGGTGCAGTTTCTGTAACTTTTGTGGATGCAAAAGATGAACCTATTTATGAACCTAAACTAGGTGAAACTAAAATCTGGACTCAAACAATAGTAATTGGATTATTTGAATTAGATTGTGAACCAAAAGTTATTAAACACTCCTTATACCAACAATTTTCCAAAGCCAACATTTTACATTGGCATGAAGAAATATTAGCCGACCAAATTTGGGAACGCACATGGATGAAACATTATAAACCCATGAAATTCGCGGATAAATTATGGGTTTGCCCTACAGGTCAAGCACAACAAGAACTCGGAACTGTGTGTTTAACTTTAGATCCAGGTTTAGCCTTTGGCACTGGCACTCATGCAACCACCGCATTATGTTTAGAATGGTTAGCTAGTCATGATTTACACGACAAAACTATCATTGATTACGGCTGTGGTTCTGGTATTTTAGCGATTGCTGCAATATTATTAGGTGCCAAAATGGCTTATGCAGTTGATATTGATCCACAAGCCCTAATAGCCACCCAAGCTAATGCAGAAAAAAATGCTGTAACTGATAAAATTCAGTGTATGTTAGCGGCAGATTTTCAAGCTGTGCCAGTAGATATTGTCTTAGCCAATATTTTAGCAAAGCCATTAATTGAGTTACAACCCCAAATTACAGCACTAGTAAAACCGCAAGGATCACTAGTTTTATCAGGAATTTTAACTGAGCAAGCACAAGAAGTCAGTAACACTTATGCGCCAGAATTTACTATGCAAGCACCTACAATTCAAACTGACTGGTGCCGCTTAGAAGGACATAAATTAATCACCCAAACACCAATGTAATTTCATGCTAACTCAATGCCAACATTGTAAAAAAACTTATCACTTAAGTATTGTTGAGTTAAAAAAACGCAAAAATCCTGAATTACTCTGTTCACCTTGCGAAGAAATGCTAGGTCGATTAAAACGTTTTGGCTCGAGTTTTATTAATTTAAACTCTACAAATAAACCCAAAAGTATTCACACATCATTTTGGGGTTTAGGCATAATTGTTGGCATATTAGTATTAATTGGACAGCTAGTTTTTTTTGAATGGCAGCAAGTTAGTCAACGACCAGAAATTAGACTAAGGCTTCAACAAGCATGTAAATTAATCGCTATTCAATGTCCTCTGAAAACATATAAACAACCAGATGATTTTGAAATAATGCATAATGAATTACAAATAATTAACCATAATCATTATGAATTAAAAATGGTAATTAGTAATCAAGGACAATTTGCACAAGCCTATCCAGCAATCAAATTAAAATTATTAAATTTTACTGGTGAAGTTTTTGCACAAAGAATTTTTTTAGCCAAAGAATATCTAAATTCCAATCCAAAAAGATTAATTCCAGCCTCTAAAGCTGTGGAATTCAGTTTTAAAATTGCCTTACCAAAACAAAAAATAATTGGTTATCATATTGAATTAATTTAATAATTTTATGTTAAACTTTAATCTCAATCTCAATTTAGTCAGTTATATTAGCCTCAATTAATATTTAACTAACCTAAACCATATTCATCTTGTATTAACAGAAAAACCATAGTTTATAAGCTCATGCCCGCTAAAAACAACGAATCATTTGTTTGTGAACTTTGCAAACAAAATGTAAAAATATCCGGCTTTAGCTTGCAATCTAAACAAGGAAAAAAATATTTCTGTTGCTTAGGATGTTTAAGCATTTATCAGTTACTTAACCCTGATAAAATTATTTTAAAGCAGTAATGAGGATATTTTAATTATGAAAGCCTGTGACTCCTGTTCGCACCGTGTTGAAATTGGTGCAAATCACAACAAAATGAGTCTTTTAAGACGTACAATTGGATTAATATTTGTATATTTACCTTTATTAACCGCCCCATTTATAGTAGTAAGTGCCTATTTAACCTACTACCATCTAATTTTAATTGGTGCTAAAAATGTAAAAAAATGGTCAGATTTTCTACCAGATCGCGCCACTCATCGCTATAATTTAAAAAACCAAATTACTATGGAAGGCACTTATAAATTAAGCTTAGCGCAATCTAAATTATACTGGATTTTAAATTGCACTTGGTATTGCCCAGTCAGCGTAGGCTTATTTGAATGGCATTCTTATTTAGTAAAATTAGTTGAAAACTGGTGGTGTCCATTCACACATAATAAAAAACAAGAAGGATCTTATGATGATGGCGCAATTGACCAATCTTTTTGGCATATTTACCCAGAAGATCACGCAAAATTAGATCCTGAAGACGAAAAAAATCCTTTATGGAATACACCAATAACTAAAGACAACCAAGAAGACGACAAGTAAAATTTCAAGGTCTTACGCATTATCAATAAGATTCGTAAGACCTAAACCAAAAAAGTTATGCTTACCACATCAAATCATCAGGAATTTGATAATCAGCATATGGATCATCATCAACAGAAACATCTTCTACAGCCACATTTAACAACAAAACATAAGTTGCATTGCGTTCTGCAATTTTTTGCGCAATTATTGCTGGCACCAATTCATATGCAGCAGCAATTTTTACAATTGCCACCGCCCCATTACCAATATCCTGTCGCATTTTTTCGGATACATAAATTTTTTTAACTTTATTTCCATCAGTAAAATTATAGGCTTCACAACCCTCCAAATTTTGCGCTAGTTTATTTTTCTGTACCAACTGCTTAATCTGTGCCAACACCGCTTTTTCTGCAGCCAATTGTTGCTTATGTTGATTTAAAGCCTGATCTTTTTTAAGCTGTTCCAACTTTACTTGTTGCGCAAGTAACTTAGTCTCATCAACAAGCTCTACATTTTTTTGCTTCCGTGCCTGTTTAGCCTGCTTACGCTGATTAGTTTTAACTGTTTTAGCTTTGCCTTTACTAATTAAGCCTGATTTTAATAATTGATCTTGCAAAGATATACCCTGCATATTTATCACTCCTTATGTTAATAAAAATAACCTAATGCGCTTCATCCCAATTATTCCCCACACCAACTTCAACTACCAACGGTACGTCTAATTTCATTGCCGCTGACATATATTGATTAATTTTTTCACAGGCAGAATCTAACTGGGTTATCGCAACTTCAAACACCAATTCATCATGCACTTGCATCAGCATTTTAACCTGCGGTTGCTCTTGTTGTAACCATTTATCAGTTGCCAACATAGCTAACTTAATAATATCTGCGGCAGTTCCTTGAAGAGCTGCATTAATTGCTGTACGTTCAGCAGCTTGACGTTTGTGAGCATTTCGAGAATTTATTTCTGGCACATATAAACGTCGACCTAATAAAGTTTCAACATAACCATGTTTATTAGCAATTGCGCGGATATTATCCATATAAATTTTAACTTTCGGATACCGTTGAAAATATAAATCAATATAAGCTTGCGCCTGTTTACGTTCAACTCCCAATTTCTGACTTAATCCAAACGCCGACATTCCATAAATCAAACCAAAATTAATTGCTTTGGCAGCTCTACGTGATTCCATATCTACTGCATTCAATTCAAGATTAAAAACTTCTGCCGCAGTTGCAGTATGTATATCTTTACCAGTTGCAAACGCAGTTAACAAATTTTCATCTTGGGATAAATGCGCCATAATCCTTAATTCAATTTGCGAATAATCTGCCGCTACAATCTTATAACCTTTGGGTGCAATAAAAGCTTGCCTAATTTTACGACCAATAGCAGTACGAATAGGAATATGTTGAAAATTTGGATTTGACGAAGATAAACGCCCTGTAGCTGTACCAGCTTGATTATAAGAAGTATGCACTCTACCAGTATTTGGGTTAACTTGTTGCGGCAAAGTATCAGTGTAAGTAGATTTTAATTTACTCAAATGTCGATAAGTTAAAATCAATTTTGGTAATGGATAATTTAATGCTAATTCTTGCAAGACCACTTCTGCAGTAGAAGCTTGCCCCTTAGGAGTTTTTTTAAGAACTGGCATTTCTTGTTCAATATATAAAATTTCCCCAATTTGTTTAGGAGAATTTAAATTAAATGTATGCCCAGCTAAATCATGCGCTTGCTGCTCCAGTAGTTGAATTTCGCTGGCTAACTCTAAACTTTGTTGCGCTAAAAATTCACAATCTAATAATACGCCGTGAGATTCAATTTTTTTTAATATCGACAATAACGGCAATTCTAAATTTCGATAAATATCATTTAACTTAGGTATCGCAGTTAATTCTTCCGTAAAAAATTCTTGCAAACGCAAACTAATATCTGCATCTTCAGCCGCATATTCACTTGCTAGCTCCAATTCCACTTGTGCAAATGGAATTTGTTTTACACCTTTTCCAGCCACATCTGCATAATGAATAGTCTTAATATGCAAATAATGTTGGGCTAAATCATCTAAATTATGCTTGGTAGCAACACTATTTAACACATACGAAGCCAGCATACTGTCATCTTGGATTCCACGTAACTGAATGCCATGATTTGCCAATACATGCGCATCATATTTTAAATTTTGTCCCACTTTAAATTTCTTAGGATCTTCTAAAATAGCTTGCAAACTGGCTAATACTGCGGCTAAATTTAATTGTGTTGGCACATTAGGGTAATCATGCATCAACGGCAAATATGCTGCCACACCAACTTCAGTTGCAAAAGATAGGCCAACAATTTTAGCTTCAGTGTAATTTAAACTGGTGGTTTCAGTATCAAACGCAAACATATGCGCCTGCTTAAGTTTTAATAACCAAACATCCCATTGTTGCTGAGTTAAAATAGTCTCATATTTAGGTTTTAATTCAGTTTCTACAATTTCAGCAGGCGGTTCAAATGCAATTATTTGCTCTGGAATCGCAACTACAATTGGTAAAGCATTTAATTCTTTCAGCCAAGTTTTAAGCCCCAAAGTTGCAACCTGCACCTTTAAAGCCTCTAAATCCGCAGGCTTAGATTTCAAATCATCCATGCTATAACCTAAATTCAAATCCGTTTTAATCGTAGTTAATTGCTGTGATAATAATAATTGGTCAAAATTCGTGCGCAGACTTTCACCTACTTTGCCTGTAATTTCCTCAGCTCGTGCCATAATTGTCACAATATCGCCATATTTAGCCAACCATTTTGCCGCAGTTTTTGCCCCAACTTTAGGAATTCCAGGAATATTATCTGAACTATCGCCCATTAAAGCTAAGTAATCAATAATTTGATTAGGTCGCACCCCAAATTTATCTATCACACCCTGCACATCTAATTTAGTATTCGACATGCTATTTTCAAGGCTAATATTTTCATTAACCAACTGCGCCATATCCTTATCACCAGTAGCAATCACCACTTGAAAACCTTGGGCTTCAGCTTGCTGCGCTAAAGCTCCTAAAACATCATCTGCCTCTACTCCAGAATGCATAATTAATGGCAAACCCATGCAACGAATTAATGCATGTAATGGTTGAATCTGTTCCACCAAATCCGCTGGCATAGCAGGACGATTAGCTTTATATTCAGGATATAATTCATGCCGAAAATTCTTACCTTTAGCATCAAAAACTACCGTAAAATATTCACTTTTATAACTTTTGATTAATTTACGCAACATATTTGCCACCCCATAAACTGCATTGATAGACAATCCAGACGCGTTAGTTAATGGTGGTACTGCATGATAGGCACGAAATAAAAATGACGAACCATCTATTAAAATCAGTCTATTAGCTGTTGTCATTACACTCACTAGTTTGAGTTAATTTAAGTTCCGCTTCACGATATTTTTGCGCACAAAATTCTCGTACTTCTAAAGGTAATTTAGGGGCTGGAGCAGTTTTATCCCAAGCCAAAGTTTCTAAATAATCCCGAATATATTGTTTGTCAAAACTGGGCGGACTAATTCCAATTTTATAAGCTTCAATTGGCCAAAATCTGGAAGAATCTGGAGTCAAAACTTCATCAATTAAAAATAGTTTACCTTGTGTATCTAAACCAAATTCAAATTTAGTATCAGCGATAATAATGCCACGTTGATAAGCATATGCAGCCGCTTCAGTATATAATTTCAAACTTATGTCACGCACTTGGGTAGCTATTTCTAAACCCACCAAAGATACTGTATCGGCAAAAGAAATATTTTCATCATGCTCGCCAACGGCAGCTTTACTAGATGGTGTATAGATAGCTTGAGGTAATTTTTCTGCTTGTTGCAAACCAGATGCTATTTTAATGCCACAAACTGAGCCAGTGTTTTGATAATCTTTCCAACCAGAACCAATTAAATAACCTCGCACAATTGCCTCTATTGGCACTGGTTGCAAGCGTTTTACCACAATCGCACGCCCTAAAACCTGTTCACGTTCATTAGCATTTGGCAATACTTGGGTTAAAGGTATATTGGCTAAATGATTTGGAATAATATTTTGTAGTTTTTGAAACCAAAAATTAGATACCGAAGTTAAAACTTTGCCTTTTTCTGGGATTGGTTCTGACAAAATAACATCAAAAGCTGATAATCTATCCGTAGTCACAATTAATAAGGTTTCAGCATCAACAGCATACATATCCCGCACTTTTCCACGTGCTATCAGCTTTAAAGAAGTAATACAAGAGTCGTAAACAGCCACAGGAACAGTCATAATATCCCAACAAATTTCAAAAAATGAGGGTGATTCTATCATCTTTTAAACCAGAGGGGATAAGTAAGCATGGCATGGAAAGGCAAAATTTTTGGCGCAGCCACTGGATTTTTTATTGGCGGACCTTTAGGTGCATTAATCGGTGCAGCTGCTGGATATCAATTAGATAAACCTAGCGCAATGCAACAATTACAGCATTTTTTAATTTCAGATGAAAAAAATACCACTCAAACCACATTTTTTAATACTACATTTTTAATTATGGGCTGCGTGGCAAAATCAGATGGCGTAGTCTCAGCAGCTGAGATTCAACTTGCAGAGCAGTTTATGCAATTTATGCAACTCTCAGATGCAAAACGTCAACAAGCAATTCAATTATTTAATCAAGGCAAACAAGAATCTTTTTCACTAACAAATACATTAAATAATTTTCAACAACATTGCCAACAGCAAAAACATTTAGTGCGCATGTTTTTGGAAATTCAGATTCAAATTGCTTTAGCAGATGGGGCTATTTTAGCTGCAGAAGAAGCCGTGTTATTAAAAATTTGTGTACAACTAAAAGTTTCTGATACCCAATATCAACGTATTAAACGGCGTTTAATTGCGCAACAAAAATTTCAAAATTATCGTCAACAAGCTAATCAAGATAAAACTCAACGTGGCAATTTATCCGAAGCCTATGCAGTATTGGAATTGCAAACTACGGCTAGTGATGCAGAAGTTAAGCAGGCTTATCGCAAACAAATTAGTCAACATCATCCAGATAAATTAGCGGCTAAAGGCTTACCAGAGGAAATGATGACTTTAGCTAAGGAAAAAACTCAACAAATTAGTAAAGCTTATGATGCTATTAAACAAGCTCGAAAAAATTCTGCTGAATCTTGAAATTAAGTGTATATTTAAAACTCAAAGAATGTTCATATTTATGGAGTAAATTTTATGAGTTTTTTTACTTTACTGAAAATTTTTTCACTAGTTTCATGGCCGGCATTATTTATGCTCCCGTATTATTTTTCTGATAAAGAAAAGTTCAAAAAACGCTTTAAAGAAATTGTAAAAAAATAACTGTTTGTTCACTTGAGAAACTACACATTATGAAACCAATTTTAGCTGTTCTATTAACTTTTGCAATAACATCACATAATTTTTGTTATGCAAATGAACCAGTAGCAAAACCAGAAGTTACTACCAAGTCAAAAACTACTGAAGATCATATGAATACTGCAATAGAATTGGCTGAACGGGTTCCAAGTTTTGTCCAAACTGTAGTTGGAGCTGGAGTATTTGTTGCTACTGCTCCAGTTACTGCGATTTTAAGTTTATTTTCACCACCAGATACTTTTAATCGTACAGCGGAATTTTTGGTATTAAAACCTGCCAGAGCAACATTTGATAAGCCAATTAAGGGTTTTCAAAATTCTGCTGCTGAAGATGTAGCCGACTAAGTTTTAAATTTAATGAATGCTCGCAATAATGAACCACGTTGCCATAGAAAACTTTCACTATAATAATGCATTAGAGATAAATACCCAATTAAGCCTAAAGTAATAGCTTTGCGAATTTCAATGTTAAATATTGCTTGCCCAAGAAAATTAATCCATGCATCGCCATATAATTGCAAAACTATAGTTAAACCAATAGATATTATTGGTAACACTAAAATAATCGGCAAGCGGAGCTTTTGAGTAAATTTGTATATCTTATTTTGGGCTTGCAGATGATGTTTATTGTAATCATGGGTAATATAAAACAAGTATGCACTAGCATCATGAATTAGACGTGGAATTAAAATTGCGAGGAAATAATATTTTTGATCGTATAAATAAAAACTGCTTACAATCAAAATAGTATTTGCCCATAAAAAATACTTCCCAAGCTTGGTATAAATATATCTTTGGGCTAAGAAACTGGTTAATACCAAACCAATGGTAAAACTAGCGGCAAGATGTTTAATCCATTCAGTTTGTTGCACAGTTAAGCTATTTTTTAGAAAAATCCCCATATAAATAAAAATTCCAGCCAAAATACTTAACCATAGAATTAAATAAAATTCTCGATTTGGAAGCTTATATAAACCTCTACCAATGCCTTGTTGTTGTTTTAATACGTGATACACAGTCCAACAAGCACTAATTATGTATAAAACTTTATGTGGAATAATTAAACTTCCAAAACCAAATACCAGCAATATTAAACCCGACATCCAAAGTAATTTACTTTTGTAACGCGCTAAATATTCACGATTACTAGTCACTAAAATTGCACTAGCAATAATATGCGGCGTACCTAATAATACTTGCAACAAGACAAAATGCGCTGGACTACTAGGCAAAATAGTAAGTAATTCGCCAGCATAAACTTGGCTATCTATAATTTGAATGCCTAAGCATAACGGAATAATTAGATAAAATCCTAACAAAACCTTAAATGAAACTGCTTGGGGAATATCTTCCGCAGTATCTGGTTCAATAATATTAATTTGACTCATAATTACGATACTTTTTTCAATTGACTAAAGCCATTAGGTTTTTTAACCATTTCAATCTTAGTTTTAATGCGTTTTCTAACTCCTTCCACATGCGAAATCACCCCAACAGTCTTGCCATGCGTATGTAAATTTTGCAATGCACTAACCACCATCACTAACGCTTCAGCATCTAAATTGCCAAAACCTTCATCTAAAAATAACGAATCTATAGTATTACCAGCAGCTGCCATTTCTGCTAAGCCTAAAGCCAAGCCCAAACTTATAACAAAACTTTCACCACCAGATAATGATTGCGGTGATCTACGACTATTATTTTGTAAAGTATCCTCAATTTCCAAAGCCAAGCCCTGATTACTAGGTGCTTGACGCACATAATAACGTCCACTAATTTTTTCCAAAACTTTATTAGTTTGAGTCAATAATTGCGTAGACAAATGCAATTGCACCCGCCGACGAAAAACTAAACCATCAGTTTCACTTTGTAAAACCGCAGCTTGAGTTTCTGTAACTGCGTGTAATTGTTGTTTTCGAGTTGCAGTTAATACTGTAAAACGCTCTCTAAACTGCTCTTGTTTATGATGTTTTTGCACTAAATGTTGAATTTCAGCCTGCGCAATATTAATTTTCTCTTGCAACCCACGTTGTTGCGCCATTAACTCTTCTGCACTAAAATCAGTTAAAGCTTGTGCTTGTTCAGCAGCCAATTGCGCGGCTAATGTATTGTATTCTGTATCCAAAGTATCTAATTGATGTTGCAAAGCAGTTTTTTGACGCTCAAATGTTGGTTGCTCATCCTGCTGTTGCAAAGCAGTTTTAAGTTGTTTAATTGCAGTATATTTAGTGGTAGCTAATTGCTTCACTAAAACTTGTTGAAACTGCTGTAATTCTTGCTCTTGATGCTGAAGTTGTTGTTGTTTTTCAATTTGCAAAACTTCTTTATCTGCAATCAACAAATACAAATTCATTGCCTTATGTTGCTCCAATGCAGTAGTTTGCTGATTTAATTGTTGCGTTAATTGATTGATTTTTGTAGTTAACGAAGCTTGTTGAGGCTTAAATGGAGCTAAAACTTCACTTAAATGCTGATAACGATTCTCATATAATTTATACTCCTGTTGTTTTGCAGTAAAAATCTCCAATAAGCCTGCTTCTTGCTCTAACTCAGGAATACTTTCACCAAGTAAATTCAACTGCATTAAAACTTCCTTACGCAAACTAGCTTCTTCTTCTCTACACGCTAGCAATTCCGCTTCATCCGTTATAATTTGTGCTGGCAATTGCTCAGTTTCAGTATCCAGAGTTATTTTTTTCACTTGCAAAGCATCAACAATTTCAGTTTCTTGCAAAATATTTTGTTTGAATTCAGCTATTTGTTTATACAAAGTTTTATAACTAGTTAATAAAGTTTGCAAATCCTTTAATTCAACTTCAGCTTGTTTAATCAACTGCCGCATAAAATCCAAATTTTCCACAGTTAAATCTGCTGTAGCCACATTCAAACGATTAGCCAATAAACTCCATTGCGCTTGATTTTGCTGAATTTGACGCTGATTTTCTTGCTTCGACAAATCTTTTTTACGCGCATTAGTAATTTGCAACTGCAATTTATTCGCTTCCAACATTAACGACTTTAAATGACTTTTTTGCTTGATTAACAATGGTTTAGAATCTATATTTTCATTTGGTGGATTAATAATAAAAGGATGTTCCAAAGCACCACATAATTGACATGGAGAATCTGGTATTAAATCAATTCTGTGAGGCAACAATTTACGAATTAAAATTTCATTTTTAATTGCTTGTTCCAAGGTCTTAATTAAAGTCTGAGATTCAACAATTTCAGTTGCTAAACCATCGGCTTTAGATTCCAAATCTTCTATACCAATCAACTCTACTGGAGTAGATCTTAAAAACCCAAAAATTCCAGAATTATTAGTTTCTTGACTTTTTTTAGCTAACCCATACATAGCTTTAAATTGCGCCAACCGTTCTTGCTGTTCAAGAATACAAAATTCAACTTTTGCCATATCCCTATCACTAGATAAATCTTTCAACAACTGTTCAGAATTTTTTGACTTATTTTCTAAAGCAAGAATTTTTTGCTGTGAATTAACAGTTTCAGCTGAATTTTTCGCCAAAACTTGTCCGTTAATTTTAGCTTGTTGTTGCAGAACTTCATGAATTTCTTCTAAAGAAGCAAGTTTCGCAGTTAAAATTCTTAATTCTTTAAGTTTAGGTACGCCAATATCCGCTAAAGTCTGCTCACTATTATGCATTTCCATCCAAGCACCAACCTCATCAAAAGATATTTGATGCTTGCTAATTTGTTCTTGCAAGTTTTTTTCAGCTTTAGTTTCAGCCTCTAAAGCTAATTTTAATTGGCTGGCTTGATATTTAAATTCATCCAGATGCTGTTTTTGTTCAATTGGAGATTGATTTTTATACTCTGCAAACAAAGCCTCATCTACTGCTGGCAGTTGTCCAAATTGCTGCTTTAATGCCAACAATTCACTATTTGACTCATCAAGACTATGTTTTGTTTGACGTAATTGTTTTTGCTGACGATTGATTTGTTCTATAGCGGGTTTGAATTCTAAAACTGACGCATTATCTACAATTGTATCCAGTTGCTGTTGATTAGCTTGAAATTGATTCTGCAATTTTTGCTTTTGTTGAGCTAGATTATCTAAATTTTGACTTAAAGAATCTAACTGAGTTAACCATGCAGAATTCTCTTTAATGGCATTTAATTCTGTTTTCTGAACTTTTACTTGCTGTCTAAAATCTACTAAATCTGCTTCTGAAGCCGCCAAAGTTTCCGCATCCATAATTTGCAATAAATCTAATTCTTGATTTACTGAGGCTAATGCGGTTTCAGATTGCTGATACTTATCTTGTAATAATTGTTTATGTTCAGCATAAATATCAGTGCCATTCATAGTTTCTAAAATTTCCATTCTTTCTGCATCCAAAGCATTTAAGAATGTAGCAAAATCACCTTGCGCCAAGGATATAGATCTACTGAAATTATGAAAATCCATTCCAATCATATTGGTTATTTTTGCAATTACCGCAGTTGGAGTTTGTTCTAATATAGTCTCAGTTTTTAAATCCAGAGCCAATAAGTCCATGCGCGGACTTGAAAATTCATTATCAGTTCTATGTAATTGCCAGCGGGTACGAAAAGTTTTATTATTTAAACTAAAATCTACTTGCGCTACGCTTTCCATAGTTTCATGGGTCATAATTGGTTCATTATCTTGTTGAAACCTAAAAGTTTCACCATAAAACGCTAAACTAATAGCGTCTAGAATCGTAGATTTTCCCGATCCATTAGGTCCAATAATGGCAAATACACCAGCTTTGGATAATGCACCTTTCTGAAAATTAATGCGGGTTTCACCAGCAACAGAATTTAAGTTTTTAAAATAAATATTCAGAATTTTCATGCGATGACAAACTTATCTCATACAATATAGAGGGCATTATTATAACTCTGTCTGCTATTTTTATTCAGTATTATCAATAAATTCAGCCTAATAATCATGTTTCCATTTTATCCCTACTGCACTATCAGATTGTTGGCTAAATTCAACCTCAGCCTTAATGTCTGGGAATAAATCAATTTCTACAGTTGCAGTGCTAGATTCACTACCTAAACCTTGTTCAATTTCAATATAGATACTATCAGTTACATATTTTCCAGCTTTAACCGCAGCAGTTTCAAAATTATCTCCACCCACACTTAGACGATCTAAACCCAAACCACTACGCAAACTGCTTAAACCATCTAAACCACCAAAGCCACCAGTTGCCATTAAATTAACTGCATCTGCTAGTTGTAGAGCTTGCATAGGTGAAATACTTTTTTTATCTTGCTTAAATAATAAATTCGAAATAATTTCATCTTGAGGAATTACTGGGTCATGACTTAAAACCAATTTTGGATTGTTTGCCATCCCTCTAATGTTGATTAATGCCTTGCCTGCATCAGTTTCAGCAGCTGTTTGAATATCCAAACTTGGTATTGGTGGAAAAGCTCCATTAAAATCAATTAAACCTCTATTAAACACAAACATATTATTTAATAATTCCAAAGACCCACGTTTAGTTTGAATTTGTCCTAAAATTTGGGGTGCATTTGCAAAACCTTTAACACTAAGATCGCCATACCATTCAGATTCAAGTCCATGACCACTAATAAAACATTGGTTCTCTATTTTAATTCTCACATCTAATTGTAAAGCTAAATCTTTTTTGGGTTTAGTAGTTTTAACCGCTACATTTTTATTTGTTTTAGATTTTTTAACTCTATTATTACCGCCTATTTCAATAATTTCTAATTCAGGAATTGACTTTTTTCCAGCAGAAGAAGGCAAAATGAAGCGGAAATCATCAACAGCTAAATTACCTTTCAATAAAGCTTTTTCAATATTACCAGTTAAATTTAATTTACCACTCATATGAGTATTCAATTTTGGACTATTTGCCAATTGCAAATGCTTAAATAATAAATTTATTTTAACTGGAAAATTTTTATCTGCATTTAAATTCACTAAACCAGAGCTTGTTAAAGTGCCAGTATCAGCATCTTGCAAATTCAATTTAGTTAATTTTATTTCTTTAAGATTTGCATCCACTTGCAATTGAATATTTTTAAAATGAGTTTCCGTCATCGAATTTT
>DAOUSJ010000031.1 GCA_030627285.1 Methylococcaceae bacterium | reverse complement strand
TTTGCTTGGATGAATCGAGAATCTTTAAAGCTAACTGTTGAAAAAGGTTATGCTGTGTACTGGTCTCGTTCTCGTCAGCGTCTATGGCGTAAAGGTGAGGAATCAGGGCATCAACAAAAAGTTATCAGTATTCAGCTTGATTGTGATGAAGATGTTATTTTATTGGAAGTTGAACAACAAGGTGGCATTGCGTGTCATACAGGACGTGAAAGTTGTTTTTATCGACAATTAATTGATGGCGAATGGCAAGCGGTTGACGCTGTTTTGAAAGACCCGAAAACAATCTATAAAAAATAATTATAACTTGAATTAATGCTGCTTTATAATCATAAGGTAAAACCTTATTTAGAGGTTGTAATATTTAGTAAATATCATTATAAAAAAACATGAATGACACATTAACCCAACTCGCAGAAGTTTTAGAGCAACGTAAACAACAATCCGCCGATAAATCTTATGTTGCTAGCTTGTATAGTAAAGGTTTAGATACGATTTTAAAGAAAATTGGTGAAGAAGCTACTGAAACTGTGATTGCAGCTAAAGATGGCGATAAACAACAAATTATTTATGAAACTGCGGATTTATGGTTTCATTGCATGGTGTTATTAGCCCAGCAAGATTTACATCCGGATGATGTTTTAAAGGAGTTAGAACGTCGGTTTGGATTGTCAGGTTTAACAGAAAAAGCGCAACGGAATAAATAGGAATCATTATGGGAATTAGTGTTACACAATTATTAATCGTGTTGGCGATTGTAGTAGTATTATTTGGTACTAAGCGTTTACGCAATATCGGTGCAGATTTGGGTGGTGCAATTAGAGGTTTCCGTTCATCTATGCAAGAAGGTGAAGCAAGTAGCAAAGATGTTACTGATGAAGCTAATACCATTGATGGTGAAGTTAAATCTGAATCTAAAGACAATATTAAATAGTTGCTAGCTTATGTTTGATATTGGATTTTGGGAATTATGTTTAGTGGGATTAATTAGTTTGTTGGTAATTGGCCCAGAAAGATTGCCTAAAGCTGCTAGAATTGCTGGCTTTTGGGTGGGTAAAGCTCGAAACATGGTTACATCTGTGAAACATGAAATTAATCAAGAATTACATGCTGAAGAGATGCGTCAAATTATGGCGGAACAACATGCAGAAATGCAAACTATGCTGGATGATACTGCTAAAATTACTGAATTAGCCACTGATGAAATAATGTCTTTAGATAAAAAACCAGCTACCCCAAGTAAAAATTCAGAATGAGTTCAGCACCAGAACAACCATTTATTGCGCATTTAATTGAATTACGTAATCGACTCTTAAAAATAGTCTGCACAGTATTGCTAATATTTTTGGGGTTGGCTAATTATGCTAACGAAATTTATACTTTGTTGTCAGTGCCATTGTTACAGCATATGCCTGCAAACAGTACTATGATTGCAATTGACGTAGCATCACCGTTTTTCACACCTTTTAAATTGGCGTTAGTTTGTTCAGCTTTTATAGCAGTGCCAGTGATTTTATATCAATTTTGGGCATTTGTTGCGCCAGGCTTATATAAACATGAACGTAAAATGATTTTGCCATTATTGTTTGCCAGTACTTTGTTGTTTTATTTAGGGGTTGTTTTTGCTTATATGGTGGTGTTCCCATTGGTATTTGGATTTTTAACGGCAGCTGCACCAGCAAATGTAGCTGTAATGACAGACATTAGTAAATATTTAGACTTTGTTTTGACATTGTTTTTTGCGTTTGGGATTACTTTTGAAGTGCCAATTTTTACTATTGTATTAATCTGGTCTGGTGTCGCCACTCCGAAAAGTCTAGCTGAAAAACGTCCATATATTATTGTAGGAGCATTTATTGTTGGCATGTTTTTAACCCCACCGGATGCAATTTCACAAACTTTATTAGCAGTGCCAATTTGGTTGTTATTTGAAATAGGACTCTTGTTTTCTAAGTTCTTTATTCCTAAATCTAGGTATGAAAATTCAGAATTAAAACCGCAAGTAAATTCAATTACTAAAGATTAAGTATTTGTAAAACAATGTTTATTTTTCAGGAGATTTAAAGTTTACCAAATTTTTATTATTTTGTTGTAAGTTTAATAAAAATAAACCATAGACTCTATTTAAATGATTGTTATTCATTTTTCTTGCAGTGCCAATAATAATAGCTTGTTTAAAAGCTTCATCAGCGGCAGCAATATTGTTAACATCTACATAACTTAAAGCCAAATTAAACCAAGCCAAATAAAAATATGATTGCGCTTTTACAATAGGTTTTAATAGTTCAATGGCCTCTGCGCTATAATTGGTTTTGCGCAATAATAACGCTTGTTTATATTGTGTGGCAATCTCAGCAGGCATATCTTTTAAGGTGATTTTATTTTTATAAATTGCACTATTTTTTTCAAATCCAGTCTCTTGTTTATAGAAAACTTTTCTGGCAATAGTAATTAAATCCTCTACTGTTTCTGCACGGCGTTGAAATTGCTTAAAGGTATCAATATTATATTGTTTGTTTAATTGATGACTAATATATGACAAATCAATATTATCTAAATTTAAATCATCGTAAATGTATAAATCATAAGAGATTTTTTTAGCTGGAAGCTGGGTAATTTTTTCTAAAGCAGTCAGAATTACTACATCAATACCATCATTTTTTACATCAACAGGTTTTTCATCGGCATATGCACTATTAATTGGATTTAAACTAGCAAAAATAGTTTTAGTATTTTCCAAGACCCCATTTGGCACAATTTGATAATTACTAGTTTTTTTGCTGTAAATAATTTTAGAACGGTTTAAATAAGAGTTGGAAACTGGAACTTCAATCTCTTTAATTTTTTGACTACTAGGGTCAGGAGATAAAATAAATACATAGCTGCCCATTGGATAATGGGTGGAAATTGGCACGGAAAATCTACCTTTATTATCAGTTAATAAAATTAACACCCTACCTTCAATTTCAACTTCAATTTGCGCGCCACCAATGGGAAATTCATCTCCATAATCATTTGAGACTAAACGCATATCTAAAAATCTTGGTGCAGTGATTAGATAAATAAATAAACTCACAAAAGATAAATAGGTTATAACTTGCACCCATTGTGGCATGGACAAAAATCTGTCCTTAATAAAGGTAAATAATCCGTCCATTTTGTACCTACTATAAATAAAAAATTAGTTGTTAGATTTTCCGAGTAAATCCTTAAGATTAGCAAATGGATTATGTGAACCCGCTGCATTATTTTCTTTAACTCTTAGTTCTGCGTTGCCGTAACGGACATCTTCTTCATAGCGAGAATGTTCATTATCATGACAATATAAACATAATAGTTCCCAGTTGCTACCATTAATTGGGTTGTCATCATGATTATGATTTTTATGATGTACGGTTAATTCACGCAAATTTTTATTATTAAATTCTCGTGCGCAGCGCCCACAAACCCAAGGGTACAATTTTAGAGCTTGTTCTCGATAACCACTTTCACGTTCAGTTTTATAGCGTCTGGCTTCAGCAATAATTGCATCAGCTTGAGTATTTTTAGACATAGTTATAATTATATTTACAAGAAAAATTAAATATTTTAGGCATTCCAATTAAATAGGCAAGTGTTAAAGCAATGAAAGCATGCATTGCACTATAGTTTCTGGGTGTATTATTTTATTAATTGCTAAAATTTTTGGGTGTTTTAAATGTTTAATTTTAGTTAAATACTTTTCAGTAGCAGATATTGCAATAATTGGGCAATTAGGTTTTAGCATATAAATGTCTGCAATTATGCTAAAACCATTTTTATTTGGCATTAATATATCCACAATTACCGCATCTGCTTTTAAAGTATTGAATAATTGGACAGCATTCTTACTATCAGTGGTTATTGTGACATTAAAATTATGCATTTTAAAAGCGTTTTGCAAAATGAGCAGTGAAATTTCATCATCATCAATAATTAAAATATTTTTTTTACACATATAGTTTTTCTAAATTTAAAGTTTTAGTTTTTAACCGCCAGTTGTATTCATATGTCGCAAAATAATCGGTTGCGCATTTAAATTAAACTCATGTTTTTCAGGTTTCAGTTCCATAGCCTGAATAATTGTTTGTTTTAACAACTCGGTATCATTTGGATGTTGGCGTAAAATTGCTTTTAAATCAACTGAATGCTCATTGCCTAAGCATAGCAACAATCTGCCTTCAGTAGTTATGCGTACTCGATTGCAAGTACTGCAAAAGTTGGCACTATGAGGTGAAATAAAACCTATATGCGTACTGGTATTATGCACTTGAAAATAATCTGAAGGTCCAGCAGTTTTTAAATCTATTTTATTTAAGTCAAATTTATGGGATAAATCGCGGCGAATTTCAGCACTGGAATAATAAGTTTCAGCACGATTATGTTCAGATATAATTCCCAAAGGCATTTCTTCAATAAAACTAATATCTAAGCCTTCATCAATTGCAAACTGAACTAAATTGCATACTTCGGTGTGATTACGGTTTTTTAAGATAACTGCATTCAATTTAATAGCTTCAAAGCCTTGTTGTTTAGCCGCAGCAATTCCAGCTAATACTTGCGCTAAATCTCCTGTACGAGTCATGGTTTTAAATTGACTTGGATTTAAGGTGTCTAAGCTAATATTAATCCGTTTTACCTTAGCTTGTTTTAAGCCAGCTGCCATTTGGACTAAATGTGATCCATTGGTAGTCATGACTAATTCATGTAAATTTGGCAAGTTACCAAGATTATTTAATAGGCTTAATACCCCTTTTCTGATTAAAGGTTCACCACCAGTAATGCGAATTTTGTTTACGCCTAATTCAGTGAAAGCAGCAGCAATGGTATAAATTTCTTCCAAAGATAAAATTTGCGCACGTGGCAAGAAAGTCATATCTTCAGCCATACAATATAGGCAGCGAAAATCACAGCGATCAGTAATTGAAATGCGTACATAATCAACTATTCTGCCAAAACGATCGATTAGTTTGGGTTGCGATGAAGTATGCATAAAAACAGACTAAAGTAGTAGGTTATTAAAAATATAGGCATACTATGCCATAAATTTGCTGGTAAAGTTGTTAAATTATATAGCTCTAATTTGGTTTAAACGCTATATTAATTCAATTCTGCGTTAAAATGATAATATTATTCACACACACAAATTTACATGAATTCCACTGAAGAAATTATTGCAGACTTAAAACAAGGAAAAATGGTTGTCATTATGGATGATGAAGACCGTGAGAATGAAGGTGATTTAGTTATGGCTGCTTCATTTACACGTGCTGAAGATATTAATTTTATGGCAAAATATGGTCGCGGTTTGATTTGTTTAACTTTAACTAAGGATCGTTGCCGTCAATTAAAATTACCTTTGATGGTTGATGAAAATAAAACCCCTTATGCAACCAATTTTACTGTTTCTATTGAAGCAGCAGTGGGCGTAACTACAGGTATTTCTGCATCTGATAGAGCCTTAACTGTTCAAGCGGCAGTGGCTAAAAATGCTAAACCTGATGATTTAGTGCAGCCAGGGCATATTTTTCCATTAATGGCGCAAGTTGGTGGGGTTTTAAATCGAGCTGGACATACTGAAGCTGGTTGTGATTTGGCTAGATTAGCTGGTTTAGAAGCTGCAGCTGTGATTGTGGAAATTTTAAATGATGATGGTACTATGGCAAGGTTGGATGATTTAAAACAATTTGCCCAACAACATCAGTTGAAAATAGGCACAATTGCGGATTTAATTCATTACCGAATTGAACATGAAAGTACTTTAGAGCGTATTAGTGAATGTATGTATCCAACTGCATATGGAGCTTTTAGGTTATATGCGTATCAAGATCATAATGATGAAAATGTGCATTTGGCGTTGGTGATGGGAGATATTGCCGATGATGAGCCAGTATTAGTGCGGGTTCATGCTAGTAATTTAATTGATGATGTATTGGCTTCAGAACGAAATTCTTGTAGTATTTCTGTGCGGGAAGCGATGCAAAAAATTGCCGCTGAAGGACGTGGAGTGTTGGTAATTATTCGACAGCGTGAAGATAATCAGTTTTTGGTGGAATTGATTCATCAATATCAAATGGAAGATAATGGTGTTTTACATCAACCTGAGAACAACGCTATAAATCCTGATTGGCGTACAACTGGTACTGGTTCAAGAATCCTAGCAGATCTAGGTGTGCATAAATTAAAAGTTTTGGGAACTCAGAAAAAATATATGGGTTTATCTGGATTTGATTTAGAATTAGTTGAATATGCTAATAAAAATGTTGACGCATAATTTAGCCTGTATATTGTTAAAGTAAATAATTTAAAATTCAAAAACTTATGTCAAAAATTAATATTGTTGAAGGAAATTTTATCGTTACTGGCGGTAAATTTTGTATTGTGGCTGCGCGTTTTAACAGCTTTATTGTAGATCAATTGGAAGCTGGTGCTATTGATATTTTGGTGCGTCATGGTGCGCAGAAGGATGATATTGAAGTGGTGAAAGTTCCGGGTGCATTTGAGTTGCCAATAGTGGTGCAGAGAATTGCAGCTATGAAAAAATATGATGCTATTATTGCTGTAGGTGCTGTGATTCGTGGTGGTACGCCGCATTTTGAGTATGTGGCTGGCGAGTGTGTAAAAGGGATTGCGCAAGTTTCTTTACAGCATGATGTACCAGTTAGTTTTGGAGTTTTAACTGTGGATACTATTGAGCAAGCTATTGAGCGTGCTGGTACTAAAGCAGGTAATAAGGGTGGTGAAGCTGCATTATCTGCGATTGAAATGGTAAGTTTATTGAAAAATTTGGAAGCTGAATGAGTCAAGCAAAAACTAATGCCCGTAGATGTGTAGTGCAAGCCTTGTATCAATGGCAGATGACTGGTAAAAATTTAAGTGGAATTGAAATGGATTTTTTGGAGGCTGAACGTTTAAAAGGCGCGCAAAAGAGTTATTTTAGAGAAATATTTTATGGGGTGCCGAAACAATTGGAAGCTATTGATGCGGCGTTAAGTGTTTTTGTAGATCGAGAAGTTGAAAAAGTTGATCCTGTAGAGCGAGCTATTTTGCGTTTAAGTGTATATGAATTAATTAATTATTTGGAAACCCCTTATCGGGTGATTATTAATGAAGGCGTAAATTTAGCGAAAGATTTTGGGGCAGAAGGTTCGTATAAATATGTAAATGGAGTATTGGATAAGGTGGCGCAAAAAATTCGGGCTGTAGAAATTAAGGCTAAAAAATCTAAGTGATTCAGAGTTTCTAGTGACTATGACTAGTTCAATTACTAATGATGTTTGTTTGGATGAAGCATTAGTATTACATCAGGCACATAAATTGTCAGCGGCAGTTGAAATTTATCAGCAAGTTTTGGTTAAGGATAGTCAAAATGTAAAAGCATTGCATTTTTTGGGTTTGGCTTTACATCAGCAAGGAAATGATGTTCAAGCTATATTATTAATGCAAAAATCTTTGGCATTTAAGCCTGATTATGCAGCTTGTTATAATAATTTGGGCGAATTGTATCGTAAACAAGGTGAAGCACATAAAGCATTGGATGCGTATAAACAAGCGATAAAATTTGATGCTAATCAGGCGGATGCGTATAGCAATTTGGGCTTGTTGTGTGCTTCTGAAAGGAATTTTTCTAAAGCAGAAACTTATTATAAAAAATCTTTGGCAATTAAGCCCAAGAATGCAGTGGTATGTAATAATTTGGGAGAGTTATTATTTAGGCGTAACCAAATTAAAACTGCGGAACAGTATTATTTAGATGCACTTAAAATTCAGCCAAGTTTTTTGTCAGCGTATCATAATTTAGGTTTGTTATATGAAGATCAAGCTAATCTTAAAACTGCTGAAAACTTTTACCAACAAGCGTTATTATTAGAGCCACAAAACAATCATACTTTAAATTTGTTAGGTTCATTATATTGGCATCAACAACAATTTGAACGTGCAGAAATTTTGTTTCAACAAGGTTTAACTGCAAATATTAAACCAGCTATAGCTTATTTTAAATTAGGACATATTTTTTATAGAAATGCACAATATCAGCGGGCTAGTAAATATTTAACTCAGGCTTTAGCAATTGATCCTGATTATGTATCGGTCAAATGGGTTTTGGCGCATATTCAATTAACTTTAGGTAATTATAAACAGGGTTTTGAGTATTATGAATATCGGTTTAAATTTGATTCACGCTTGCAGAAGTTGGCTTATAAAACTTTTAATCCTGCGACTTTGTGGCAAGGTGAAGCTTTAACTGGACAAACATTATTAGTTTATTATGAACAGGGTTTTGGTGATACGATCCAGTTTTTTCGTTATTTAGCTTTGCTAGTTGATAAATCCGAGCAGATAATTTTTTGTTGTCGTAAGGAATTAAAAACTTTGTTTTCCAAGGCAGTGCATCCAAAGATTACAGTAATTAATAAATCTGAGCCCTTGCCAGCTTATGATAAGCATGTGTTTTTAATGAGTTTACCGCGATTATTAAATACCACACCACAAACAATTCCGGCTAAATTTCCGTATTTATTTGCTTTCCCACAAGCTAAGACGGAATTACTTTGTGCTACAGATAGACTTAATATAGGTTTTGTTTGGAATGGCAGTCAAACTAATACTAATAATAAGCGGCGTTCGGTTACTTTGGAAAATTTTTTACCTTTGTTTTCGGTGCCAAATACTCAATTTTATAGTTTACAATTAGGTGCAGAGACTAAATTGTTGCAAACTTTACCACTAAAATACAACATTATTGATTGTAGTCGCGAGATTCAAGATTTTGCAGATACAGCCGCATTAGTAGCGCAATTAGATTTGGTGATTATGATTGATAGTGGGGTTGCGCATTTAACTGCAGCTTTGGGAAAACCAGTTTGGATTTGTGTTACTCAAGTACCTGATTGGCGTTGGTTATTAGAGCGCAATGATTCACCTTGGTATCCAAGTTTAAGATTATTTAGGCAATTGACACAAAACAATTGGGACACAGTATTTATGCAAATCCGTGCAGCTTTATTAATTACAGTGGCAAAGAAATTTAATTCATGTCAATAGCAGAATTTGGACTTATACAGCGATTTTTTACCCAAGAAAAATTACATAATGCAGTAAATAAGTTAGGTGTAGGTGATGATTGTGCTTTGATGGAAATTCCATCTGGATACCAACTTGCAGTTACCACTGATACGATGGTTGCAGGAATACATTTTTTTAAAGATGCAGATCCGTATTTATTAGGGCATAAATTGTTAGCAGTAAATTTAAGCGATTTAGCCAGTATGGGTGCAGAGCCAGCAGCAATCACTTTAGCTTTAAGCTTGCCTAGTATTGATGAAGTTTGGTTGGGGAAATTTTCTCAAGGTTTATTGGCTTTAGCAAAACAACATCAGTTAGATTTAATTGGCGGCGATACTACTCAAGGAGCATTAACTTTAACTGTGCAAGCATTAGGTTTAGTACCGATAGGTCAAGCTTTACGGCGTTCACAAGCTCAAGTTGGGGATTTAATTTTTGTTACGGGAAATCTTGGTGATGCAGGTTTAGGATTAAAAATTCATCAAGGTTATGAGTCTAAAACTCCTGATTTGGCTTTAGCACAATTTAATCAACCCATGCCACAAATACATGCAGGCATACAATTAAGGAATATTGCTACTGCTTGTATAGATGTATCGGATGGATTGGCTGCAGATTTAGGACATATTTTAACCAACAGTAAGGTAGGAGCTTTGCTTGAAGTAGAAAAATTACCAATATCTGTGGCAGTAAGGGATTATATAAATAGTACTGGAAATTGGCAATTGCCTTTGGTTGCAGGGGATGATTATCAACTTTGTTTTACTATTAAGCCTCAAGATGTGAATAAATTAACTTTGAATTGCCAGCAAATTGGAGTTATTGAAGCTAAACAAGGCTTGCGTATACAACGGTTTGATTCTATAACTACTTTCAATAATCAGGGCTATGAACATTTTTCTGCATAATTACGGCAAGGCTAAGTTAACGCCTAAACAAATCATGACTGATCCAGTGTTATTTTTAGCCTTTGGTTTTGGCTCTGGATTAGTTAAAAAAGCTCCAGGAACGATGGGAACTGTAGCAGCTATTCCAGTATATTGGCTATTTGCGCAATTTAATTTTTGGATTTTTAGTTTATTAACTATTGTTGCGACCATTATTGGTATCTGGATTTGCGATATTGCTGCAAAAAAATTAGATGAACATGATTTTGGCGGAATTGTTTGGGATGAAATAGCTGGTTATCTAATAACAATGTGGTTTGTAATGGCAACTATACCTTTTTCATGGGCAGCTATTATTACTGGTTTTATTTTATTTAGAATTTTTGATATTTTAAAACCACAACCAATTAAATGGGTAGATGCCAGAGTAACAGGTGGATTTGGGATTATGTTGGATGATGTAATTGCAGGATTGTTTGCTGGGATTATCTTATTTTGGATATTTTAAGATTAAAAACTTGCTTAATCTTAATAAAGCTTTATAATGGTTCAAATCAATCGCGGGGTGGAGCAGCTTGGTAGCTCGTCGGGCTCATAACCCGAAGGTCGTAGGTTCGAATCCTGCCCCCGCTACCAAATATTTAAGAACCCCTTTTTGGGGTTTTTTATTTTCTGGACTTTGAATAAAATTCTCAGTAAATAAAAATTAGAATAAGCAGAAGAGCCATAGGCTCTTTTTTTTTGCGCGTAATAAGTGAGAAGTAAATGAAACAGGCTCCTGAACATTTGCGTAACCTAATTGAGCCTATTATAGAAGGTTTAGGCTATGAATGTGTTGGTATTGAATACAATATACACCCTCAAAATGGTTTATTAAGAATTTATATTGATCATAAAAATGGAATTTTAGTAGATGATTGTACCAAAGTAAGCCACCAAATTAGTGGTGTATTAGATGTTGAAGATCCTATCACTGGAAATTATCAATTAGAAGTTTCTTCTCCAGGTGATGAAAGACCTTTTTTTAAAATAGAGCAATTTGAACGTTTTATAGGTCATACTATAGCAGTTAATTTATTTAAGCCTTTAAATAATAGACGCAAATTTAATGGGATTATTGAAAAAATTGAAGATACAACTGTTTTTTTTATGGAAAATGAACAATTAATTGCAGTTGATTTCTCCTCAATCAGTAAAGCACGTTTAGTACCCCAATATTTATTTAAGCAAGGTGGTAGAAATGGCAAATAAAGAAATTTTATTAGTAGTAGATGTTTTTTCTAATGAAAGAGAAATTGATAAGGAAATTGTTTTTCAAGCAATAGAATCAGCATTGGAAGCGGCAACTGTTAAACGCTATAATAATCCAATTAAAGCTCGGATTGAAATTGATAGAAAAACTGGTGATTATAAAACTTTACGACGTTGGGAAATTGTAGCGCCAAATGCAAATGTAGATGGTGATGTTGAATTTCCAAGTTATCAATTGTTACTTGAAGTGGCTCAGTTAGATGATGATGATGCTGAAGTAGGCGAATTTGTAGAAGAAATTGTTGAATCAATAGCTTTTTGTAGAATTGCAGCCCAAACTGCAAAACAAGTTATTATTCAAAAAGTACGTGAAGCTGAACGTAAAAAAATTGTTATTGCATATGAACCCAGAGTAGGTGAATTAATTACTGGGGTTGTGAAACGGCTGGAAAAAGGTAGTGTATATTTGGATTTGGGTGGGCATGTAGAAGCTTATATTGCTAAAGAAGATATGATTCCTAGAGAGTCTGTGCGAATTGGAGATCGAATTCGGGGTTATTTGAAAACTGTACGTTCAGAAGCTCGTGGGCCGCAATTATTTGTAAGTCGAACTGCACCAGAATTATTAATGGCATTATTTCGCTTGGAAGTTCCAGAAGTTGGCGAGGGTATTATTGAAGTTTTAGGAGCTGCACGCGATCCAGGTTCAAGAGCTAAAATTGCTGTTAGAGGTAATGATCCAAGAATTGATCCAGTAGGTGCTTGTGTTGGTATGCGTGGTTCTAGAGTGCAAACTGTTTCTAATGAATTAGCAGGTGAAAGAGTTGATATTATTTTATGGAATAATAATGATGCTCAATATGTAATTAACGCTATGTCACCGGCGGAAATTCAATCCATTGTTATGGATGAAGATAAACATAGTATGGATGTGGCAGTTAAAGCTGAAAATCTTTCACAGGCAATTGGTCGTGGCGGGCAAAATGTGCGTTTAGCTACTGAATTAACTGGTTGGGAGTTGAATGTTTTAGATGCTACTAAAATGGAAGAAGATATTGATGTTGAAACCAATAAAATCAAACAATTGTTGATGGAACAGTTGGATGTAGACGCTAATATCAGTGATATTTTAGTTGAGGTAGGTTTTACTTCAGTTGAAGAAGTTGCTTATGTACCTAGGGATGAAATGTTGGCAATTGAGGAATTTGATTCCGATATGGTGGATGTTATCAAAGAGCGTGCAAAAGATGCATTGTTAATTAATGCGATTGCTTTTGAAGAAAAAATTGAAACTTCTGAACCTGCAGATGATTTGTTGAATATGGAAGGTATGGATCAAGATTTAGCATATAAATTAGCCAGTGAAGGCATTGTGACTATGAATGATTTGGCAGAACAATCAGTGGATGATGTGTTAGAATTTTTGGGAATGGATGAAACAAGAGCAGCGGAGTTAATTATGAACGCTCGCAAACCGTGGTTTATAACGGAACAGAATCAATAAAGGGGTTAATATGAGCGATAAAACAGTAAAGCAGTTAGCGGAAATGGTTGGTATTCCACTAGAACGTTTGTTGGAACAATTGACAGAAGCAGGATTGAATGCTACTTCCCCTGATGATGTGGTTAATGAAGCTGAGAAGACCAAATTATTGACCCATTTGCGTGAGCGACATGGTAAGGCTAATAAGTCAGGTGCTGGAAATTCTCCAACTAGAGTGACTCTTAAAAGTCGTAAGGTGAGTGAGTTAAAACAAGCTTCAGTTCCTGGAAATTCTACTAAAACCATTAGTGTTGCGGTTCGTAAGAAAAAAACTTATATCAAACGTGATGGCAGTGTTGAAAATCCAAAACCTAAAAAAGCTGTAATTCCAGCAAAATCTAGGGTTGCTGCTGTAAATAGACCAGCGATGAAAAAACCTACAGGATTTAAAAATAATGTAGTGCAAGAAAAAGTTGTAGCTTCAGGTTCTAAAGCTGTTATTGCTGATAAAGTTAAGCAACCAGAAATTGTTGATACTAAACTAGAAAAAGAAAAAAAGGCACGTTTAGAGGCCTCTGTAGAAAGAAATGCTGAAAAAGTAAGACGTTTAGCCGCCGCAAAACAACAGCAAAAAAATAATAAATCTTCCACTCCTAATCGTGCTGCTAAAGCTCCAGTTAAGAAAGAAGATAATAAGCCTAAAGTATTTACTGGGCGTGCTGCAGCACCAGCTTCAAATGGTCGTAGATCTAAGAATAAAAAGGTTAAGCAAAAAGGACGTAAGGCTCAAGCTACTTTAGTTGTGGAGACAAAACATCAGTTTGAAAAGCCGGTAATTCCAGAAATTAAAAATATTAATGTACCTGAAAATATAATTGTTTCAGATTTAGCCCAAAGAATGAGTGTTAAAGTTGCAGAAGTTGTTAAGCAATTAATGCAGTTGGGGATGATGGCAACAATTAACCAGAGTATTGATCAAGAAACTGCGGTGTTGTTGATTGAAGAGATGGGTCATAAAGCTGTCATGCAAAGTGATGCTGATCTTGAAGAAGAAATGTTGTCTCAATTGCGTGAGTCGGATGAAGAGCGTAAATTTTTACCACGCGCGCCGATTGTTACTATTATGGGTCATGTGGATCATGGTAAAACTTCATTATTAGATTATATTCGTAAAACTAGAGTTGCTTCAGGTGAGGCTGGTGGTATTACGCAGCATATTGGTGCATATCAGGTTAAAACTGATCATGGAGATGTGACTTTTTTAGATACACCTGGACATGCTGCTTTTACTGCTATGCGAGCGCGTGGAGCTGAAATTACTGATGTGGTAATTATTGTGGTTGCGGCTGATGATGGTGTGATGCCACAAACTAAAGAAGCCGTGGAACATGCTAGGGCTGCTAATGTGCCTATCATAATTGCTATTAATAAGATTGATCGTGATAATGCTAATCCTGAGAAGGTAATGCAAGAATTAGCTACAATTAATGTAGTGCCAGAAGAATGGGGCGGAGATGTTTTATTTTTGAAAATTTCAGCTAAAACTGGTGCTGGTATTAATGAATTGATTGAAGCCTTAATTTTACAAACAGAAATTTTAGAATTAACTGCACCACCAACAGGTAGAGCTTCTGGGTTAGTGATTGAATCTCGTTTGGATAAAGGTCGAGGTGTAGTGGCTACAGTCTTGGTACAACGTGGAACCTTATTTAAGGGTGACATGGTGTTATGTGGCAATGAGTATGGTCGTGTAAGAGCCTTGTTTAATGAAAATTCTAAGGTTATTAAGGATGCCGGCCCTGGAGTTCCAGTTGAAATTGTAGGATTATCAGGCACACCAAAAGCTGGCGATGAATTTTTAGTAGTTCAAAATGAAAAAGTTGCACGTGAGTTAGCTGAACATAGATCAGATAAAAATAAGCTGAATTTACATGCAGCACAGCAAGTATCTAAATTAGATGATGTGTTTGCTAAGATGTCTACTGGTGAAACAGCGAGTTTAAATTTAGTCTTAAAAACTGATGTACAAGGTAGTTTAGAAGCATTACGTGAATCATTGATTAAACTTTCAAATGATGAAGTGGAAGTCAAATGTGTTTATGGTGGTGTTGGCGGCATTAATGAAAGTGATGTGCATTTAGCCTCAGCTTCTGATGCAGTATTGATGGGTTTTAATGTACGTGCAGATGCAACTGCTAGAAAATTAATTGAAGAAAAAGGTATTGATTTACATTATTACAGTGTAATTTATGATGCTATTGATGAAGTGAAACGTTCTATTGGTGGTATGTTAACTCCAGATATTCATGAAAAAATCATGGGTTTAGCCGAAGTTAGGGATGTGTTTCGCTCACCTAAATTTGGTTCTATTGCCGGCTGTATGGTTATTGATGGCATTGTGAAACGTAATTTGGATATTCGAGTGTTACGTGAAAATGTAGTGATTTACGAAGGTCAATTAGAATCATTACGCCGTTTTAAAGATGACGCTATGGAAGTTAAAATGGGCATGGAATGTGGTATTGGGGTTAAAAACTATAATGATGTTAAAGTTGGCGATCAAATTGAAGTTTTTGAACGTTTTGAAGTAGCGAGAGTAGTGTAGCTTATGCCTAGAGAATTTGGGCGGCGTGAACGTGTGGCTTCACAAATGCAAAAAGAATTAGCTTTGGTTTTTCAACGGGATTTAGATGATGCGCGAGTAGGATTTATTACCGTTAATGAAGTTGAAGTTAGTAAGGATTTGGCTATGGCTAAAATTTATATTACGGCTTTAAATCAGTCTGATGCTGAGAAAAAACAACAGATTAAAGTTTTGAATGAATTGGCTCCAGTAATTCGACATTATGTTGCGAAACGTATGCGTTTACGGCATATTGCTGATTTAAGATTTTATTATGATGATTCATTTGATACTGGAGTTCGGGTGGCTCAGTTATTGCGCGAACCAGATTAGGTTTAAATGTCAAAACGTAAATCTGGGTTAAATATAGATGGAATTTTATTATTAGATAAACGTATTGGGGTTTCATCTAATCGAGCTTTGCAAGAAGTTAGACGCTTGTTTAATGCCAATAAAGCTGGGCATACTGGTAGTTTAGATCCATTAGCTACTGGTTTATTGCCATTATGTTTTGGTGAGGCCACTAAAGTTTCAGCCTTAATGCTAGATGATAATAAATCTTATCAGGTTACTATTCAGTTAGGCGTAATTACTGATACTGGTGATGCTGAGGGGAAAATTTTGGCAACTAATAGTGTGCCAGATATTTCTGCAATAGCTTTATCACAGTGTTTGCAAAATTTCACTGGAGTTATTGCTCAAGTCCCACCCATGTATTCTGCTTTAAAACATCAAGGCAAAAAATTATATGAATTGGCTAGAGCAGGCAAAATTGTAGAACGTAAAGCCCGCGAGATTAATATTTTTTCGATTAAATTATTGGATTCCCCCATACCATCGGAATTAAATTTAGTAGTATCATGTTCTAAGGGTACTTATATACGGACTTTAGCTACAGATATAGGTGAATATTTTGGTTGTGGAGCTACAGTTAAAGCTTTAAGACGTTTACAATCAGGCATATTTAACTTAAATGAAGCTTATACGATTTCACAGTTAAAAATTATGACTTCCCAAGAATTACATAATGTTTTATTGCCAGTCGATACACCATTGCAAAAATTATCAAAAGTACAACTTTCAGAATCTCAGCGAGTTTGTATTCAATATGGTCAAAGTATTCAAATACCAGAAATTTCATTAGGAACCGTAAGAATGTATTCTAATGGAGAATTTTTAGGCTTGGGTGAAAATTCATTAAATGGTACACTAGCGCCGAAAAAGTTATTTAACTTACAATCTTAAGTGTTATCAGTTAACACCAATATTTATTTTATTAGCCATTATTTCTACACCCTATCGTGGAAATAATTTATTCACATCCTATAGGGATTACAATGCCATTTACAACTGAACAAAAACAAGCAGTTATTAAAGAATACCGTCAATCAGAAACAGACACAGGTTCTCCTGAAGTGCAAGTTGCCTTATTAACGGCGCACATTTTGCATTTAGCTCCACATTTTGCGGCTAATAAAAAAGACAATCATTCACGTCGAGGTTTATTGAGGATGGTAAATCAGCGTCGCAAACTATTAGACTATCTGAAAAAGAAAGATTCTGCGCGCTATTTTGAGTTAATTGCAAAGCTTGGATTACGTAAATAAAAACTTAAAACGGTGCGCAAGCATCGTTTTTTTGTATAGGATCTTGTTGCAATTATAAATTTACTTTTATTAATTATTTAATCCCTCTTTAAAACCACAGGAAACTTTATAGTGAATCCTATTAGGAAACAATTTCAGTATGGTGATAATCTCGTTACTTTAGAAACGGGTGAAATTGCGCGACAAGCAAATGCAGCAGTTTTAATTGATGTTGAAGGTACATCAATATTGGTTTCTGTTGTTGAAAAAAAATCTGCAACTAAAGGGGATTTTTTTCCATTAACGGTTAATTATCAAGAAAAAACCTATGCAGCCGGTAAAATACCTGGAGGTTTTTTTAAGCGTGAAGGCAGACCTAATGAAAAAGAAACTTTAACTTCACGTTTAATTGATAGACCTATTCGCCCATTATTTCCTAATGGTTATACTCATGAAGTACAAATTATTTTAACAGTAGTTTCGTTAAATCCTGAAATTGATACTGAAATTCCGGCATTATTGGGTGCATCAGCGGCTTTAGCAATATCTGGCTTACCTTTTAATGGCCCTTTAGGAGCGGTACAAGTAGGCTATAAAGATGGGCAATACTTGTTAAACCCTAATGTTACTGCGTTAAAAGATTCTGAATTAGAATTAGTGGTTGCAGGTACTAAACACGCAGTATTAATGGTTGAATCTGAAGCTAAATGTTTATCTGAAGAAATAATGCTAGGTGCGGTGTTGTTTGGACATGAGCAACTACAAACTTCAATTCAAGCAGTTGAGGAATTTGCATTATCAGTAGGTAAAGTTGCAGAAGTTTGGGCTGCACCAGAAGTAAGTAGTGATTTAAAAACAGCTGTGATTGCAGCGGCTGAAGCTGATATTCAAGCGGCTTATAAAATTGCAGAAAAATTATCTAGGCAAGAACAATTAAAATCCATTCGTAATACAGTAATTGATAAATTAACTGTTGAAGGTGCTTATGAGATTGCAGAAATTCGTGAAATCATTGAAACTTTAGAAAAGAAAATTGTTCGTAGTTCTATTTTAAATGAGCATACACGTATTGATGGGCGTAATTTAGATACTGTAAGACCAATAAGCATTAGAACTGGGGTTTTACCTAGAACGCATGGTTCAGCATTATTTACTCGTGGTGAAACTCAAGCATTAGTAGTTACAACTTTAGGAACTGCTAGAGATGCACAAACTATTGATGCTTTAGCTGGTGAGCATAAAGAAAGTTTTATGTTGCATTATAATTTTCCACCATATTGTGTAGGTGAAACAGGTTTTGTAGGTTCACCTAAACGGCGTGAAATTGGACATGGACGCTTAGCTAAACGTGGAGTGAAAGCGGTATTGCCAGATATGGAAGAATTTCCATATGTTTTAAGAGTGGTGTCTGAAGTTACCGAATCCAATGGTTCTAGTTCTATGGCTTCAGTCTGTGGCAGTAGTTTGTCATTAATGGATGCAGGTGTGCCGTTACAAGCTCCAGTTGCAGGAATTGCGATGGGGTTAATTAAAGAAGGTAATGAGTTTGCCGTATTATCTGACATTATGGGTGATGAAGATCATTTAGGTGACATGGATTTTAAAGTTGCTGGCTCTGAAGCTGGTATTACTGCATTACAAATGGACATCAAAATTGATGGTATTACTGCCGAAATTATGCAAATTGCTTTAGAGCAAGCTAAGCAAGGCAGATTGCATATTTTAGCGGAAATGAATAAGGCTTTAGCAGTAACCCGTGATGAAATGTCTGATTATGCGCCACGGATTTTGAGTTTTAAAATTGACCCAAGTAAAATTCGTGAAGTTATTGGTAAGGGTGGTGCTACCATTCGAAATATTACTGAAGAAACTGGCGCAAGTATAGATTTATCTGATGATGGCGTTATAAAAATTGCGTCAGTAGATAAAGCCGCTGGCGAGGAAGCGCGCAGGATTATTGAAGAAATTACTGCCGAAGTTGAAGTAGGTAAAATTTACGAAGGTAAAGTAGTTAGGCTCATGGATTTTGGCGCGTTTGTAACTATTTTGCCAGGTAAAGATGGTTTAGTACATATTTCCCAAATTTCTCAAGAGCGAGTGGAAAAAGTAAGCGATAAATTATCTGAAGGTGATACCGTAAAGGTAAAAGTTTTAGAGATTGATCGTCAAGGTCGAGTAAGATTAAGTATGAAAGAAGTAGATAAAACTGAAGATTAATTCTGCTTTTTTGCTAGCTAAATAAAACCTGTCCAGTTAATTGGTCAGGTTTTGTAAGTATTTATAAACCGCCTAAACTAAAAAACCATTGTTGTAAAATATACATTGGTGTGCCTAAGATTGTATTCAAGCCTCCGCTAACTAATAATGCTAGCAAAATTATGAACCCAAACCGTTCCAGTTTATAAAATTGGATTGCCAGTTTATCGGGTAAAAATCCTACTAAAATCCTACTGCCATCTAGTGGTGGAATCGGAATTAAATTTATCAAGCATAGAATTAAATTTATACTAATACCAGCAGTGCCAGTGTAAATTAATGGTAAAGCTATGGCTTCGCTGATATTGTAAGTTAACACGCCAATATGCATAATTCCAGACCAAATAAGTGCCATTAACAAGTTTGATACTGGCCCTGCTAAAGCAACGTATGCCATGTCGCGTTTGGGGTTTTTAAAATTACTTGGATCTACTGGTACTGGTTTTGCCCATCCAAAAATATAACCGGTTAATGAAATTAGTAAAATTCCAGGTAGAATAATTGTTCCAATTGGATCAATATGTTTTAGGGGGTTTAAGGTTAAGCGACCTAAATTTGAGGCTGTATTATCACCGAGTTTTTTGGCAATCCATCCATGTGCTACTTCATGGACGGTAATTGCAAAAATAACTGGTAATATCCAGACTACAATTCGCTGGATTAAGGTTAATTCGTTCATAATAATTTTGCTTTAATGGTTAATTTAACATAGTCGCAATGCCTTTACCTTGACGAATAATGTTAGCATCGCCATCAGCAAAATTAATAATAGTAGTTTCATCAGCATTGAGAATACCACCATCAATAATTAAATCAACTTCATGTTCTAAGCAATTGCGGATGTCATATGGATCTGTCAAAGCAATTGTTTGTTGTGGCAATGTCATAGTGGTTGAAATTAGTGGTTCTCCGAGTGTTTGTAATAAGGTTTGCAAAATTAAATTATCTGGTATCCTTACGCCAATAGTTTTCTTCTTAGGATGTTGCAAGCGTTTGGGTACTTCTTTAGTGGCATCTAAAATAAAGGTAAACGCTCCAGGAGTTAAGGTTTTAATCAAACGATGTGCGTTATTACTTACTTTGGTAAATTGAGATACTTGGCTTAAATCTGTGCATAATAAACTAAAATCATGTTTTTGATCTAGTTGTCGAATGCGACGGATTTTATCTATAGCTTGTTTGTCATCTAAGTGGCAGCCAATCGCATAAGATGAATCAGTAGGGTAAACTATGATGCCGCCCTGATTAATAATTTCAATAGTTTGGTAAATTAACCGACTTTGTGGGTTTTCTGGATGGATTTCAAAATATTGCGCCATGACGGATAAATTATCTACCTAAAAAGTTTCATTATAATGCGGATTAACGTTCAGATGCTTTTTTTGCAACTTTATTGCGTAAATAAACGGGCTGGGCATCGGCAACAGTAACGGTTTTGCCTTGTTGTAAAGCATTTGCGCCTAATTGGGAAATTTCACGCGCATGGGGTAAATAATCTGCATCATAACGTTGTAACCAAGGCTTTAGCTTTGCAGTTAAAGTTTGTTGATATAAATTCCAAGCTGATCCTATACCTACTCCTAAACCTTGTGGAATTGAAATTTTACTGGCTGGAGTAACACTTTCTTGTCCAATAAGTTCTGCTAAACCATTGGAATTTTTTGCATATATTCCCCAAAAAATTTCTTGCATGCGTGCATCCATGCCAGTAAATGCTAAGGTTTCTGGATTATGATTAAAAAATTGTTGTGCCAATGCAGCTAAGGTTGAAATAGGTATGACGGGTAAATCTGCACCTAAAGCAATTCCATGAGTAATTCCGGTAGCAATCCGAATTCCAGTAAAAGAACCAGGACCGCAACTAAATGCAATTCCATCTAATTGTTGCGGGGTTAATTCTGCTGTAGCCATTAACTGGTCTATCATAGGCAGAATGCGTTTTGTATGCTCTCTAGGCGCAATTTCAAATATTTCTTGAATGTTATTGTCAATGTTCAAGGCAACCGAACATGCCTCAGTTGAAGTTTCCAACGCTAATAATTTCATTCGTAATCCTGTAAATAACTCTTGTTAAGATTTGTGAATTTTACAATTCGTGAATTCAAGTAAAAACAGATTTACTTTAAGGTAAAGCAAACAATTAATAAGGTTTCTTAGCATTCATGTTTCCAGCTGGTGCATAATTACACACCCATATTTGCGCATAATCTTCACAAATTGTTTTAGCACAACCAACTTCAGTGCTATTTCCCCAAACCACTTGTGTGTAATGCCCACAAGATTTACCAGCAGGAGCATTGCAGGTGTTAGTTGCAATAGAATACCATTGTTGTTCATTAGCCCAACTATCAACCACTTGTTGTTCAGAAACTCCTTGAACTATATCAATCCAAATCCATTCACCATTAGCATCTGTATCAGTAGCAATTTTTCCAGAACTAGCCCAATAAATATTTTCTCCAAGATCACTAACATTACTGTGTTTTAATGGACAACCAGTATTTTTTAATTCATTTGCCCATGCTTGTGCCTGAGTTGTTAATTTATTAGACCAAACCAAATTTGGCACCCCAACTTTTGCCCGCACAATATTATGTGCCGCTACTATATTTGCAGGAATCAAATCTACCGCATGTAAATTAAAACTACCGCCAAGTAACGCAATGAACAAACATATTTTTTTCATGATAAAAGTTTATTTCAGGATAAAATTTTCATTGTGCCATAAAAAATTCTATTGGTAAGTTTTAAAGTCTAGCAATACCCACAGCAGCACGTAATTTTGCAATAAATTCAGCACTAATAGCTCTAGCTTTAACTGCTCCAGCTTGCAATTCAGCTTCAATATGATCTGGATTATTTAACAATTCCTCGTAGCGTTCACGTGCTGGCGCAACTTGTTGATTAATTTCCGTAAACAAAATTTTCTTCATTTCACCCCAAGCAATTCCATCTGCATAAGCTTGTCGGATAGCCTCCAATTCATCTGGCTTAGCAAAAGCTTGATAAGTGCTAAATAAAGTACAATTTGTAGGATCTTTAGCCTCATCAGGTAATAAAGAATTGGTTTTAATTTTATTAATTAATTTGCGCAATTTCTTTTCTGGAGCAAATAACGGAATGGTATTATTATAACTTTTGCTCATTTTGCGTCCATCTAAACCCAATAAAGTCGCAGCATTATCTGCTACCACCGCTTCTGGCAACACAAAATGCTTACCATAAATATGGTTAAATCTACTCGCAATATCCCGCGCCATTTCAATATGTTGAATTTGATCTTTGCCTACTGGAACTTTATTGGCATTAAACATCAAAATATCCGCAGCCATTAAAATTGGGTAACTAAACAACCCCATATTAATGCCCTTATCAATATCATTACCAACCTCATTAGCCGCAATTGCACCCTTATAAGCATGTGCGCGATTCATCAAACCTTTTGCAGTTACACAAGTTAATAACCAAGTTAGCTCCATAATTTCAGGTACATCTGACTGCCGATAAAATACCGCATTGTTTGTATCCAAACCTAATGCCAACCAAGTTGCAGCAATTTCCAAACTAGATTGGCGCACTAATTCAGGTTGCTGACATTTAATCAACGCATGATAATCAGCTAAAAAATAAAATGGGCGCACATTGGCATCTTTACTGGCAATAATTGCTGGTTTAATTGCACCTACATAATTGCCTAAATGTGGGCTTCCAGTGGTAGTAATTCCAGTTAATACGGTGGCTTGAGTCATGATTCTATGCAGGTTTAAAGTAAAATTAAAGCGTAAGTTTACACAAAACCCATGCCAACTTCAGAAATTCTATAGCAATTATTTTACCAAATTTGCAATTAAAACCCCGTTTTTACTGATGCTCTAACAACATTTTTATAGTAGAATCCATGTTTATCCATAAGCTTGTTTCTAACTTCTTGCCTCATATGTATACCATTACCAAAGAAATTTATTTTTGTTACGGCCATCGCCTAATGCACCACCAAGGAAAGTGTAAGCATCTACATGGGCATAGTGTAAAAGCCGCAATTTCAATTCAAGCCCCTGAATTAAATGATAATTCTATGGTGTGTGATTTTTCTGAAGTTAAAGTTTGCGTAGAAGAATATATCAATGATGTGTTGGATCATAATTTTTTACTACATAAAGATGACCCCTTAATTCCGGTATTAACGCAACAAAAAGAACGTTTTTTGGCTATTGATGAACATCCAACTGCGGAAGTGTTAAGTAAAATGATTTATCAACATGTAAAAAAGCAAGGCTTTCAAGTTGAACAGGTGGTTTTATGGGAAACTGCTAGTGCAAATGCCTGTTATCGAGAAACTTAGCTAGCAATAATTGAGGAGAAAGCTATGAAAAACATATTTCTTGGAATTTTAAGTTTAAGTGTAATTGCCTGCACGCCTAATTATGCAGGTAGAAATCAAATTGCTTTTATGTCCGATAGCGAAATTAATAAAATGGGCGCACAGGCATTTAATACTTTAAAACAAAAAACTAAAGAATCTAACAATAAACGTTACAATCGCTTTGCAAAATGTATATCTCAAGCCATTGTGCCATTTGTTGGTGGCAATTGGGAAATTGTAGTATTTGAAGATAAAAGTTTGAATGCATTTGCCTTACCAGGGAATAAAATTGGCATTCATACTGGCTTAATTAAATTAGTTACGAATCAACATCAATTAGCCGCAGTTATTGGGCATGAAATTGGACACGTAATAGCTAAACATAGCAATGAAAGAGTGTCTCAAGAAATGTTACTTAAAGGTGGCATTGGCTTAATTGGTGCGGTAGCCCAACCAGCTTCAGCACTGGGACAATTAG
>DAOUSJ010000046.1 GCA_030627285.1 Methylococcaceae bacterium | reverse complement strand
TTTCACGCTGTAAATCTTTTTCAACACTGTCAAAACGTGCTATTAAGGCTTTTAACATGCGTATTTCTAAGGGTTCTGGCTGCCAAAGCTTAGGCGTTTCTTTTAAGCCATAACGCGCTAATATGGCACTATCTTTCTTGTCATTTTTGGTTCTAACCCCTAATCCTTGGGCGTAAAATTTTACTTGAGCAGGGTTTACAACAGAAACCATCGCACCTGCATCATAGAGCGATATAGCAAGAGATTGGTGGTAAACGCCTGTCGCTTCCATAATAAAATGAAGCTGTTTTATGTCTAGTTTTGTATTTTTTAGTGACCACTCAATTAGTTCTTTAAATCCTAAGTGAGTGTTTGGAAAAACTTTGAATTTTAATTTTCCTGCCTCTCTAAGCCATGCACAATCTATCTTTGCTTTGCTAACGTCAATACCTATTGTATTCATTTCTTGTATACTCCCCTTGTTCATTCAGCCTCGTTCCACTATTGGAAGGACTTGGATACCATTCAGTTTTAAGAAAAAGTAGCGCATGGGCTTTATCTACGTCACAGACTTTAAGTCTAAGGATGGGTTCAAGCTCTAATCATGCACTATGATATATAGCTAGCTACGCAATATATCATGGTTTGGAAAGATACAAGGTTGGGTTATTAATAACCCAACATTTTATTCATGCAAAATAGCATCAAACCGAAGAAATAGGAGTATTTCACCAACCTGCACTGCTTTTAGCCGTCCGCTGGATTTTTTTGTTAGCCAAATAACTTATAACAAAAATCTCATTATGTGATAATGTTCAATTCCGTCAAAACTATTGGAGATAGGTTGAATAAACATCATATTAAGGCTAGGAAATTATGGGAAAGCTTTTCTCACGATGGGGTTAGTTACTGCTTGAAACATTTAACTTCCCATGAAGTAATTTTTAAGGGAAATAAGGAAAATTATAAATTCATAGTCACATATGGCTTACATTGCTTCGCAAAGAACGAACAGCAACATAGTATCCCAGTTAATTATTCTGATAGTTTTGAAACACGAGAAATTGACTTAGAACGATACCACTTATCTAAGTACCTACGCGGTTTTATTGAAAATCTCGACTCTCAAGACTCTCAAAAACTACAAAAGAAAAATATTTCACATTTGAGCATATTAACGATTTGACGAATCAACGTGAAAGATGCAAAATTTGTCTTTGTATTTTTAAGGAAAATAGGTTGTTAAGAATACATGTCACAACGGCTTTTTTTGATAGAGAAGCTAAAAAATTAAGCCCCAAAGGATTTAGTATTTTTAAGATAGCAATGGATACTAAAAAAAACCTAGACAACAAGGAATACCAAAAGAAGCAAGTAGAAAATAGCGACCCCGTATCGAAGTACGGGGTCTCAGCCACTAAAATGCGGGGCAGGTCGTTGTTTCCTAGCCATGGACTAACCATTTCTGGCAACGGGGTGCGACAAATAAGAAATACAAATACATTAACTTCAACAACTAATTAAGTACCTAAGCTAAAATTTATACTTTGATACTTAAACTATTACTATTCAATTTATTTGATATTAATTTCTAAAGTCCCTGTAACCACCCTTATTTCCAATATAACTTTAATGTCAAGTTTTCTATTGGCTAACGCCAAAACAAGCGGCGGATAAAAGGCGCAAATTCTGCGTCTTTTTGCAAAAAAATGACGCTTTAAATGGTCAGTTTTATTTTTTGTTAGGTGTTAACTAATCTTTTAACCATTTGTATAACCCATAAGCGACCGCACCAACTACAAGAGGTGCAGCAGCAGTTATTACTAACCCTGTTGCCATTCCACCACCTGCAATACTTCCTACGGCAGCTAACCCTGATGTAATACCTGTTGCACCTAACCCAGCCACTACACCAGTTGTAGAAACTGCTGCTACTGAACCAACAGCACCTGTAGTAGCACCTGCGAATGCTATTTTTGTTGCACTTGAATCATTATCCGAACTCATTTTATTTTCTCGCTATTTTTAATGGAAAAATTTAAGTATTAAACTAATACGAACCTAACAATTACATATTAATTTTTATTATTTATACCACAATACTTACACTTAGTAAATACATTGAGTTATTTATCATATCATATCATTTTTACAATATAAATACATTTTCTTATAAAAATACTGATATGTGATACTTGGGTTTGTGTTACATAACAACAAACATATTTAACCTGTATTAAGAATAATAATTATTGATTTTTTGTGTATAGTTATAAAAGATTTGTTTATTATCCTAAACTCAGGCTAATCTATTACTTTCTAAATTTTTAAAGGTTGTTTAGACCTACAAAATTAATTTAAGGCATTAATATGGCAATTAAAATTACTGAAAGTAAAATTATGCACACAGTGGATTGGGCGTATTACAAAGCCGTCAATGGCGTTACTGGCTTAGATTCTGCTAGCGAACTAGCGCAACATTATTTAAATACCAATAATATTTTAATCGAACAAGTAAAATCTTTAATTCGTTGGCAAAATACCAAGGCTGGAACTTCTGGTTTTTTATCTGGTTTAGGTGGCATTATAACTATTCCTGTCACTATTCCAGCAAATATTACTAGTGTAATGTATCTACAAATTAGAATGATTGCCGCAATTGCCTACATGGGCGGACATGATTTAAATGATGACAAAATCAAAGCCTTGGTTTACATTTGCTTAACTGGCACTGGTGCTAAAAACATTCTACAAGAAATAAAAGTAAAAAATGTTACTGAAGACGCTATAAAAAATATTAGCAACAAAACTATTTTTGCAATTAATCATAAAGTTGGATTTAGATTGTTAGCTGAATTTGGTGAACAAAGCATTATTAGTATTGGTAAATCCGTACCTTTATTAGGTGGTTTTATAGGTGCTAGCTTTGATTCTTTCGCAACCAATACTATTGGCAACATAGCTATGAATACATTTATTCACGATACTTAAATATACATCATAGACTATAAATTGGTTGTCAATTTCTGAGCAATAAATTTTGGTTTAACTGTGAATAAAATATACGCGCATAAATTTATTATTAATAAAATTGCAATATACAGCATCAGTAAATTCAACAACGTCATCCCAAAAATAAACACTCCTAACATTAAACTAGTGCCGACATACAGCCAAAAACGACTTAGATCATATAAATATTTATATCGCGCTAATTTGTCTATACTGATTAAATAATCACTTAATTTCAAACCCAAAAACATCAAACCAACAATAATAATTAATTTCCCCAACACCCATAACAGATTTTGTTGTAGCAACTGACTGTATTCAAGGGTTAAAGTTTGCACTCTATCCTCCACTGCAACTACCTGTTTCTCAATAGTTTGAATGCTATAATTTAATTGAGTTTTTTGCTGCTTATACACCGCAGTTTCTGCTTGAATACCATGTTTTGACAAGCGTTGAGTCAAAATTTTCAACCACTCTTCAGTAATCAATTGTTGGGATTTCAATTCAAAAATTAATTCCGCCTTATCATTTACAAACGCTTTTTTATCCGTAATTTTTGCTAATTCAGGCAACTTTATTACTTCGCCAGTAACAGATTGCAAACGTGCAAGAATAGCTTCAGTTTGAGACGGATTTAAAATAATTTCGGTATAAGCATCTTCCAACATTATAGTATTGTTAGTGGTTGCAATTTGCTGATTTAAATCAGCTATTAAGGTTTTCAATAAAGTTTTTTCTTCTTTTCCAAGACTTTCAATTGCATCATAAAGCAGGTCTCTTTGTTGCAACAAATCTACCTTATTATTCAAATAACTATGTTGTTGATAATAATTTTCCAACAACACCGCTAGATTATTATTTGCGGCTACATTAGACAAAGCAGCTAAAATTTGAGTTCCAAAACTCTGTTGCGAACTTTGTAATTGCTTGCCCACATAAACTATATTTTTTTGTTCTAAACTAGACAATTGCTCCAAAGTTAACTCATGTTGACGCGCCAACATTTGATTTTGCTGCAATGCCACAAACTTTGCTTCAATCAACTGCAAAATTTGCGCATACTGCTCTGGAGTAGAATTTAATTGTGCCAAATTTTTTTCTGAATCTAACAGCCACTGTAACCGTTGTTGTAATGGCGCAGTATCTATATCTAAGACCAAAATATTCTGTAAAATTCCTACTGGCAAAGCTTTAATATCTAGCTTTTGGCGCGCAATCCGTTGTTTAGCCTCTAAAACCAACACCTCAACCTGTGAATTTAAGATTTTTTGTTCGGCAATAGTTTGCAAATAATTATCTAACGCCAATTTTTCTTGGGTAAATTGTTGTAAAATTTTTGGAGTTAATTGCTGGCGTTCATCATCAATAGCCACCATATCGGTTAATAATTCCGCATATTGGGCTAATTGTTGTTCTATATGACTAATTTCACCACCCCATTGCCGCAATTTCTCACTAACTAATAAAGTTTTTTCTAACACCACAGGCGTTTCTTTAGTTTCCTCTAAATTAGCTGGTTTATTTAAAAACACTTCATTATTGGCAAATTTTTGATAAATTAAAGGCTTAATTTGAGTTAACTGCTGATTAAATTGTTGACTAGTAACTTTAGTTAAATTACATTGCTGTTGCTGTTGTTTCAATTGCGCTTGAACTTGATTTAATTTGGCAATTTTTTCTTTAATCGTCCGAATTAATTCCCCAACACTTAAATTATTCACCAAACGTAACCAACTTTTAGCCGCTATTTGTTGTTCCTGACTATGTTTAAATACCGCCAATTTCGCTTGTAACTGCTTTTGAGCTTGAACTATTTGCTGTTGTTGTTGCTGTAATCTATTAGTTTCAGCATTAACTTGACTTAAAACTTCCAAGGTTTTTGGGTTTTGTTGCTGCAATAAATCTTCTAATTTGGTTAACTTAATTAATTGTGGAGCAGTTTCTTCAGGAATTTCACGTTGTTGCAAAACTTTAATCAATATTTTTAAATTAAAGCTGGGCTGAACAAATTGACGACTTTGTTGTTGAATTAATTTAGCTTGTTGAGATAATTTTTTTAACACTGCTTGAATGGCTAAATTATTCTGCAGCTGATGTTTATATAAGTCTAATTGTTGCGTTAATGAAGTAACATCTTCTACTGGCGGCGGCAGAATTTTTTCTACTTTTACCTGTTTAATTTTTTTCTTGCGCTTAGTTTTTTGTTTACGCTTAGTTTTTTTCTTAGTATTTGCAAGCATAGTTTCATTATCATTCGCCGTATCTGCAATAGTTGGTTGCAAAGTAGTTAATGCGGTTTGATAAGTATTAAATTGACGCTGAGTAAGATAAAAAGATCCTTCTAATTCCGCCAATTGATCCTGAAATTTCTTTAATTGATGTAATAATTCTGCATTAGTTTGATTTTGCAGATTTGCTTCCAAACTTTGACGCTGTTGTTGTTGTTGCGCTAAAACTTTTAATTGGGTAGCTTTAGTACTCAGTTGTTGCAATTGTTGTTGCGCTATAGTTAAAGCTTTAGTAAATTTAAGTTCTTGCCGTTGAGCAGTTTTTAACTCTTGTTGCCAACGTTGCGCTTGTTGTTGATGGCGACTGCGAGCTTGTTTTAACCGATACATTTCAAATACATTCAATTTTGGTTCTGATACCAAGGTCTTATCTTGTTGCCGCAATTGAATTTCAAAACTATAAGCCTCTAATTCATCCAAATTTTTTAACAATGGTTTAATCTGTCGTTCTGCAACATTTAATTGTTTTAAACGTTGCTGCCATAAAGCTTGCACAGTACTTAAATGACTAATTAACCGCTGAAATTTTTCTAATGCAAGCTCTGCATCTTGAGTAGAATTCATCCATCTAAGATTTAAAGACAACCTAGAAGGCTTATAAATTAATTTATTCAACAAATTTTGATTCGTAGCCAATGCCCGCACTTCTGCTTGAAATTGAGCTTGATCTGCATGCAATAATTGTTGCGCTTGAGTTAATAAACTGGCGTTATCCAACGTGTGCAAAGATGATTCTATTTCAGCAGCCAAACTAATAGTGCTAATAAACCATAATAAGCATAAATATCGCATACTTTACTCCATTAATTTGTGTCAATTTTATTCCAATCTTTGCTACGAATTCTGCCAGTTTGATAATAAGTAGAAACTAATTCGATAAAATCTTTAAAATCTGCATTTTCCAAAGCAATTCTATTTACTGTTTGCCAATCTACTTGCGACCTAGCAATTGCAGGTAACAAAATTTCGCTAGCGACTGGCACTTCAGGATTTAATATAATTACCCCAATGCCATGCAAAGCCGATAACATACGCAATTCTTGTTCAATTTGATGCGTTGAAATCGCAGTAGTAACTAAATAACCCTCATTAGCCCAACTAGAATTACTCACAGCCTGAAAAAAACTTTCCCTAACATTAGAACTATTCAAGAACTTTTTAACTTCAAATGACCACAAACGCACATTTTGTCCAGCACTTTTTTGCACACAAATCCGCACTAAATCATCCCAAGTTTCATCTAATGCTTGAATAGCTACAATATCTGGATGCAACCATTTATTACCACCATTACCACGCTGATTACTAGAACGCTTCTCATCAATCCTACGACAATAAAGTTGCATTTCCGCATCTAAAAATTCCATTAACAATGGATATAATTGTTGCTCAGTTAGTTCTGTTGCTGCACTTAAAGCATTATTTATCTCTGGATTCATTTCTGGATTCATTTCTGGATTCATTTCTGGATCATACCAATAAATTCTAGGCAATGGTTTAGTTCGACAATGAATTTGTGCATTTAAGCTTAGAATATTACTATGTCTTGCAGAAATTTCAGCAGTTATTTGTTGAATACAAGCCACATCCGTAGAAAACCGTGGATTTTGCCGTTTTAATTGATAGTCATGTGGATATAAATCAATTAAAGCTATAGCAAGTTCGCGACTATTAAAGCCTTTATTGGGGTTTTTACGTAACAATTGCACAATTTTTTGTGCTAAAGATAATTGAATTACCACAAGTAGAAAATCATAGTGGATAAAATTGAAAAATCTCCCATATGCGCCGTATGCACCTTCGTCCTTGAACCAGACGGTTCAAAGTGGGAACTTAAAAATTAACTCGGGCTGCCCGTAATTAATACAGGTTTGCACTCCCTTAATAGAATCGGTTCCCAAAGGCAATTTAGGTTCAGGAAATACCCGGCACACCTCGAACGCCACAGGAGATAAGCACAGCATTCTACCTTGTCTACTTAATTTTCTAAACTATTTTCTATTTTATAACGTAAATCTATTAATTTTTCGGCAAATTCATATTCTGGTTGTAGTTGTTCTTGTTGAATTAAATATAAGTCATGCATAATATTCAAAGCCACCATAACAGCTATGCGTTCACTGCCATTTATTTTGCCTGAATCCCTAATTTCACGCATTTTACGATCCAAACTAGCCGCAGCAGTGATTAAACTTTTATGTTCCTCCTTACTGCACATGACATTATATTCTTTACCTAAAATTCGAATAGAAACTGGTTTTGCATTAGCACTCATGCACTATCCTCCATTGCTTTTAAGCGACTTATCATAGTTTCAACCTTAGTTTTAGCTAAAGTCGTTTTTGCCAATAATTTAGCCTTTTCTTTCACTAAAGATTCTTGTTTAATTTTTAACGATTTATTTTCAGTTTTTAGTACATGATAGCGTTGCAATAATTCATCTACTTTTTCCTCCAACTGATTTATCTCGGTATTTGGTTTTAAGATTGAATCTTCTGACATAATTACACACAAACTAGGTTGCTAAATTGGTCTATGATTTTATCAAGCCGTGTAAGCTAATAAAAGTAAATTCAACACTAAACCCAAGATTTAACACTATTTGGAAATTGGAATCAATGATAGCATAGAGATTATTTTATTCTGCATATTTAGCTAAATCCTATGACGTATTCGTTAATTGATTCAATTTTGCAAACCAACAACAGTACCATCAATGTTGCAGAAGCACATGGCATTGCCTGCGCCTTGTTGGTAGTTGATTTGCGCGCTAATTTTTCTCAATGGCTACCTGAAATTTTTACTGCTGAACAAGAAGTATTACCAAATGATCAAGAAATATTATTCAATTTATTTGAACATACCCGCATATTAATGGATCCAGCTGAATCAGGATTCGAATTTGATTTATTATTACCAGATACACCCGATGATTTGATTGAACAGTCACAAGCTTTAAAAATGTGGTGTCAAGGTTTTGTTTGGGGTATAGGAACTGCGAATAAATCTCAACATTTAGATAAAATTCCAGCAATAAGAGAAATTTTGCAAGACATAATTCAATTTAGTCAATTAGATCTACAATCCATTGAATCTGATGATACTTCTGAAGATAATCTTATGCAAATTCATGAATATTTGCGAGCCGCAGTGTTAATTTTACAAGATGAATTAGCTTCACAAACTTCTAAAATTTTAGATTAAACTATGAGAGCAACTGAATTTAAACGCCGTCGCCAACAATTAATGCAACAAATTGGCTCTGGAAACCTTGGTTTAATCGCTAGTGCCAGTGATAGAACTAGAAATAGAGATGTAGATTATCCGTTTAGGCAAGATAGTGATTTTTACTATTTAACTGGCTTTAATGAATCTGGAGCTTTTGCGGTATTTATTCCAGAACGGGAACAAGGTGAATATATTTTATTTTGTCGCGAATTTGATCCTAAAAAAGCCTTATGGGAAGGCGCACATGCAGGTTTAGAAGGGGCAATTCAACATTATGCTGCCGATGATGCATTTCCAATTGAAGATTTGGCCGATATTTTACCTGGTCTCTTAGAAAACAAAGCTAAAGTATTCTATCCCATGGGTAGAGATAGCGAACTCGACCAACAATTGTCCAAATGGATATACTATTTGCGCCAACATTCGCGTGATGGCTCGCAAGCACCTACTGATTTAATTGCTTTAGATTCAATCTTAAATGAAATGCGCTTGTTTAAAAGTGCTGCGGAAATAAAATTACTTAGGCAAGCTGCAAAAATTTCCGCACAAGCACATATTCGTGCCATGCGTAACTGCCAAGCTGGAATGTATGAATATCAAATTGAGGCTGAAATTGTACATGCACTGAGTTATGCAGGCTTGAGGAGTGTAGCTTATCCTTCAATTGTAGCTGGTGGCAAAAATGCTTGTGTATTACATTATGTAGAGAATAAGAGTAAATTACGCCAAAAAGATTTATTGTTAATTGATGCTGGTGGCGAATGTGAACATTATGCCGCAGATATTACTCGCACTTTTCCAGTATCTGGAAAATTTACACGAGTACAAAAACAATTATATCAATTGGTATTAGATGCTCAGTTAGCCGCAATTGCAGTTATTAAACCTGGAGTACCTTGGAATTTATCCCATGATATTTCAGTGCAAATATTAACTCATGGTTTAGTGGCTTTAGGTTTGTTAACTGGCAAAGTTGAAACTTTAATCGAAACCGAAGCCTATAAAGTTTTTTATATGCATCGCATAGGTCATTGGTTAGGCATGGATGTACATGATGTGGGCGCATACAAAATTGATGATAAATGGCGACATTTAGAAGCAGGAATGGTATTAACTATTGAACCAGGCCTATATATTCAAGCTGATTGTGAATCAGTAGCTCCTAAGTGGCGCGGCATTGGAATTAGAATTGAAGATGATATTTTAGTAACTGTAGATGGACATGAAGTTTTAACTGCCGATGCTCCAAAAACTATTGCTGAAATAGAGGCATTAATGCAGGTAAAACCATGAAATATGACTATGATTTAATTATCGGTGGCGCAGGTTTAGCAGGCAATTGCTTAGCTTTAGCTTTGAAAAACAGTGGGATTAAATCTGCCGTAATTGAAGCCAAAAGTAAAGCTGAATTAAATAATGCCGCAGCTGGTGATAGGGCTTTAGCTTTGTCATTAGGCACAGTTATTATGTTAAATGATTTGGGAATTTGGCAAGGCATAGCAGATCAAGCTACTCCAATTGAAACTATTCATGTTTCTGATAAAGGACATTTTGGCAAAACCAGATTATCTGCGCAAAAACAGCAAGTTCCTGCATTAGGTTATGTAATTACTGCCCGTATTATTGAACAACATGTAGCTAATTTGGTGGCACAAACTGAGATTCAACAATTTTATACTAGCAATATAAATGGTCTAATTTCAGGACGTGATTCAATTAATGTTAGTGTAAAACAAGCAAATAAATATATAAATTTCACTGCACGATTATTAGTTGGTGCTGATGGAGGTCAATCTACAATTCGAAGCTTATTGAAAATTAAACAACAACAAACTGATTATCATCAAAGCGCAATTGTTACTACTGTTAAAGGAACTTTAGCACATAAAAATACCGCTTATGAACGTTTCACGAATTCAGGTCCATTAGCATTATTACCCACAATCAATAATCAAGCTGCATTAATCTGGACACGTACAAATGCCCAAGCAAACGAGTTAATCAATCTATCTAAAACTGAATTTATTCAACAATTACAACAATGTTTTGGTTATCGTTTAGGGCATTTATCTATAACCGCACCACGACATGCATTTCCATTAAAATTGATTCGTGCAGAAAAAATGTTTGCAGGTAGAGCAGTAATTATTGGGAATGCCGTACATCAATTGCATCCTGTAGCTGGACAAGGTTTTAATCTGGGTTTACGTGATGTCGCACAATTAGCCTCATTATTATCGTTACAACAACGCCGTCAAGCTGATATTGGAGCGCAAACTTGTTTAGAACAATATACTAAAATGCGCCAGCAAGATCACACCAAAATCATTAATTTTACTGACAATTTAATAAAATTATTTTCTAATACCAACCCAATGTTTGCCTTAGCACGAAATCTAGGTTTAACTACTTTAGATCATATTTACCCAGCAAAAAATATTTTAACCCGCCATGCTATGGGACTAGCAGAATCACACATGCCAATGGATTTTTTACAAAAATAATTTAACTAAGTTAAAATTCTAACTTTTCAATCCCTAGTTATGCACAGGAAATATTTATGTCCATAGTAATTTATATTTTAACCATGGTATTTGCATTATATGCAATTTATTCAGTTATTAGTTCTAAAGATAAACCTACAAACACAGACACTCCAACATCATCACCAAAAGTAGCAGTAGAATCTGAGGAAACAGTTAGTGAAATAACCACAGTTGAAGATAATAATTCTGAAGTTATTGCATCAACTAAAGCCGCAACTACTGAAACAGATGAGGATAATAGTTTACGTAACCCTCTTACTGGCGAAATTGCAAAAATTCCCAACAATTATCGTTTTAGTAAACGTTGGATTAAAGAAGCTTTGGTTGCTGAAGAACTGCTTGATAAAATCTATAAAAATAGTGAACTAAATGATGAGATAAATACTAAAATTAAAGCTGCTTTAGAAACTTTAAAAACCATGCAAAAATATCACGTTTAAGCAAATACAAAACCTAATATGTTGTTAAATAATTTATTAGGTTTTATCTCAAAATCATGCCTATAAAAATCTTTTGTGATGCATTTTAAAATTAAATATAAATTATTTTTTAGTTTTACTCTCACAATGTTTACAGTAATTTTTTTAATTGTTATTTTAATGCAGTGGAATTTTCAACGTGGATTTTTAAATTATATAAATGAAGTTGAAGCTAGCCATTTAGCCACTATTTCCTACAAATTAAAACAAATTTATCAAGAAGATCATAGTTGGAAATCTATCCAAGAAAATCAACATTTATGGGAACAAATTATTGACCCAATCCCCAAGAATAATCCTGATAAAAAAATTCATTTAGCTTATGAATCTTTAGATGTTAGTCGGCGAATAATTTTATTTGATCCTCAATATCATCGTATTTTTGGGTTTAAAAAACATACTTACAGTTTTAAAACTCAAGCTATTGTATTAAATGGTGTAACTATTGGCTACCTAGGTATTCAACCGTTAGAAGATGTAAATAAAAAAGTGGATTTACATTTTGCACAACAACAAATTCATATGATTTACATGATTGCCTTATTTGCACTCATGATTATGGCTCTAGTTACTATCCTAATTTCACATAGAATTACCCAGCCAATTAAACAATTATTACTTGGAACTAAATCTTTAACTTCTGGCAATTTTCAGGCACAAATTCAAGTAACTGTAAAAGATGAATTAGCCGTATTAGCTGAACATTTCAATATATTAGCACGAACTTTAGCTAAAAATAGGCTGCAACAACGACAATGGATTGCTGACATTTCCCATGAATTAAGAACCCCTTTAGCAATCTTACATGGCGAACTTCAAGCTATAGAAGATGGCGTACGTAAATTTGATGTGCAAACTTTACATTCTCTTTCAAGTGAAGTAATTCGACTGAATAAATTGATTGAAGATTTATATCAATTATCCTTGGCAGATATTGGTAGTTTGCGTTACGAACACAAGGTTTTAAATTTGACAAGTTTATTAACCGAACGAGCAACCCAATTTAATGATAGAATTCAACAGCATAGATTATATTTTAATATACATATGCCAGAAATAATTATGTTTCGAGGTGATGCACAAAGATTGCAACAATTATTTACCAATTTATTAGAAAATAGTATTCGTTATACTAATGCTAACGGTAGAATTTGGTTACACTGTCATGTGGAAGCTCAAGAAATTATTATTAATTTAGAAGACTCCAAACCGGCAGTACCTAATTCTGCTCTCATGCAACTGTTTGAACGCTTATATAGAGTAGAAAATTCTCGTAGTCGTGAATATGGTGGCGGAGGTTTAGGACTCACCATTTGCAAAAGCATTGTACAAGCACATGGAGGCAATATAGCTGCTGAACACAGTCTTTTAGGTGGCTTATGCATCCAAATTAAATTACCTTTTGATCCAAAATTAAACAAAACTATGTAATTTTTTCTTATACGACAGGTAACATATGACTAAAATATTAATTGTTGAAGACGAAATTAAACTCGCAAGCCTATTAATTGATTACTTAACTTTAGAAAATTTTGAGTGCCATCATTTAGATAATGGCGCATTAGTAGTCAATTGGGTACAACAAAATAAGCCCAAATTAATTTTATTAGATTTAATGTTACCTAATAAAGATGGAATTACTATTTGTAAAGAAATTCGCTTATTTAGTGAAGTGCCAATTTTAATGATGACTGCCAGAATAGAAGAAAAAGAACGCTTATTAGGTTTAGAATTTGGTGCTGATGATTATATTTGTAAGCCTTATAGCCCGCGTGAAGTTGTTGCTAGAGTTAAATCAGTATTACGACGCACTGTAGCAATTGCCGATGTCGACCAACATCAAACTGATAATGCCTATTTAAGTATTGATACAGATCGCTTTGTGGTTACAGTATGTGAAAATGAAGTAGAACTTACTCCCATAGAATTTAGAATTTTAAATTTGTTTGGTCATAGTCACGAACGAGTTTTAAGTCGGGATTATTTAATCGACAATGTCTACAAAGATAATAGAATCGTGAATGGTAGAACTGTAGATAGTCATATTAAAAATTTACGCAAAAAAATTACTCAAGCATCCAATGGCAAAATTGTAATTCAAACAGTGTATGGCATTGGTTATCGCTTGGTTGATTGATTAACTGCGCACCATTAATAACTATTATGCATGAACTCCAAGAAAAAAATTAAAACTTATATTGTTTGCGTTTACGCCAAAAAGTTGCCCTGCTAATGCCTAATAATTCTGCAGCTAAACTAATTTTACCCTGAGATTGTTGTAATGCTTGCATTATTAAAGTTTTTTCATCTGGGATGGTTTGTGTAACTGCATGAATATTTTCTTGAACTGCTAAAGAAACTTCCAGAAATTCTGGCGGTAATTCAGATAAATTTAACACTGCTCCTCGCCCAACTACAAACACATATTCCAATACATTTTGTAACTCACGAATATTTCCAGGCCATTGGTAATCCAACAATACTCGCATAGCTTCTGGATCAATAGTTTCAATTTGACGAAAACCTTTTTCATTATGCAATGCAATAAAATGCGCTAATAACAAATTAATATCTTCTCTTCGCTCGCGTAACGGTGGCAAAAATATTGGCACCACCCGTAAACGATACATTAAATCCTCTCTGAAACTGCCCAATTTAACTTCTTCGCGCAATGATCTATGCGTAGCCGCAACCAAACGTACATTTGTGGTATAGCTACGAGTTCCACCCACTGGCATATAAGTTTTTTCTTGAATTACTCGCAATAATTTAGCCTGCAATTCCAAAGGCAATTCCGCAACCTCATCCAAAAATAATGTCCCGCCTTCAGCCTGACTAAATAAACCTGCATGAGCTTTAATTGCACCACTAAATGCGCCTCTAACATGTCCAAATAATTCACTTTCCAATAAATTTAAGGATAATGCTGCACAATTAATCGCTACAAAAGCTTTATTACTGCGAGAACTTAAAGTATGAATGGCTCGAGCAACTAATTCTTTACCCGTACCACTTTCACCTCGAACCAACACCGTTACTTCAGTTTTAGCTGCACTTTGAATGATTTGAAACACTGGTTGCATTTGTGGCGCGCGACTTAAAATTCCATGAAAATTTTGTTGTAAAGCTGAATTTATTGCCACAGTTTGCAACCAGTTTTTGGATTTAACAGCTTTTTGTTTCACTAAGTCTCACCATGTTGCAGTAATTTTGGATCATTGAAACACTTTTGCAACACGGAAACAATTAAAACCAAATTAATATAAAAAATATACTTATATTACAAATAGTTATAAAAATTAAATCTTCTGGCATTATCCTTGCAATTATAGTAATGTCAGTCTTTTTAAAACCACATTATTCTTTAATTGGAGAACACCATGATTTTTAGACAATTATTTGATCCTGCAACTTGGACTTACACATATTTAATCGCTGATACCAACACCAATGAAGCGGTAATCATTGATCCAGTGAACACTCAAATTGAGGTTTATTTAGACTTGTTAGCCAGCAATAATTTAAGTTTAAAATATTCTTTAGAAACTCATGTACATGCAGATCATATAACCGCTGGTGGTTTATTAAGACAAAAATTAGGTGTTCAAACTGCAGTTAGTAGTTTATGCGGTGCTGATACTGCTGATGTGCAAATTGAAGATGGTGATGTGTTTGAATTTGGCGATGCTGAAAAAATTAAAGTAATTGCAACTCCAGGACACACATCAGGAAGTATTTCATTTTTATGGCGCGATCGTTTGTTTTCAGGCGATTCATTATTCATTGGCGGTTGTGGTCGCACAGATTTTCAAGGTGGTGATGCAGGTACATTATATGATGCAATTTTCCAACGTTTATTTACCCTACCTGATGATACTTTAGTATATCCAGGGCATGATTACCAAGGGCGTTGGGTCTCAACTATTCAACAAGAACGGACTAATAATCCACGTTTAACTGGTAAAACTCGCGCAGAATTTATTGAAATTATGCAGAATTTAAATTTGCCTCATCCTAAATTAATTGATGAAGCTGTGCCTGCAAATCGTTACTGTGGCTTAGATGCTGATGAATGCCAAGATGCAATGGTACGTAGAGAATTAAATGCCTCGAAAAGAAATATTACTACTGCGCAAACTAAACTTGCTGCCGCCAAACAACAAATTACTGAAGTTAATGTAGCAACAGCTAAACAATTAATTACTGAAGGCAATATTTCTGTATTAGATGTACGTGAAGGTAATGAATATGCAGCTGGTCATCTTGA
>DAOUSJ010000112.1 GCA_030627285.1 Methylococcaceae bacterium | reverse complement strand
CTATGCTTTGGAAGTTTTAGCTGGAGTTTTAGTTGGCGGTAACAGTTCTAGACTTAGTTCACGTTTAATTCGAGGGCAGCAAATTGCGGTTTCAGCTGGAGCTAGCTATAGTTTTGGTTCTAGGTTAGCAGATACTTTTGATTTTAGTGGCACGCCTGCTGAAGGTAACACTGTACAAATTTTAGAGGCGGCTTTAAAACATGAAATCAAACAATTGCAAACTGAGTTAATTAGTGTGGAAGAATTACAGCGAATTAAAGCCCAAGTATTAGCCCAAGCAGTGTATCAGCAGGATTCTAATTTTTATCAAGCCATGTTATTAGGCATGTTTGAGACTGTAGGCTTAGGTTGGCAAGAAGTCGATCAATATGTACCTAAAATCAATCAAGTAACCGCAGAACAAGTGCGTGCAGTGGCACAAAAATATTTAATTGAAGAACATTTAAACGTTGCATATTTAGATCCACAGCCAATTACTGCTACCAAAATTCAGCATCAAGTTACAGGAGCTAGACATGCTAATTAGAGTCTTATTAATTAGTTGTAGCCTATTAAGTTTTAATTTACATGCGGCTGCTAAAATTGAACAATGGCATACCTCCAAAGGCGTTAAGGTTTTATACACCCATAGCCCTAGTTTACCCATGTTAGATATTGAACTTAGCTTTGATGCTGGCAGTGCTAGAAATGGAAATCAACATGGTTTAGCGAGTTTAACCGCATCATTATTAGACCAAGGTGCTGGCAACTGGAATGCAGATCAGATTGCAGCGAAATTTGACAATATAGGTGCGCAATTTGGTGTCGGTGCTGGTATGGATAGCGCGAGTTTATCCCTACGCAGCTTAACTAAACCAAAATTATTAGCCAGCGCGTTAAACACTATGCAAATAATTTTAACTCAGCCTAAATTTGCTATAGAAGATTTTAAACGGCAGCAAAAACAAGTCTTGGCAGCTTTGAAACATCGTGAAGAATCTCCAGCTGCGTTAGCATCCTTAGCATTTCATAAATCTGTGTTTGGCAAGCATCCATATGCTTATTCTAGTAGTGGTTATTTGGATACCGTGAGTAAATTAACCCCTAAAGATTTAAAAAAATTCTATCAACAATATTATGTAGCTAAGAATGCAATGCTAGTAATTGTTGGCGCAGTGGATAAACAACAAGCGCAAGCAATTGCCGAAACTTTAACTGCAAATTTAGCACAAGGAACTCAAGCAACTCCATTACCTACAGTTACGGCTGCTAGCACTGGTTCAAGTCAATATATTAATTTTCCATCCAAACAAACCCATGTGCTAGTTGGAATGCTGGGTGTTAACCGCCAAGATAAGGATTATGTAGCTTTATATGTGGGCAATCATATTTTAGGTGGCAGCGGTTTAGTTTCCAAATTATTTGCTGAAGTCCGTGAAAAACGCGGTTTAGCTTATAGTGCATATAGTTATTTTGCTCCAAGAGTGCAACAGGGAACATTTACCATGGGCTTGCAAACCAAAAATTCGCAAACCCAAGCTGCTTTGAAAGTATTAAATCAAACTTTGCAAAACTTTATTACTCAAGGAGTTACGGCAGCAGAATTAACCGCCGCTAAGAAAAATATCACTGGTGGCTTTGTGTTGCGGTTTGATACTAATAGCAAATTAATGGGGTATTTATCCATGATTGGACGACATAATCTACCTTTGGATTATTTAGAAACTTTCCCCCAACGAGTCGCTGCAATTACCAGTAAACAAATTCAGAACGCTTTTCAAACTCGAGTATTACCAAAATTAATGCACACAATTACTGTCGGTGGTGATGTTACTCAAAATGGAAAATAAACTTAGAATTATTGGCGGTGAATGGCGCAGTCGCCAACTTAAATTTAGCCCTGAATTAGGCCTACGACCTACGCCAGCAAGAATTCGCGAAACGCTATTTAATTGGTTGCGGCATGATATTTTAGGGCGAGATTGTTTAGATTTATATGCTGGTAGTGGTGCTTTAGGTTTTGAAGCTGCTTCACGCGGGGCAAAATCAGTGACTCAAGTGGAACAAAATTCAATTGCATGTCAACATTTAGCCGCTAATGCGATGGTTTTAAAAGCCAATCAAATCAAATGCTGCCAAACTGAAGTTATACATTTTTTAGATGGCAATATTCAAGCAGTAGATGTAGTGTTTTTAGACCCTCCATTTAGCAAAAATTTAGCAATACAAACCTGCCAATGCTTGGAAGATAAAGGTTGGTTAAAAGCAAATGCAAAAATTTACTTAGAAGTTGAAGCTGAGTTAGAATTAACTCAGATGCCACCAACATGGAAATGTTTACAACATAAAATTGCTGGTAAAGTTGGATATTATTTGTTTACTCGAGAAACTTAATTTAGATTAAAAAAATGCGACTAAAGCCACACCTACAAGATTTAAGGTTAAAATATATCTAAAATCTTATCTACGCAATATTTTGAATTACTACATAATTGTAACGTAGGCAGGGCTTTAGCCGCACTAAATAAAAATGGAAATTAAAATGCGGCTAAAGCCACGCCTACAATATTTAAAGCTGAAATTAATGACTTACGGCTACAACTTCACCTTTTTGTTGCTGAATTTCAGTTAAAGTTTGGCTAAACCAAGCAGTATCAATATCAAACGGTTTACCACCTTTAATCCGTGGAAATTCAATTGCCCGTAAAATATAAGCTTGATCGTCATCATGCCCCATAACTCCAGATTCACGTCGTAATGCACATTCAACGGCTAAATCAGCACAAGATTTAATTAAGCGCATATCTTCTATGTTAGCCGCAGCTGCACGAGCAAAATAACCAGATTTTTGTACCAAGGTTTTTTCTGCGCCAATCATACTTGCAAATTGCTCTCCAAACCATTTACCAGGATTAACCGCATCTAATTTAATATGTCCAAAAGCATCACGCGGCACTTCTTGTCCAGCAGCTTCCATTTCTGCCACAATCGCTTCCACACCTGCGCCTTCAGAAATAAAAATATT
>DAOUSJ010000109.1 GCA_030627285.1 Methylococcaceae bacterium | reverse complement strand
TATTCATATTATCCATAAGATCAAAATAGCTTAACCTAGAAATAGTTTCTAATGAATTAAATTTTGGTTCTCTCCAGCCATTATTAGAACGCCAAACTACAGTTTGTGGATTTCCTGAACCTACAATAGTGCGATAATTTAATCCTGGATGAAAATCATGTAAGGCAAATACAACTTTAAATACATCTCCATGCCAAGATTTATTGTTATTGCCTGTTTCACCACGGCGTTTATAACACTTATGCTGTTGCCTCATAGTAGAATATACATCATTAGGTTTAGTGCTATCAATTAAAATAATAGTATTAGATTTAGAATGTAACAAGACATTACATAAGCCCCTATAATGTTGCTCAAATGTACGCAACCCATCAATAAATACTAAATCGTAATATATATTTGCAGTTAGTGTTGAAAAAAATTTATCCGAACTTAATTCTTGAAAATTATCATTTGGATGTTGTTTGCGAATTTCATCTAATGGAAATCTAAATTTAGGATCAACTGCGGTTTTATAAGGTAAAGTAAGATTTAAAAATGTATTTCCATTGGCAACTCCAATTTCTAAATAATTTTTTATGTTAATTTGTTTAGCTAGAGCATGCATACGACGTACAGATTGATTAACAACTACTACTTTCTTTATACCTTGTTCCGTAAGTTTTTCTTTAAATAAATTTGGGTAATGTTGTTTAGATATTGTATCTAGTTGTTGTAGTTTTAATCTTAAATCAGGATCAAAATAATTTTTAGTGGTTACTAATTCTTGTTCATATAGAACCTGCCAAACTTTAGTTAAGTCCTGCATTGTATTAGTATTAGCATTAAATCCATTTAACATTTTGGAAGAATGTATAAAAAACTTATAATATTCAATTGTAAAATTTTTAGCCTCAGCACAAATTAAATAATTGCTATTTATTTTATTACCTCTAGTGTTATTATCTCTAGAAAAATGAATTAATTTAGCGGTACTTTTATGGGCTAATAATACTGTATGAAAAGCTGAACCGACAAAACCTGTAATTATTTGGGCTTCATTAAATATGGCGATTTGTTTATCTAAGGATAATAATTCTGGATGAATAATCACAAAATCTTCTTTAGCCAAGGCTATTTCAAAATCTTGTTCTCCAGCAATTGTACCTTTTTTTAATTTAGATCTGCTGAGCCATATTTTTTTGTTGGTATAAATATTATTGGCAGTTAATTGCTTGCCTATTGTAGCTAAAGCCTCTGCTTGTTTAGGGTTACAATAATCTCCTATAACAAACCCTGGCATAGGAATAATTAATTGTTCGAAACTGGTAATTTCAGTAACAAAATGAATTCGATCAAAATTAACTGCAAAACCTGAAAATAGTTTTTGAATCCATACAGGTATATCTGTTAAAGAATTAAATTTATGATGTGGTAGTAATAAAAAATAAATCTCATTTTGGGTGTTTTGTAAAAAATACCAGACCCTAGAAAAAGTTTCTAACAAACAATGTCCAAAATGTAAAGCGATAATGCCACCATAGATACTAGTTCCTGTTATATGTGACTTGGCATTACTTATGCATGGAATAAAATCATTTTCTGATGTTTGTACTACGTTACCTGCTCTTCTAAGTAGTGATGACGTATGAACTAATCCTTTTTGATCATAGATACAACCTATTAGATTTACCTTAGCATCATAATTATTATTAGGGAATTTAACTGGAGTTATGAGTGCGTTTTTTAGAGTGTCAATTGAAAGAGTGATATTTACTTTAGTATTTTTAATCATTTTTTTATTTTAATGGGACTTTCGCTAATAACTAAAATAGGCTTGGATACTTGGATATTTTAGCTCTTTACTCATATTATAGTTAAAAAACAAGTTATTTCTAACTTTATTATTTTAGTTGCATAAATACGATAATTAATAGGGTAATGTTTCTTGCTATCGGTATGCAAATAAATTAACGATACCGCTAACATATCTGCTATATTGACATTTTGCCAATTCAATTGATTAAGTAATCATTTTACTTGATTCCAAATTTGCGAAAGTCTTAATTAAGTAAATGCCTGCATATTATCTTTAACTAGATTTCTATGTGTATCTAAATCTTCAAAAATCGCACAATTAAACAAAAATGGCATAATAGCTTTAGGTTTTTTAATAGTTAGTTTAAACAAGTATTTCCAAAAATCTAGTCGAGTTGGCATAACAAAACCATGCTGCCAAAACAGATGTAACATGAAATTAAATAGCTTATTATCAAGTTTTTGGATTCTAAATTTAAATTCTTGCCAACTAAGATCCATGATTGAACCATTATTAATAATAGTTGCTGACATGCAATGGCGAAAAATACGAGCTAAATAAATTTTTGGTTCATATAATTGCCAGTTTGCATCTATGTATTCTTGAATAATTTCTGTAGCTGGGCGTGTAGGTTCAAAGTTCATAGGTTTGGTAGTAATACCATCACCAGTTTCACTTAATAGGCGTTGTTCATTTTCTAATCTAGTCCATAAAGCGGTAGTTGGTAAAGCTTGTAAAATTCCAAAATTTGCCATAGGAATAGCAGCTGTTTCAAGAAAATCTACAATCCTAGTGCCAGCGCCAGTTTTTTCTCCATCAAAACCAATTACCATTCCAGCTATAATAATCATGCCAGATTGATTGATTTTTTGCAAAGATTCCAACAAAGGCGAACGTATATTTTGGGTTTTTTTAGTAACTACTAAACTAGCTTCATCAGGAGTTTCTATGCCTAAAAATACACCCTTGAAATTACATTCAACCATTAAAGCCATTAATTCAGTTTCTGCTGCTAAATCTACCGAGGCTTCAGTAATAAACATAAATGGATAATTTTTTTCGATTACCCATGCTTTTAAAGCAATTAAAAAATTTTTAGCGTGGCGTTTATTGCCAATAAAATTATCGTCAATAACTGAAACTACACCGCGCCAACCTAAATTATAAATTACCTCAAATTCTTGCAACATTTGTTCTGGGGTTTTAACTCTTGGTTTGCGTCCATATAAGGTAATAATATCGCAAAATTCACATAAAAACGGACAACCTCTGGAAAACTGAACTGATAAGTTGGCGTAATCGTTGAAATCTATTAAATCATAACGTGGCAGTGGTGTATTGGTAACATCTGGTTTTTCTGCGGTGCGATATATACCATTAGTTTCTCCAGCTGCTAGAGCTTCTAAAAACATAGGCACAGTAATTTCACCTTCATTTAAGACCAAGTAATCTGCGCCACTGCTGCCAGCTTCTTCAGGTAGTGAGCTTGGATAAGGGCCGCCAACTACTACGGGTTTTCCATGCGCTTTAGATGCTTTAACTTGTGCATGCAAATCTTGTTTTTGTGGAATCATCGCAGAAATCATCACCAATTCTGCCCAGTCCCATTCAGCTTCAGTAATTTCACGTACATTGTGATCTACTAATTTTAATTCCCAATCATTGGGAAGCATGGCTGCAACGGTTAATAAGCCTACTGGAGGGTAGGATGATTTTTTTCCCAGTCGTGCCATACTATGATTAAATGACAAAATATGAGCTGGTAAAATGGG
>DAOUSJ010000065.1 GCA_030627285.1 Methylococcaceae bacterium | reverse complement strand
GGGTCGTGTAGATGGATTTTGGGAAATAGCTTTACCAACAGTAGATATTGCTGCTGGAATTTTATTATTGCAAGAAGCAGGCGGAGCAGTTACGGATTTTTCTTTTAAGGAAACCTATTTAACTTCAGGTAATTTAATTGCCGGCAATATGAAAATTCACCAAGCAATGTATAAAGTTATTGCGCCGCATGTTACTGATTTATTAGTCTAAAAATTATTTAACCTTTAGGAAAAATTTATGAAAATATGGGTGGATGCCGATGCTTGCCCTGTGGTTATTAAAGAAATTTTGTTTAAAGCCGCCACGCGTAAAAAAATAGAGCTAATTTTAGTGGCTAATCATGCTATGCATATTCCACTCTCGACATATATAAGTTTTGTGCGCGTAGCTGCAGGTTTTGATGTGGCTGATAATGAGATTATACGACGTTTAAATAGTAGTGATTTAGTTATTACCAGTGATATTGCTTTGGCGGCTGAAGTTTTAACTCTGCAAGCTTATGCTTTAAATCCGCGTGGTGAATTTTATACCACTGAAACCATTCAAAGCCAATTAACTATGCGTGATTTTAATGATACTTTACGCGCAAGTGGGATTCATACTAGTGGGTTGGCAGCGTTTAATCAACGTGACAAACAAGCCTTCGCGAATAAATTAGATACTTTATTGGCTAATATTTAAACTACAATTAATTTAAACCTGAATTTTTAATACTATATTTTTTTCTAAGGCTACGCTTATGAATGAATTAAATCACCACATTATTAAAATTAGTCAAAAATTTGCCTTATTATTTCTTAGCATAATTTTTTTCGATGAATTATTAGATATGTTTAGTTGGATTATAGGACATATATTTGAAATTATTGAATATTCATTTGACTTATCCGTAGAGCATTTGTTCCACACTAATGATTCACAAACTGAACAAATTAGTTTTTATATAATTTTAACGCTAATAATTTTTGGTCTATCACGCTTTTATAAAGCTTTACCGCATTTAATAGAAGTTAGCGGAAATAAATTATTTACTTATTGGCTAGATTATAAGCATAACACCACAGATTATTGGCAGCATTTATCTTGGTCAGAAAAATTTAAATTAGCGTCTACTTATGCGCTTGAAATTAGCCTTATTTTGGTGTGGATAACTTTGTAACAAACTTTGTACATATATTTTTTATTAATAGGATTTACATGCTTTTAAGTTCAACTAAACAAGATTGGTTTGGAAATATTCGCGGTGATGTACTTGCAGGTACAGTAGTAGCACTGGCATTAATTCCCGAAGCAATTGCGTTTTCAATTATTGCTGGAGTCGACCCAAAAATAGGTTTATACGCTTCATTTTGTATTGCAGTGATTACAGCTTTTGTTGGTGGCAGACCAGCAATGATTTCCGCAGCTACTGGTGCTATGGCATTATTAATGGTGCTTTTGGTCAAAGAACATGGTTTGCAATATTTATTGGCAGCTTCTATTTTGACTGGAGTCTTACAAGTGATTGCAGGCTATATAAATATTGGTAGCTTAATGAGTTTTGTGGCTAAATCGGTGGTCACTGGATTTGTAAACGCGCTGGCAATTTTAATTTTTATGGCGCAATTACCTGAATTAACCAATGTTACTTGGCATGTTTATGCTATGACTGCTGGCGGCTTAGGAATTATTTATTTATTTCCATATTTACCAATTATTGGAAAAACTATTCCGTCGCCACTAGTGTGCATCTTAACATTAACTATTATTGCAATTTATTTTCAAATTGATGTGCGTACTGTAGGTGATATGGGAGATTTACCCGACACCTTGCCAATTTTTTTATTGCCAGAAGTACCATTGAATTTCACAACTTTAGAAATAATATTTCCTTATGCAGCTGCGATGGCAATAGTAGGGTTATTGGAATCATTGATGACAGCCACTATTATTGATGATTTAACTGATACTAGTAGTGATAAAAATCGTGAATGTAAAAGTCAAGGTTTAGCTAATATTGGTTCAGGTTTATTAGGTGGCATGGCTGGATGTGCAATGATTGGGCAATCGGTAATCAATGTTAAATCAGGTGGGCGTGGACGTTTATCAACTCTCATAGCTGGCGTATTTCTACTAATTATGGTGGTATTTTTAGATACTTGGATTAAACAAATCCCCATGGCAGCCTTAGTTGCAGTAATGATTATGGTTTCTATTGGAACTTTTAGCTGGGAATCATTAATGCAATTAAAAACTCACCCATTGTCAGGTAATATAGTCATGTTATCAACAGTAATTGTAGTGGTTTGGACGCATAATTTAGCTTATGGAGTTTTTGTAGGAGTTTTATTGGCAGCATTATTTTTTGCAAATAAAATCAGTCATTTCATGTATGTGGAAACTAAATTAGATGCGGACAATGCAACCTCTATTTATAAAGTTAAGGGGCAAGTATTTTTTAATTCCGCAGATAAATTTGTAGCGGCATTTAATTTTAAAACTGTAGTTGATAAAGTAATTATAGATTTAGAACAAGCGCATTTTTGGGATATATCTGCAGTCGCAGCTCTAGATAAAGTAGTAATAAAATTTAGACGTGAAGGTGCTGAAGTTGAATTAGTTGGTTTAAATTCTGCCAGTGCCACTATTATTGATAGATTTGGAATTCATGATAAACCTGAAGAAATTGATAATATTTTGGGAGGTCACTAATGAAACAGTCACAACAAATTGTTGCTTGCATTGATAAATCTAGGTTAAATACTGCGGTCTGTGATTATGCAGCATGGTTGTCGCAACGTTTAGCAGCTCCATTAACTTTATTACACAGTGTAAATCAACCAACAAATACTACTAAAACTAATTTATCTGGCAATATTGGTTTGGGCAGTCAAAAAAAATTGTTGGATGAATTAATTCAATCAGAATCTCAAAACAGTAAATTATTGCAACAACAGGGTAAATTGTTGTTAGATGCGGCATTGGAAAGAGTTCGGCAAGCTGGTATTTCTGCGCCTATAAGTTTGCAAAGACATGGAGGTTTAGCGGAAACCTTAATTGAATTAGAAGATAAGATTCAATTTTTAGTTTTGGGTATGGAAGGACAACAATTACCTGCGCCGCATATTAGCAGCCAATTGGAAACGGTTATTCGTGCTTTGCATAGACCTATCTTGATGGTGAATACTGAATTTACTCCACCTAAAGAAATTATGTTAGCTTATGATGGCAGTGAAATTGCTGGCAAAACTATTGATATGGTGGTTAAAAGTAGTTTATGTCAAGATTTACATTGTCATTTAGTTGGAGTAAACAAACCGGTAAAACATGGTGATTTATCTTTGGAAGATCGGGCTAAACAATTAGAAGCTGCTGGCATTCAAGTAACGTTTGCTAATTTAAGCGGCAAAGTGGATTTAGAATTGGCTGCATATCAACAACAACATAAAATTGATCTTACCATTATGGGGGCTTTTAGTCATACGCGCGTGCATGATTTATTGTTAGGTAGTTTTACGCTTAAAATGTTATTACACAGTAAAAAACCAGTTTTATTATTGCGCTAATGTACTGATATTTATTGGTCATATGGAGATTAATTAATGAAAATTATTTTTGCAGGTACACCTGAATTTGCAGTTCCGACTTTACAAACCTTATTAGATTCCAAGCATGAAGTTTGTGCTGTATATACTCAACCAGATCGTCCTGCTGGTAGAGGTAGAAAATTAACTCCTAGTCCAATTAAAGTATTGGCATTATCAGCTAATATTCCAGTTTTGCAGCCAGAAAATTTTAAATTAGCTGATACTTTAACGACCTTACAAGCATTTAAAGCTGATGTATTAATAGTAGTCGCATATGGTTTAATGTTACCGCAAGCAGTGTTAGATGCGCCTAAACATGGTTGTTTGAACATTCATGGTTCATTATTGCCGCGTTGGCGTGGAGCTGCACCAATTCACAGAGCTATTATTGCTGGAGATGCGCAAACTGGAGTAACTATTATGCAAGTAATCAAAAAACTAGATGCAGGGGATATGTTACATAAAGAAATTTGCCATATTGGGGCGCAAGATACCAGCAGTGATTTACATGATAAATTATCTAAACTTGGTGCTATAGGTTTAGAAAAAGTCTTATCCCAATTGGAAATTGGAGATTTAGAGCCTGAAATTCAAGACGAAACTTTAGTTACGTATGCTTCTAAATTAGAAAAATCTGAAGCAATTTTAGATTGGCAAGATTCAGCAGTAATATTGGATAGAAAAATTCGGGGTTTGAATAGTTGGCCAGTAGCGCAAACCACTTATGCTGGTAAAACTTTGCGTATTTGGCAAGCTAAAATTGTGCTTGATAGTCCAGTTAAATTAACTGCTGGGGAAGTTTATAGTGACCAGAAACAACAATTATTAGTTGGTACTGGTGCAGGTGTATTGCAATTATTAGAAGTACAGTTGCCCAATGGAAAACGCTTGCCAGTAGCGGCTTTTTTAACTGCGCATAAAATTAATGGTTTACATTTAGGCTTATGAATACTAGATCTTTAACTGTTAACATCCTAGTTAGTGTAATTAAAGACGGACGCTCTTTAACTTCAGCTTTAGACACTACATTAGCTTTAGTAACATCAGCTTCTGAACGGGCATTTATTCAAGCCCTCAGTTATGGCGTAATGCGTGATTATCACACCCTAGATTTTATTCTTAGCCAATTATTACCTAAACCCATTCGGCGTAAAGACACAGATATTAAAATCCTAATCTTAATGGGGATTCATCAATTGCGTTCTATGCGGGTAAAACCACATGCAGCAGTAGCAGAAACCGTAGCATCTGTGGGTAAAAAAACTTGGGCAAAAGCAGTTTTAAATGCAGTTTTAAGAAATTATTTACGTGAACAAGCAAGCTTAGAATCTCAATTATCACAACAGCAAACAGCTTGGTTTTCGCATCCAGCATGGATAATTAAATCTTTAAAATCTGATTGGGAATCTCAAGCTGAAGCTATTATGCAGGCGAATAATCAGCCAGCACCGATGGTTTTGCGAGTAAATCAACAGCATAGTTCTACATCTGAATATAAAAATTTATTGGCTGCGGAAAATATTTCAGCAACAGAAATGCCATTAGTTGCAGGGGCAATTAAATTACAGCAAGCGGTAGCAGTAGAAAAATTACCTAAATTTACTCAAGGTTGGGTTTCAGTACAAGATAGTGCGGCGCAATTGGCAGCATCAGTGTTAAATGTTCAAGCAAAAATGCGAGTATTAGATGTTTGTGCTGCTCCAGGGGGTAAAACTGCGGCAATTTTAGAACAATGTCCTAGTGTAGATATGGTTGCTATAGATGTTAGTGCTAAACGTATGCAAAGATTAGCAGATAATTTACAACGATTAAATTTAACAGCAACTACTGTGGTAGCAGATGCTTGTCAGCCAGAAACTTGGTGGGATGGAAATTTATTTGAGCGGATTTTAATTGATGCGCCATGTTCAGCTTTAGGGGTAATTCGTCGGCATCCAGATATTAAATTTTTACGCCGTGCAGACGATATTGAAACCTTATGTGCTTTGCAAACGCAAATTTTAGATGCTATGTGGGGGTTGTTAGCAGTTGGAGGTGTGTTGGTATATGCAACTTGTTCAGTCTTAAAATCTGAAAATGAAGTGCAAATTTTGCAATTTTTGGCGAGGCATAAAGATAGTTTTGAAATTCCAATTGCAGCAGAATGGGGTTTGCAACAACAAGTTGGTCGCCAAATTTTACCTAGTGTAGATTCTATGGATGGTTTTTATTATGCGCGGATTGGCAAACGTTAATGAATTTCAGGTTGTGGCTGCTTGGAATATTGGTAGCCACTTGGAGTGTAATTAACAATAGTGTAATAGCGGCAGAATTTTCTAGCAATATTAATCGTGCTAGCTTAAATTTGCAGCGACAAAACTATGTTTTAAATGCAGATATAGACTTTAATTTAAGTCCTGTAGCGATTCAAGCGATAAATAGCAGCATAATATTAACTTGGCAAGTGCAATTTGAATTGCAACAACAACATCAGTGGTGGAATCAAACTATTTTAACGCGCTTATATGATTATCAAATTCGTTATCATGCATTATTAAATAGTTATAGCGTGAACAATCAAACTACAGCTAGATTTCAACGTTTTTCATCGTTAGAAAATGCCATCAAAGAATTGGCGCGGATTCGAAATTTAACTGTATTTCCAGCTAATTTATTGCAAGCAGATGAAAATTATATTGTGCGGATTAAATTAGACTTAAAGCGTGAAAACTTGCCAGTGCCATTAAGAGCATTGTCTTATTTTGCAAGCCAATGGAATTTATCTAGTGAATGGTATGTATGGGATTTAACAGAATAAAATTACCGGTAAGCCTGTTGATTTTACTCTTGTTTGGCTTGATTTTAGTAGCCTTACAGCTTATGAGTTCAGCCACCCAAGGTGAATTAGAGTTTGATAATTTATATTCGTATTTGGTATTAATTAACAGCCTAGGATCCTTAGTATTGTTAATTTTAGTTGGGGTGAATGTTTATTCATTAATCCAACAATTGCGCCAAAAACAAGCTGGTTCGCGTTTAACCACTAGAATGGTGTCGCTATTCGTATTATTGGCGTTATCACCAGCGGCGATTGTGTTTTATTTTTCGGTACAATTTTTGCATCAAGGCATTGATAGTTGGTTTAATGTTGAGATTGATAAGGCGATGGAGGATGCTTTAGAACTGAGTCAAGCATCATTAGATCAACGGATGAATTGGCATTCTAAACAAACTCAAATAGCTAGCGAAAAATTATTAGATATTAGTTCTGAAACCTTAATGGCGTTGGAAATTTCTACTTTGCGGGAAAATTTAGATGCTTTAGAAATGACTTTATTATCTAAACAAGGACGGATTATTGCTTTTAGTAGTAATTCGAGTGACATTGTGCCGCAATTACTTAATCAATCAGCTTGGTTGCGCCTGCGGCAAACGCAAAATTATATTGCTTTAGAATCAACTGCTAGTGGCGTGTTAGTGATTCAAGTAATTGTGCCGATTCAAGGCGAACAAATGCGTTATTTACAAACTTTATATCCCGTACCTGTGAGAATGGCGGATTTAGCTGATTCGATTGAATTTGCATTTGTACGTTACCAAGAAATGAGTTTTTTGCGTGATTCTTTGAAAAGTAGCTTTGCTTTAGCCTTAATTTTAGTGTTGTTATTAAGTTTGTTAGCTGCAATTTGGGTGGCTTTTATCAGCATTCGGCACATTGTAGCACCAGTAAAAGCTTTGGTAAAAGGTACGCAAGCAGTAGCAGCTGGAGATTATGAGCAGCAATTGCCAGTAATGATGGAAGATGATTTGGGATTCTTAGTGCAATCTTTTAATCAAATGACCCAAAGGATTGCGCAATCACGCGATCAAGCCAAAGCTGCTAGTTTTGAAGTGGAACAACAACGGGCTTATTTAGAATCTATTTTGGCGAATGTAAGTGCAGGTGTGTTAAGTTTTGATGCTAATTTGCAAGTTCGTACCGCCAATCAGGCAGCTTATCAAATTTTGCATTGTAAACCAGATAGTTTTGGCACGCATAGTTTAGCTAAATTAGCTGATGAAAATACTTCTTTAGCAGAATTTTTTTTAGCTGTGCAGCAACAAATTGAAACTGCACAGGAAATTTGGCAAGAACGCATTGCGTTTTTAGGTGTTAGCGGTAGGCAAGAATTATTGTGTCGAGGTACGCCGTTATTTTTGCATTCGCATCAGCAAATAGGTGCAGTAGTTGTATTTGATGATTTAACTGATTTAATTCAGGCACAAAAGAATGCGGCTTGGGGTGAGGTTGCACGACGGTTAGCGCATGAAATTAAAAATCCGTTAACACCAATTCAATTGGCGGCAGAGCGTTTGCAACACAAGTTGGCATCGCAATTGGAAGCAGCAGATGCGGATATTTTGCAGCGTTCTACACGCACTATTGTGCAACAAGTTGAAGCTATGAAACGTATGGTGGATGATTTTTCTGAATATGCTAAACCATCGAAACCACATCAAGAACAGTTGAATTTGCATGATTTGATTCAAGAAATTTTGGTGTTGTATAACCTGCATGGACGGATTAAATTTAACATGCTGATTGAGATTAATTTAGCTAATATAATGGCTAATCCTGTAAGTATGCGTCAGGTATTACATAATTTGTTGAAAAATGCCCAAGAAGCCATGGATAATACTGGCTTAATTGAAATTAATTTGCAATTAGCGCAACATAATCATACTAAGTATTTAGAATTAAGTATTTATGATGAAGGTATTGGGATTGATATTGCGCAAGTAGATACTTTATTTGAGCCATATGTAACCACTAAACTGAAAGGTACTGGCTTGGGGTTGGCGATTGTGAAAAAAATTATTATTGAACATGGAGGTTTGATTTGGGTAGATAAAACTTATACCCGTGGCGCGGGTTTTATTATGCAATTACCATGTGCTTGAAAATTATTTAACTTTTAAAACAATAACATAATGAGTGATAAACCGTATATTTTAGTAGTTGATGATGAGCCTGATATTCGTGGTTTGGTAGCAGAAATTCTTGTGGATGAAGGTTATCTAGTAGAAATGGCAGAAAATGCTACTGTAGCTAGGGAAAAGAAAAAACAGCAGGAACCGTGTTTAATTTTATTAGATATTTGGATGCCAGATACTGATGGAATTACTTTGTTAAAAGAGTGGTCACAGGCAACTGAAATTTTATGTCCAGTGATTATGATGTCTGGGCATGGATCAGTTGAAACTGCAGTTGAGGCTACTCGATTAGGAGCTTATGATTTTTTAGAAAAACCGTTATCGTTAGCTAAATTATTGTTGACTGTAGAACGAGCTTTAGAAACGCATAATTTGCAACAAGAAAATCTGGGGCTGAAGCAACAGTTAATGTTGACTATTGAACCTATAGGTAAAAGTGCGATTGTTGAACGCACCAAAGATCAAGTTAAGCGTTTGGCACAGCATGAAATGCGGGTGTTATTTGTTGGTGAAGCTGGTGTAGGTAAAGAATTATATGCACGTTATTTACATCAGCATAGTTCTGGTAGCGATGGAGCTTTTATTGATGTAGTAGTTGGTAGTATTGCGCCTGAAAATTCAGCAGTAGAATTTTTTGGTAAAGAAGAGCAAGGTAGAATTTATCCTGGTCTATTGGAACAAGCACATGGTGGAACGTTATTTTTAAGTGAAATCGCAGAAATGGATCATGAAACTCAAGTGCGGTTGTTAAGTGCTTTAGAATCTAGTTCTTTTTTACGGATTGGCGGTAGTGTTGCAGTATGGGTGGATGTTAGAATTATTGTTACCACTAGGACAGATTTAAATGAAGCTGTGCAGGCTGGACGTTTTCGCCAAGATTTGTATTATTTATTAACTGGAGTAACTTTAGAAATTCCACCATTGCGTGAGCATAGTGAAGATATTCCTAGTTTATTACAATTTTATGTGGATTATTTTGTGCGATTAGAAAAATTACCTTTTAGAAAGTTTTCTATGGCTGCGCAAAATTTTTTGAGGCATTATAGTTGGCGCGGTAATGTGCGTGAATTAAAGAATTTAGTGCAACGTTTAATGATTTTAGGTGCAGGTAATGATATTGAATTGGATGAAGTGAAAGATGCATTGGGTTCAATTGCAGAAGAACCAATGATGTCAATGGCAATTCCTGAGTTTTTCAATTTACCGCTTAAAGAAGCACGCGAGCATTTCGAAAAATCTTATTTAGAATATCATTTTGATAAAAATTCTGGCAGTGTGGCTAAATTGGCGATGGCAATCGGTATGGAACGTACGCATTTATATCGTAAATTACATGCATTAAAAATTAAATTATAGCCATTTAAACTTGAAAAATTAGTGCTGGAAATTTAAGGAGGTATTTTTTGAAATTATCAATAAAATAAACGGCAGCCAAAAACTGTGATGCTTTTGACCGACCGCTTAATTTTTGTTATGTGCTATTGCTTAAACTACAACAACTTTATTTGCACATGGTCCTTTCTGTCCTTGTCCAACTTCGAATTCAACGGTTTGACCATCATTCAATGTTGCATATTCACCGCCAGCTTGAATTTCAGAATGATGAACAAACAAATCTTTACTTCCGTCTTCTGGAGTAATAAAACCGAAACCTTTGTCCGCGTTAAACCACTTAACAGTACCTTTACTCATATTGTATTTTCTTTATATTATGGTGAATAATAAAATACTATTTTCGATATCACCATTACGAGAATAGTTTGTTAATTTGTTTTTTCAATGCAAAAAATATAACGCTTGTATTAGATTACATGATTTTTCGTAATCTAAATATTTATTTTTTAGCCGCATTGAATAAATTATGGTGGTTAAAAAATTCATATCTACGCTATATTCTGCACTAGTGTATATTATTTTTTGGATTTAACCTATTTGATTTTGTTGTAATTACCATAAATAAAAAAAATATCTTTAAAAATCAACAACTATTACCCACAACTAAGGCTATTTAAATTGAATTATTTGGTGAAATGTTGGGCTAATATAAAGAATGTAACCTAATTTATGCTGCTATGCAGAAAGAATAGTATTGATTATAGATTTAACATTTGAGATACAATCAGAGTTTACAGTATCAACTTTATGAAGGTTTCTTGCAGACCAATCAAGAGATTTCATCTGGTCTGTTAGGATTACCCCAGTAGTCTTTTTACTTCCTTCTATTTTTACTTCAAAAGGGTAGTCTTTAGCTTGATTTGTTATAGGGCATAACCAAGCAAAACCAGTGATTTTATTAAAATTTTTGGGACTCAACACTAAAGCAGGACGTTTTCCTGCTTGTTCATGACCTGCTTGAGGGTTGAAATCTACAATGACAATATCACCAATATTAGGTACAAAAATCATAAAAGTTCATTGCCTTTTTGATCTTTGAAAACTGAAGCATGTTTATTGCTGTCAGTTACTTTTGCTAGCAATTCTTCTAAAGAAGGTCTACATGGTTCAATAACAATGGTGTGACCTCTTTGGACTAAATTTACCTTATCCCCTATATGTAGTGATATTGTTTCTAAGATATTTTTAGGCAATCGAAGTGCTGCACTATTACCCCATTTTGATATTGCTACAGACATATTGCTCTCCTAAATTTGTATATACATTGTATACACTAAGTAAGTAATTAATCAATAATTTTAATTTGCAATATGGCTTGTAAAGCTTTTAG
>DAOUSJ010000058.1 GCA_030627285.1 Methylococcaceae bacterium | reverse complement strand
TTGGTTATGAGTTAAATTTACCTGAATTAGAAAATATGCATATTCATAAAACTGGCGCATTAATTCGTGCGAGTGTGCAAATGGCAACTTTTGCTGGAGTTAATATTGCACCTGAAGTAGCTAAAAGTTTGGATCATTATGCAAAATGTATTGGTTTGTCGTTTCAAGTTAAAGATGATATTTTGGATGAAGAGAGTGATACGCTAACTTTAGGTAAAACTCAAGGTAAAGATAAAAATGCAGCGAAACCAACTTATCCAGCCTTATTAGGTTTAGCCGGTGCAAAAGCTAAAGCTGAAGAGTTACATCAACAAGCTTTACTTAGTTTAGCTAATTTTGGAGCTGAAGCGGATTTATTAAGGTCTTTGTCATTGTATATTATTCAGCGTGACCATTAGAACACTTCTTAATTTCTGACTTGATTAGTCGGTATTAGACCTGCATAATCAGCCCCTTTTATTTTATTTGAGCATACTCAGCCTTGTTTAAATAAATAATGCGCTACTCAAGGACATCGTAATCATGAAAAATTCATCAGGGAGTTACCCTATACTTGACAACATTAATAGTCCAGATGATGTACGTGAACTTTCAAAATCTCAACTGCCTGCACTTGCCAAAGAGCTACGTGAATTTTTAACCGAAACTGTAAGTCAATCTGGAGGGCATTTTTCTGCAGGCTTAGGTACGGTGGAACTGACAGTAGCATTGCATTATGTTTTTCATACTCCTGCCGATCAATTAGTGTGGGATGTTGGGCATCAAGCATATCCACATAAAATTTTAACTGGACGTAAGGATAGAATGACCACTATTCGCACGAAAGGTGGGGTGTCAGCATTTCCTAAGCGTGCTGAAAGTAAATATGATGCTTTTGGGGTTGGACATTCTAGTACTTCAATTAGTGCTGCATTGGGAATGGCGATTGCTTCAGAATTAAAAGGTGATGACCAGCAAATGGTAGCTATTATTGGCGATGGCAGTATTACAGGTGGGATGGCGTATGAGGCCATGAATCATGCTGGTGCGCTGGATGCCAATGTTTTAGTGATTTTGAATGATAATGACATGTCAATTTCCCCACCTGTAGGGGCTATGAGCAATTATTTAACTAAAGTGTTGTCCAGTAAACTATATTCTTCGATGCGCAAGGAAAGCAAAAAAGTTTTGAGTAAAATGCCCAGTGTATGGGAATTGGCGCGTAAAACTGAAGAACATATGAAAGGTATGATTGTTCCAGGAACTTTATTTGAAGAATTGGGTTTTAATTATATTGGCCCAATTGATGGACATGATATAGAGATGTTGGTATCAACTTTAGAAAATTTGAAACATATTTCTGGGCCAAGATTTTTGCATATTGTTACTAAAAAAGGCAAGGGTTATGCGCCAGCGGAAAAAGATCCATTAGCCTATCATGGTGTGCCTGCTTTTGATCCGAGTAAAAATAGTTTGCCTAAATCTGCACCTTCACCACATCCAACTTATACCCAAGTTTTTGGGCAGTGGTTATGTGATATGGCAGCGCAAGATGAAAAATTATTAGGCATTACGCCTGCAATGCGTGAGGGTTCTGGCTTAGTGGAATTTTCTAAACAGTATCCGAAACGTTATTTTGATGTAGCAATTGCTGAACAACATGCGGTGACTTTGGCGGCAGGGCAAGCTTGTCAAGGTGCTAAACCAGTAGTAGCAATTTACTCTACTTTTTTGCAACGTGCTTACGATCAGTTAATTCATGATGTTGCGATTCAAAATTTAGATGTGTTATTTGCAATTGATCGTGCAGGTTTGGTCGGCCCAGATGGCCCAACTCATGCAGGCAGTTTTGATTATAGTTATTTGCGTTGTATTCCTAATATGGTAGTTATGGCTCCAGCAGATGAAAATGAAGCTCGGCAAATGTTATACACGGGTTATTTATATTCAGGGCCAGTAGCAGTACGTTATCCACGCGGCAAAGGCCCAGGGATTAAAGTTGTAGAGGCTATGCAAGAACTACCTATAGGAATTGCAGAAATGTGTCAGCGTGGGCGAAAAATTGCTATTTTAGCTTGGGGTAGTATGGTTGCTCCTGCAAAAATTGTAGCTGAAAAATTAAATGCTACGGTAGTAAATATGCGTTTTATTAAACCTTTAGACACTGATTTGATTTTAGATGTAGCTAGTAGTCATAACATGTTGGTTACTATAGAAGAAAATGTAATTGCTGGCGGTGCTGGGAGTGCGGTAAATGAATATTTACAACAACAAAAAGTTTTAATTCCAATCTTAAATTTAGGTTTGCCAGATAGTTTTGTAGATCAAGGTAGTCGTGAAGAATTATTAAGCTTATGTGGTTTAGATGCAGACAGTGTTTTAGCTCAAATTAAAACATATTTGGCTTAAAATTTTGTGCCTGACTTGATGATTTAAAATTGCTATGGCATCATCAATGGTTTTGTCGTGTATTTAACTAAGTGTTAATATGGATATTTATTTTATAGAGGTAAGCTAATGGCAGGTCGTAATCATCTAACTATTCCTGGACCTACTAACGTTCCCCACGAAATTTTAAGTGCAATGCATTTACCTATGGAAGATCATAGGTCGCCGATTTTTCCAGATTTATTAAAGCCTGTGTTAGAAGATTTGAAAAAAGTCTTCAGAACTGAAACAGGGCAAGCATTCGTATTTCCAGCTACAGGTACAGCAGGTTGGGAAATTGCCTTAACTAATACTTTAAATCCAGGTGATAAAGTCTTAATTTATCGGTTTGGACAGTTTAGCCATTTGTGGATGAGCATGGCGCAGCGTTTAGGCTTTGAAGTAGAAATGCATGAAGTTGAATGGGGTAAAGGTATTCCTGTAGATGCTTTAGAAGCACGTTTACTTGCAGATTCAGAGCAAGAAATTAAAGCCGTGTTAGCGACGCATAATGAAACTGCAACTGGCGTAACTAGTGATATTGCTGGAGTACGCAAAGCTATGGATGCGGCACAACATTCAGCTTTATTATTTGTTGATGGTGTTAGTTCAATTGCTAGCATGGAATTCAACATGGAGGAATGGGGTATAGATGCTGCAGTTAGTGGTTCACAAAAAGGTTTCATGTTGCCTGCTGGTCTAGCTATTTTAGCATTTAGTCAAAAAGCTTTAACCGCGGCTAAAACTGGAACTTATCCACGCTGCTTTTTTGATCTTAAAGATCAGATTGCGACTAATAAAGATGGTTATACTCCATATACTCCTTCTACGCCAATGATTCATGGTTTGCGTAAATCTTTGGATATTCTCTTAGAAGAAGGTATGAAAAATGTATATGCACGTCATTATCGTTTAGCTGAAGGTACACGTCTTGCTATTAAAGCTTGGGGTTTAGAATTATGTGCGCAAGCAGGGTTTGAATCCGATACAGTATCAGCGGTTATGGTACCAGAAGGCAAAGATGCTAAAGAAATTTTATCTGTAGCTTTTAATAAGTACAATATTTCTTTAGGAGCTGGTTTAACTGAAGTAGCCGGAAAATTATTTAGAATTGGACATATGGGCGATATGAATGATGTTTCTATGCTAGGTTCAATTGCAGGTGTGGAAATGGCGTTATTAGATTGTGGTTATGATATTCAAGCAGGTAGTGGCGTAGCTGCGGCCTTAGAATATTATCGTGAAACTGCTTAACGTTTAAGATGCAAATTAAACCTGACAAGTGCAATATTTGTCAGGTTTAATAGTTATACTTTACAGTAAATGTACAACTGCGGCTTTTTCTGCTTGTAATTCTTTTTCGGTAGCGCGCATTTTTTCTAAACTAAAAGCATTAATAGTTAAATCTTGCACAATTTTGATGACACCATCGGTTACAGTCACTGGGAATGAATACACCAAACCTTTTTCAATATTGTAACTACCATCAGAAACTACTGCCATACTTACCCAGTCACCTGCTTCGGTATCCAACGCCCAAGCTTGCATTTGTTTAATTGCGGCACTAGCTGCTGAAGCTGCACTAGATTGTCCACGTGCGGCAATAATTTCAGCACCACGTTTTTGCACTGTAGGAATTAATGTATCTATAAACCAATCAGTTTCTACTAAAGATAATGCATCTTGTCCTTTAATTTTCGCATGATGAATATCAGGATATTGAGTTGCAGAATGATTACCCCAAATAATGACATTTTTTATATCGGTAGCTTTAACTCCACCTTGAGTTGCTAATTGGTTAATGGTGCGATTATGATCCAACATAGTCATCGCAGTAAAATTTTCTGGTTTTAAATCCGGCGCGTTATGCATAGCAATTAAGGCATTAGTATTGGCAGGATTTCCAGTAACCAAAACTTTTACATTTGGATTTGCAACTGCATTTAAAGCTTTACCTTGAGCGGAAAAAATTTCAGCATTGCATTCCAATAAATCTTTGCGTTCCATGCCTGCACCTCTGGGACGCGCGCCGACTAAAAATGCGTAATCTACATTTGCAAAGGCTACATATGGGTCATCAGTAGCTACAATTTTATGTAATAGTGGATAAGCACAATCATTTAATTCCATTACCACACCATTTAAGGCTGCTAATGCTGGGGTGATTTCTAATAAATGTAAGTTAATAGGTTGGGTGTTGCCAAATAATTCACCAGCCGCTAAACGGAATAATAAAGAATAGCTAATTTGTCCAGCAGCACCAGTTACAGCAATATCAATCGGTGTTTTCATGTGGTTGTTCCTTGGGTTTGTGTTTAAAATAAAAAACTAGCGTTAATTTTAATGACTATGGCAAAATTTAAATTACCAAAGCCCTTTGCCCACAAATTATGGTTAGTTTTTGTTGAATTATGTATGTTAGAGAGCAATTACTTGTTGTTGAAGATTGGATTTATCAAAATTATCCCATAATTGTTGATAAGATTTACCATTTATAGGATGAATAGCATTAGGTGCAATTTCTGCCAAAGGTTCTAATACAAAGGCATATTTTTCAATTTCAGCTCTAGGAATTTGTAGTTTTTCGTTATGACTAATTAGGTTGCCGTATAAAATTAAATCTAAATCCAAGGTACGAGCTGAGAATTTTTGGCTATTTCTTTCGCGTCCATGATCTAATTCTATTTGACGTAATTGTTGTGCTACTAGAGTAACTTCCAAATCAGATTCAAATTTTACAATTAAATTATAAAACGGTGCGCCGATAAAACCTACTGGTTCAGATTCATAAATACTGGAAATTTTTAAACTTCCAAATTGTGTTTCTAATGCTGTAAGACTAGATTTAATATTTTTCTCACGCTCAATATTACTACCGATACTAATATAGCATGTGGGCATAATTATTTTGCTCCGCGTTCAATAATAATTCCAACATCACTTGCACCACGAATTGCACCTTTTTTATTTAAGTTAATTTTTACCCATGGAACTTTGAATTCTGTAAGAATAATATTGGCAATTTCGGAAATTAATTTTTCTACTAAAAAGAATTCACTAGCTTCTACAAAAGTAATAATACGTTTAGAAACAGCTTTATAATCTAAGGTATCCACAATATCATCGCTAGCAGCAGCAGCTTGAATATCAAAGCCCATTTCTATATCTAGGACAATGGTTTGTTTGGTTTCTCGCTCCCAAGCATAGATGCCAATAATCGTCTTAATTTCTAAACCGCCTAAAAATATAATGTCCATGTAGTTTTTCCAGTTAAAATGGTTATTCTAAATGATAATATATCAAACACAAATAATACTAATCCAAGTTTTTAAGAGGATCACCCTATGATTGAATGGTTATTTATTCCCTGTGCATATTTAGTTGGCTCTATTTCAAGTGCAATTATTGTATGTAAAATCATGGGCTTACCAGATCCACGCGGTGAGGGTTCAGGTAATCCAGGTGCAACCAATGTAGTTAGAATTGGTGGCAAAAAAGCTGGGGCAATTACTTTGGCAGGCGATGCTATCAAAGGTTTGTTGCCAGTATTAGTAGCACAATTATTGGATGTTTCTAGTCTGGTGTTGTCCGCAGTAGTATTTGCAGCTTTTATAGGACATTTATATCCAATATTTTTTAATTTCAAAGGTGGAAAAGGGGTTGCAACCTCATTTGGAGTTTCACTAGGTGTAGATATTTTCTTAGGTTTAGCAATTTCAGCAACGTGGTTTTTAAGTTATAAAATTTGCAAAATATCCTCATTATCGGCTTTAATTGCTAGTACATTGTCTGCGGTATATGTGTGGTTAATTGTGGGAGATTTAAATTTAACCCTTACTTTTATGCTTATTACCGTTATTTTATTATGGCGACATAAAACTAATATTCAAAAACTTTTAAATGGTACTGAAGGTTAATAAGCTATTAATTGCCCAACGGGGTTTAGCGTAAATTTCCAAATTTTCTTGTTGACCTGCAAGTAATCTTTGACAGCCTGCATAAGCAATCATGGCACCATTATCGGTACAATATTCTAATTTTGGAAAATATAATTGCGCCTGTTCTTGAGTTACCATTTTTTGTAAAGCTGCGCGAATTTGTTTATTAGCACTAACTCCTCCAGCAATTACTAATCTGTTTAAACCAGTTTGTTGTAATGCGCGTCGACATTTAATACTGATAGTTTCAGCAACTGCAGTTTGAAAAGCATAAGCAATATCGGCTTTATCTTGTGCAGTTTTGGAAGTTTTATTTAAAGTATTCATGGTAAAAGTTTTTAAACCACTAAAACTAAAATCTAATCCAGGTCTGTTGGTCATAGGACGTGGAAATTTAAATCTAGCTTGACCTTGTTCAGCTAATGCAGATACTTTGGGGCCACCTGGGTAGCCTAAATCTAGCATTTTTGCAACCTTATCAAAGGCTTCTCCAGCAGCATCATCTAAAGATTCACCCAAAATTTTATAATCACCAATATTTTGTACTTGTACTAATAAAGTATGTCCGCCAGAAACTAATAGAGCTACAAATGGATATTTAGGTGCATTTGGTTCCAACATTGGAGCTAATAAATGTCCTTCCATATGATGAACTGCAATGGCTGGAACCTTCCAAGTCCAAGCTAAACTTCTTGCAGTAGTAGCACCAACTAATAAAGCTCCCATTAAGCCTGGCCCAGCAGTATAGGCAATTCCATTAATTTCTTGGGCAGTTAAATTAGCTTTTAGCAAACACTGTTGAATTAAAGGCACTAAGAAACGAATGTGATCTCGTGAAGCTAGTTCTGGCACTACCCCACCGTATTCACTATGCATTTTTACTTGGCTATATAACAGATCAGCTACTATACCTTGTTCAGGATGGTAGATGGCGACACCAGTTTCATCACAGGAAGTTTCGATACCTAAAACGTGCATTATTTCTCGCTCTTTTGAAAACTATAGTATAATTGAGGGTTTATTTTTATCGCTTCAAGCTTTAAGCTTTTAAGCCAACTTAAATACTACCATACTTAGGATATTAAAATGCCAGCAGTTAAAGTTAAAGAAAACGAACCATTCGATATTGCTATTCGCCGCTTCAAACGTGCTTGTGAAAAAGCTGGAGTTTTATCGGAAGTGCGTAGACGTGAATTCTATGAAAAACCAACTGCAGAACGTAAACGTAAAGGTGCTGCAGCAATTAAACGCCATTTGAAAAAATTAGCTCGTGAACGTTATGCGTTGAAAAATTTACGTCGCGGTCGTCCACAATTATAAGACATAGGAAGTTTAAATCATGGAATCCTTAATTAGTCGTATCAAGGATGATATGAAAGTTGCCATGCGGGCAAAGAATAAAGATAGATTATTAGTCATACGGACAATTTTAGCTGCTATTAAGCAAATTGAAGTTGATGAAAGAATTCAATTAGATGATGTGCGTATTATTGTAGTTTTAGATAAAATGCTTAAGCAACGCCGTGAATCTATTAAACAATTTTCTGTAGGTGGGAGAGATGATTTAATTATCATTGAAGAAGCTGAAATTGTGGTAATTCAGGAATTCTTGCCTCAAGCTTTAACTACAGTAGAAATTGAAGCTTTAATTGTGGAAGTAATTACTGCAACTGGAGCCACTTCTATTAAGGATATGGGCAAAGTTATGGCACAATTAAAACCAAAAATGCAAGGACGTGCTGATATGGCGATTGTAAGTGGTAAAATTAAGCTTGCTTTAGCACAGTAATTTTTTTCACTAGGAATTATGGCAGGTTTTATTGCACGGGAATTTATAGATGAATTATTAGTGCGCATAGATATTGTGGATTTAATTAATTCACATGTGCCATTAAAAAAAACTGGCATTAATTATTCATCCCGCTGTCCATTTCATGACGAAAAAACCCCAAGTTTCTCAGTAAGTCCAAAGCGGCAAGCATATCATTGTTTTGGTTGTGGTGTTGGTGGCAATGCAATTAGTTTTTTGATGGAGTATGCGCATTTAGAGTTTGTAGAAGCGGTAGAAGATTTAGCAGCTTTTATAGGTATAGATGTTCCTAAAGAAGTTGGTAATTATCCTACAACTTCCAGAAAAACTGATGATTTAGCTGGTATTTACCTTATATTGCAGGCAGTAGCTAAATTTTATGCACAGCAGTTAAAGTCTAATCCAGTTGCACAAATAGCAATTCAATATTTAAAAGACCGTGGTTTAAGTGGCATTATAGCGCGTGATTTTCAGTTAGGTTATGCACCTAATTCTTGGGATGAACTTAAACGCCGATTTGAAGTCAAATTATTAATTCAAGCTGGATTAGTAATCAAAAAAGAAGATGGTGCTAGTTATGACCGTTTTCGGGGTCGGTTAATGTTTCCGATTCGAGATAAACGCAATCGAGTCATTGGTTTTGGCGCACGAGTCTTAGATGATAGTTTGCCAAAATATTTAAATTCTCCTGAAACTACGGTGTTTTCTAAAAGCAACGAAGTCTATGGTTTGCATGAATTGTTACAATATGTTCCAAAACCTGTACGGATTTTGATTGTTGAAGGTTATATGGATGTGATTGCTTTGGCGCAATTTGGAGTTCATTATGCAGTAGCTACTTTAGGCACAGCTGTTTCTAAAATTCATTTGGATATATTATTTCGTTTTACGCCAGAATTAGTCTTATGTTTTGATGGCGATGTTGCGGGAAAAAAAGCTGCTTGGCGGGGTATAGAAGCTGTGATGCCGGCATTGCGGGATGGTAGACAGATCAAAATTATGATACTGCCAGCGGAACAAGATCCAGATTCTTTGATACGTGCTATTGGTCATGAAAAATTTTTAGAAAAAATTTCCCAAGCACAGGCATTATCAGAATATTTTTTTGAATATATTATTGCAGCATTAGATTTAAGCACTTTAGAAGGTCGTGCTGGCTTAGTGCAACAAGCGCAGCCACATTTAGAACGTTTACCCAAGGGCGTGTTTAAAGACATGATGCTAAGTAAATTGCGTCAACTTGGTGAAGTTCCAGAACTCGTATTTTCTGAGAAACCAACTATACTGCATAATAAGCTTGCATTATCTGAGGATAAAGGTGAGTTTTCTCCAGCTAGAGTGGCTATTGGTTTGTTAATTCAAAATCCAACTTTGTCAGTTGTAGGAATGGAAAAAATCGCAGTTTTGGAAATATTTGAATATGATTCTAATGGTTTGAAAATGTTGAAAAATATTTTAGCTACTATTAGAACTTATCAGCCTACAAATATGGGTAGATTATTAGAACTTTATCGAGACACTAATGAGGAAAAAGTTTTAAGATTATTATCTAATTGGGATTTTTTATTACCTGAAGCAGGTATTGAAAAAGAATTTTTGGGTGCCATAACTAGATTGCAAGAACAAGAGCAAGAACATCAATTTGAAGCTATGTCTTTATTAACTAAACATCCTGCGCAAACATGGAGTTTGGAAGAAAAGCAACAGCTAATAAAAAGTTTACAGCAAAATGATTGATTGTATCCATATAAATCATGGTATAATTACCTGTTCGGTACGCTATGATTTTAGGTTGTAATACACACGTGAGTAACTAATGAATCAAGAACAACAACAGTCTCAACTTAAACAACTGATTGCTAAAGGTAAAGCACAGGGGTATTTAACTTATGCAGAAGTTAATGATCATTTGCCTGGAGATATTGTTGATCCTGAACAAATAGAAGATATTATTGGCATGATCAATGATATGGGAATTCAGGTTCATGAAGTTGCACCAGATGCAGATTCATTGATAACTTCAGATTCAGCAGTAACTTCTGATGATGATGATGCGGCGGCTGAAGTAGCTGCTTTAGCTTCAGTAGATAGTGAGTTTGGTCGGACTACAGATCCAGTGCGAATGTACATGCGCGAAATGGGTTCGGTGGAATTATTGACTCGTGCTGAAGAATTAAGTATTGCGAAGCGTATTGAAAGTGGACAACACCAAATTATTCAAGCTATTGCTAGATCAACTTATGTAGTTGATAAGTTTATTTTTGATTTTGAACAAGTTTTAGTTGAAGATGCCAAGGTTAAATTAACTGATTTGGTTTCTGGATTAATTGATTTTTCAGATGATTTTGAAGCAATAATTAGTGCTAAGGCAAGTGAACTTCTTGCTACTACTGTAGCAGCAGATAAAGAAGATAAAGAAGATGAAGAAGAAGCACCAGCTAAAGGATTAGATTATAATGAAATTCAAGTTAAGGTGGATGAGTTACAAGTTGCTTTGAATACTTTGGCTTTAAATCTTAAGAAAAAAGGCTATACACATCCAAAGATTGAAGATTACTTTAAGGTTGTAGCCACATGTTTTACAGAGTTTAAATGGACGCCAGTTTACTCTAAAAAAATGATGACAGTGGTTTCAGATACAATTAGTGTCATTCGTAAACATGAAAAAGCTATTTTTGAGTGTTGTGTAAATATTGCCAAAATTCCTAGAAAAGAATTTATTAAGGTTTTTATTGAACATGAAACTGAAACTGAATGGCTAGATAAGTATTTAAAGAATAGTAAGTATTCAGCTTCGTTAATTCCTTATAAGGGTGAAATTAAAAAGAATCAAGTGCATTTAAAGGCAATAGAAATAGAACAAAATTTGTCTATTGCGGCTATAAAAGATATTAATCGGCGTATGTCTATTGGCGAAGCTAAAGCTAGACGCGCTAAAAAAGAAATGATTGAAGCTAACTTGCGGTTGGTGATTTCAATTGCAAAAAAATATACTAATAGAGGCTTGCAATTTTTAGATTTAATTCAAGAAGGCAATATTGGTTTAATGAAAGCTGTAACCAAATTTGAATATAGGCGTGGTTATAAATTTTCAACTTATGCAACTTGGTGGATTAGACAAGCAATTACCCGTTCAATTGCAGATCAAGCTAGGACTATTAGAATTCCTGTGCATATGATTGAAACCATTAATAAATTAAATCGAGTTTCAAGACAAATTTTGCAGGAAATGGGCAGGGAGGCTACTCCAGAAGAATTGGCAGAGCGCATGGAAATGCCAGAAGATAAAGTTCGCAAAGTTTTGAGGATTGCTAAAGAGCCTATTTCAATGGAAACTCCAATTGGTGATGATGAAGATTCACATTTGGGAGATTTTATAGAAGATGCAAAGGTGCTTTCGCCAGTAGAATCAGCTACAATAGCTGGATTATGTGAATCAACTCAGCAAGTTTTAAATGGTTTAACAGCCAGAGAAGCAAAAGTTTTAAGAATGCGCTTTGGTATTAATATGAATACCGACCATACTTTAGAAGAAGTAGGTAAGCAATTTGATGTAACTAGGGAACGTATTCGTCAAATTGAAGCCAAAGCCTTAAGAAAACTCAGACATCCTTCACGTTCAGAGCAATTACGTTGCTTTTTGGATGGTGAATAATACGTTTTATCCTAATTTTTAGGGCCCTTAGCTCAGTTGGTTAGAGCATCCGACTCATAATCGGCAGGTCCCCAGTTCAAGTCTGGGAGGGCCCACCATATTCATAATAGGTCGCATAATGCGGCCTTTTTTGTATCTATTGTTTAATAACAAGGAAACTTAATAATGAGTAATAACTATATTTTTACCTCTGAATCTGTATCAGAGGGGCATCCTGATAAAATGGCAGATCAAATTTCTGATGCTATTGTTGATGCTTTATTAACACAGGACCCACACTCACGAATTGCTTGTGAAACCATGATTAAAACTGGCATGGTGGTATTAGCAGGTGAAATTACTACTAATGCTTGGGTTGATACCGAAGCTGTAGTTAGAAAAGTTGTTAAAGATATAGGTTATGATGGTGACGCTGGTTTTGATTGGGAAACTTGTGCAGTTTTAAATGCCATTGGCAAGCAATCAAGTGATATTGCGATGGGTGTTGATGACAGTGAAGATCATGAACAAGGTGCGGGCGATCAAGGTTTGATGTTTGGTTATGCTAGTAATGAAATTGAAAACGTATTAATGCCTGCACCAATTCATTTTGCACACCGTTTAGTTG
>DAOUSJ010000054.1 GCA_030627285.1 Methylococcaceae bacterium | reverse complement strand
ACTGAAGATGATGCAATTATTAATGAATTAATAAATGAACAGAATGAGGTTTTAGCGCGATTTATTTTGCAGTTACAAGTAAGTGATTTGGAATCCATGCCGTTAGATGTAGATCAAAAACGCCTGAATTTTTTAGCTAACAGAATTACAATTAATAAGCAAAAAAATAATTTATTAGCAGTGAAGCGAGATGCAATAAAAATTGCTTATTATGAAACCCAAAATAAATTATATGCTTTTATTCTGTATTTAAAGCAAGTAAAAGAGTTTATTAATTTACAACAATATGCCCAAACAGCTTTACAAACGAGTAAAGATTTAGCTACAAGTTTGACCCTACCAAAATATGATTTTAAAAATACTTTGTTTTTTGATGTGGAAAAAAACCATATTCAATTTAAATTGCTGAATGATATTTATCAGGATATATTAGTTTATGCATTAAACAATCCACAGAAGATTATTGTTAAGCATTGGTCGCAACAAATTAGTTTAATTAACATGATTGCTTATGTAAATAATTTTGCACTAATTAAACCAATTAATTACAAATTATCCCCCTTTAAAATTGATTTAGGTGGAATTTTAATCTCAATTTTAATTGTATTATTAGTTTATTTTATTCATCCGTTGTTATTTAACTGTACTAAAAATTGTATTGAACGTTATGTTTTAGAACCTAATGCAGAGTATCAAGCCTTCATTTATTTAGAAGTAAGACGACCTTTTCGAACCTTATTGATTTTCTTTGGGTTAGATTTAGCATCTTACGCTTTACTATATAAAACTGACTATAGAACAGTATTAGAAGGAGTAGTATTTGTTATATATTGTTGTATTTATGTGTGGTTTTTATTTGTAATTTTAAATAGTTTAGTGTTGCTACATGTTAGAAATTTAAATTTAGTTAATGGTGATTTACGTAAAGAATTTTATAATTTAGGTTTGCAAATATCTAAAGCCATAATTTTATTAATTGCATTAACTATTTGTTTAAATAATTTTGGCATTGATATTTCAGCAATTGTATCTACTTTAGGAATTGGCGGCTTAGCATTTGCATTAGCAGCAAAAGATACTTTATCTAACTTATTTGGTGGCTTGACAATTTTGTTTGATAATGTATTTAGGTTTGGAGATTGGATTAAAATTGGTGATATTGAAGGTACAGTGGCGGAAATAGGTTTACGCAGTACTACTATTAGAACTTTTGATAATGCACTAATTATTGTACCAAATGCATCAGTATCAGTATCTAATGTACAAAATTGGAATCGTAGGGAATTGGGACGGCGGATAAAAATGTATATTGGTGTGACTTATGAAAGTGATATGCATGATATTCGGCAGGCAATTCAAGATATTAGAATGATGTTATTTAATCATCCAGAAATTGCTAATCCAAAACAAGTGCATAGTTTGCCATACAATCATAAATTTAAATTATCTTCTCAAGCGGATACGCAGGGGATTAAAAATACCCAATTAGTGTTTATGGATCGTTATAATGAATCATCTATTGATATTTTAGTCTATTGTTTTTCCAATACGACGCATTGGGATCAATGGTTGGATGTTAAAGAGGATGTATTATTTAAAATTGCAGATATTTTAAAACAGAATAATTTAGAATTTGCTTATCCAACTCAAGTTAGAATTAATCGTGTTGATAATTCACATAATAGTGATTTAAAAGTTTCAGTTTAAACTTAAAGTTGATAGAGATTGATAAATCAGGGATAATTAAGAGTTCATAAGTGTTTCAGTTTAATGATTATGCAAACCACAATGCTTAAAGCAAAGCTACACCGAGCCATAGTTACTCATGCAGAACTAGGTTACGAAGGCTCATGTGCAATAGATAGTAAAATTTTGGATTTTTCTGGCATTAGAGAATATGAGCAAATTCATATTTATAATGTTAATAATGGTGAGCGTTTTACAACCTATGCGATTCGCGCCGAAGCAGGTTCAGGGATTTTTTCAATTAATGGTGCGGCTGCACGTCTTGCTTGTCCAGGAGATTATATTATTATATGCGCATTTGCAATTTTAGATGAAACAGCATTAGATGCTTATAAGCCAACGTTAGTTTATTTTGATGATCACAATAATATAAGTCATTCAAGTAATGCAATTGCGGTTCAAACTGCTTAAATAACATATATTTACCAATTTGTTGTACAGAAGGACACCCAGCTGATGTTGTTGCGTGTCCTTTTTAGTTTATAGAGTTTAATATTTTTAATGGCGTTTCAATTTCAGGATGGAATATGCAACTACAGTTAATTTCTGTGGGCAATAAAATGCCTACTTGGATTGCGCAAGGTTATCATGACTATGCCAAGAGATTACCCAAATCTTGTGAATTGATTTTAAAAGAAATTCCTGCTGGAAAACGGAGTAAAAATTGTGATACAGCACGAATTATTCAGCAAGAGAGTGAAAAAATGCTCGCTTTAATACCTCATAGAACGCATATTGTTACTTTGGATATTGCTGGTAAAGCATGGACAACTGTAGAATTAGCTGCCAACTTAAAAACTTGGTTAAATAGTGGTCAAAATGTGGCTTTATTAGTTGGTGGCCCCGAAGGTTTAGCTAATAATGTTAAGTTGCGAGCAAATCAGTCTTGGAGTTTATCTAATTTAACCTTTCCACATCCATTAGTACGTGTACTAGTAGCGGAACAAATTTATCGTGCCTGGAGTTTACTTCAGAAACATCCTTATCATCGCTAGTTTTTAACGAGATCTGCAAATATTTTTGTAGCTATCAGAATAAAGCAGTGCAAATTTCGTAATTAAGTGGTTTTTTATTCATGGGATTACTCTTATTTGAAACTACATAATTGTTAGCAAAACAAGGTATAAACTTCCATGAGTGAAGAAATTTTAATTAATGTTACGCCACCAGAAACTAGGGTTGCGGTGATAGAAAATGGTGTTTTGCAAGAGTTAATCATTGAACGAAGTTTACAATTAGGTTTAGTGGGGAATATTTATAAAGGCGAAGTGTGTAGGGTTTTACCAGGAATGCAAGCAGTTTTTGTGGATATTGGTTTACCTAAGGCAGCATTTTTACACTTATCTGACGTTAGTAGTCATGAGTTAGAACAACGTGGATCGGAAAATATTGCACATTATTTACATGAAAAACAAGTAGTAATTGTGCAAGTTAGTAAAGATCCAATTGGGAGTAAAGGCGCGCGTTTAACCACGGAAATTTCTATTCCATCACGGTTTCAAGTTTATATGCCAAATACTTTGCAATGTGGAGTTTCGCAAAGGATTGAATGTGCTAAAGAAAGAGAAAGATTACGCCAAGTTATGCAATCTTTCCAAGAAGAACATCAATGTGGGGGTTTTATTGCGCGTACTGCGGCTGAATGTATTTCAGCAGAAGTATTAGAAGAGGATATGCGATTTTTGTTAAAGTTGTGGAAAAAAATCGTACAAACTATTGAAGTCAGTACACCCAAAAAATTAGTGCATCAAGATTTACCGTTAAGTGAACGTGTATTGAGAGATGTTTATAGTGATTGTATTGAACGTGTACGAGTAGATTCTAGGGAAACTTATCAACGTTTAGTGGATTTCTCAGATAATTTTATTCCAGAAATGACCCCAATGATCGAACATTATAATGGCGAACGCCCAGTGTTTGATATTTATAATATTGAGGATGAGATTAAAAAAGCTTTAGATCGTAAAGTTCAACTTAAATCAGGTGGTTATTTAGTTTTTGATCAGACTGAAGCTATGACTACGGTGGATGTAAATACTGGCAGTTATATTGGTGGACGGAATTTAGCTGAAACTATTTTTAAAACTAATTTGGAAGCAACGCAAACTATTGCTCGGCAGTTAAGATTGCGCAATTTGGGTGGAATTATCATTATTGATTTTATTGATATGAAAAGTTCTGAACATAAATCTCAGGTATTACAAGCTTTGGAACGGAATTTAGCCAAAGATCATGCTAAAACTAATATTACTGAGGTTTCAAGTTTGGGTTTGGTGGAAATGACGCGCAAACGTACTCGTGAAAGTTTAGAGCATATTTTATGTGAAACTTGCACTACTTGTAATGGTAGAGGCGTGTTAAAAACAGCTGAGTCTATATGTCTTGAAATTTTTAGAGAAATAATTCGTGAAGTTCGACAATATAATGTGAATGAATTATTGGTGTTAGCATCCAATGAAGTGGTTGAAATGTTACTAGATGAAGAGGCGGATATGTTGTCAGAATTAGAAGTTTTTTTGAAGGTGCAAATTAGATTTAGGTCTGAAATTGAATATACTCAAGAACAATATGATGTCGTATTATTGTGAATTATGGGGATTTAGGTTAAAGAGTGTTACGATTTTGTACTCGTTTAACCCGCCATGTACTGCTGTTTGGATTAGGTATAATAGCTATAACCATTACCTTAATACGAATTATTATTTTTTGTGTTGAATTATACAAGCTAGAGCTAGAACAAGAATTAACTGATTTACTAGCAATACCAGTAAAAATTGGGCATTTACACGCGCAAATGCGAGGCTTTAATCCTGAAGTAATTTTACAAGATATTTATTTAAAATCTAATACCATTGCTGATGCAGATTTGCAGTTACGAGAAGTACGTTTTGGAATTAATTTCAAAAAACTTTTGCTAAATCAACATGTTTTGTCTTCAAGTTGGGTAAAACTTATTGGAGTGAAACTATCTCTTATTCGACAGGAAGATGGTAGTTTTGAAATTTTGGGGTTACAGTCTGGATCAGGTCAGCCTTTGTGGTTATTAGAAGGCGCATCATATCAGATCTTAGATAGTGAAATTACTTGGGTAGATACTAAAAGACATGGTAAAGCAGTAACTTTTAAACAAGTTAATTTAAGTTTAAAAAATTCCTTAATTACAGGAGTGCATCAAGCTAGTTTAGTGGCTAAATTGCCGAATAAATATGGTGATAAAATTCGGGTGGTAGTTAATTTTACTGGTAATGTGTTTGCGGCAGATAATTTAATTGGTAAGGTGTTTTTTGCTGGTAAAAATATTAAGTTTGCACAATTAATTACTGGTGATTTACCTTTAGGCATAGCTTTAAAACAAGGTGCGGGTGATGTTGAAATTTGGGGTGATTGGCAAAAAAATAAATTTGTAGCTTTGTCTGGTGAAGTGAGCCTAAAAAATTTGTCATTGAAAAATTCTGCTAATAAGCGTTTAAAATTCCAACAGTTAAAAACTAAGTTTAATTGGAATCATAGTGCGAATTCTTGGGTTTTGGCATTACAGGATTATGCGGCAAAAATATCTGGGGTGAATTATTCTGTAGCTGAATTTATTCTTGGATCATCGAATATTGCAGCGCAACATTTATCTGCGCGGTTTCAAAAATTAGAGTTGGCACAATTTAATCATTGGTATAATTTTTTCGCTCCATTCATAGATAAATTACCTCAAGCTTTAAATCATATGAATTTGCAAGGTAATGTGACTAACGGTGGTTTTTTTGTAGATTTAGATCAACAAAAATATGCCGTGCAAGCTGGATTTAAGCAGCTAAATATTCAAGGTTTAGCCGGTTATCCTAGCGTAAAAAATTTATCAGGGAGCTTAAGTGGCACACATCAACAGGGTAAATTATGGTTAACTACCAATAATGCACGGTTATTGGCACCAGATTTTTTTAAACAGCAGTTAAAAATCAAACAATTACACGGAAATATTTATTGGCAACAATTAAATTCTCATTGGCAATTATTTAGTCATGATTTGGTGTTACAAACCCCTGATTTTAATAGTCGACATAAATTTACTTTTCGACAAGCTAAAAATTTTACAGAGTCTGCATTTATGGATTTGCAAACTAGATTTTCTGCGATTCAAGATGTTAGTAAATTAAAGCAGTATTTACCAATTAAACAGTTGCCATTTGATGTTGAAACTTGGTTAACTGAAGCTTTTGTTGCTGGAAAAATTGAGCAGGCGGATTTATCTTTTTATGGGCAATTGGATCAGTTTCCATTTAGCCAACATCAAGGTGTGATGCAACTTAGATTTTCTTTAACAGATGCAGAATTACATTATGCTCCGCAATGGCCAAATTTTAAGGCTGTAAATGCTGATTTGATGTTGGAAAATGAGCATCTAAGCGTGTTAGTTAAGCAAGCAAATATTTTGCAATTAACTGGCAAAAATTTTAATTTGGAAATTCCTAATTTAAGCACTAGTGATTATTTATTGGCTAGTGGTAAGGTAAATGCAACTTTGAATGCTGGTTTGGATTTTTTACAGCAATTGCCATTAGATTTACCAATTGCAGCAGTATTTGAACAGTTAAAATTTGCTGGCATGACTACGGTGGATTTAGCTTTAAAAGTGCCTTTGAGTTCTAGTGTGACTACTAAAATTAACGGTGAAGCCAAGCTTGAGCAAGTGAAGGTTGAAATATTGGCTGCTGAAATTGCAGTGGATAATCTTAGTGGCAGTTTAAAATTTACTGAGCAAAGTTTGTCAGCAAAGAATTTGCAGGCGCAGGCTTTGGGTGAAAAAATTCAAATTGATGTAGTAGCTGATGAAAGTAAAACCTTTATTAATGTGGCTGGAAAAGTTAGTGCGCAAACTATATTTGAATATTTTGAGTTAAAGCCGCTAACTATGGTTGCTGGAACTATGCCGTATCATTTACAGTTATTATTGCCGAGTGAAAGTGGTGCTGTACCTAAGTTATCAGTGCAATCAGATTTATTGGGATTAACGCTTAAATTACCTGATGGCTGGGCAAAAACAGCCACGCAAGCTATTCCTATGAAAATTTCTTTAGATTTAACTGCACCAGAACAGGATTTATTGCCTATTAGTATAAGTTATGATCGGCGTTTTTTGGCTAAATTACAGTTGCATAAACAACGGCAACAATTAGAGGCTGCAAATATTTTAGTTGGAGCTGGGAAACTGAAACAATTGCAGTTAGGAAAAATTAATTTAGAGGTTAATTTGCCGCAAGTTTCAGTTTTAGAATGGTATGCTTTAGGGCAACAATTACTTACAAAGGATTCTGAAGCTACAGATATTACTGCTGCTAAATGGATAAATTTAAGTTTGCGTACGCCTAAATTACTTTGGAATGCTATTGATTTGGGTGGTTTTAAGTTAGATATGCAGGGAAATAGTAAAAAATGGTATGCACAATTTAATTCGTCTATTACTACAGGACACCTTGAAGTTCCTGCAATGACAGTTCCAGCAGCTAAAATTAAAGTAAATTTGCAGTCATTAAATTTAACCAAATTATTGACTTTGGATGCTCCAGTGACATCTGATGTTACTCAGGCGGTAACTCAATTACCGTTGCTTAAAATTCAAGCAGAAAAGGTTTGGTGGCGACAAGTAAATTTAGGCAGGTTATTGATAGATACTAGTCGAATAACTAATGGGGTTCAATTTGAAGCGTGTAATTTAATTGGCGATAATCAACAATTATTATTAACTGGAGATTGGAAATATGAAAATAATCGTCATCGTACGCGTTTGCATGGAAATTTAAATACTACTAGTTTAGGTGATTTAATCAATAAATTAGATTTTTCTACTCAATTAATAGCTGCTCCAGCAAATATTGATTTGGATTTTGATTGGCAAGCAGCACCATACCAATTTTCTTTGGCAGATTTGAATGGTTCATTGAATATGCGTTTAACTGCTGGGCGTTTGCTAGGAATTGAACCTGGTGTAGGTAGGTTATTGGGAGTTTTAGCAATTGAACAATGGGTAAAACGCTTGCAATTTGATTTTTCGGATTTGTATCAAGAAGGTTTAAGCTTTAATAGTATGTTAGGGCATTTCAGGTTGCAAAATGGTGTTTTATGGAGTGATAATTTTGTAATTGATGCTATTCCTGCAAAAGTTACCTTAGTTGGTGAAATTGATTTAGTGCAGCAAAATTTAACTCAAGAAGTTTCGGTAATTCCTAAAAGTTCTGGCGCAGTGCCTATTGCTGGTACAATTGTAGGGAGTATTATGACTGCGGTTGCACAAACTCTTACTGGTGAGTATGAAGAAGGATATTATTTGCGTTCTAAATATAAGCTTGCAGGTGCTTGGGATCAGTTAGAAATAACTTCTTTACATGAACAAGATGGTTTATTAAATAAAACTTGGCGTGGTTTAACTGACTTTTCATGGCTATTAAAACCACAAAAACAACCTTAAATGAGAACATTATGAATCAATGTGCTGCTATACAAATGGCATCAGGTTCCAGTATTAGTGCGAATCTTTTGGAGGCGGAAAAATTAATTGCTGCTGCTGCTAAGTCTGGAGCGAAATTAATTGCGTTACCTGAAAATTTTGCGATTATGGGCAAAAATGAATTTGATAAAGTTGAGCAAAAAGAACTTGTAGGTATAGGAGTTATTCAGGATTTTTTAAGTCAAGTAGCGCGAAAATATGCGGTGTGGATTGTGGCTGGAACTATACCTTTAATTGCTAATAATGAAAATAAAATTCGGGCTGCTTGTTTAATTTACAATGCCGCTGGTGAGCAAGTGGCTAGGTACGATAAAATGCATTTGTTTGATGTAAGTGTGCCAAATACTGATGAGGAATATTTGGAATCTAATTCCATAGAAGCTGGAGAACAACCAATGGTGGTGGATACTCCTTTTGGTAAAGTAGGTTTAGCTATTTGTTATGACCTTAGATTTCCTGAATTGTTTCGTGAGTTAATTAATTTAGGTGCAGAAATTTTGATTATTCCATCAGCATTTACTTTTGAAACTGGAGCTGCACATTGGGAATTGTTATTAAAAGCGCGAGCTATTGAAAATTTATGTTATGTAATCGCGCCAAATCAGGGCGGTTATCATGTTAATGGGCGTAAAACTTTTGGTCATAGCATGATTATTGATCCTTGGGGAATGGTGTTAGACTGTCATAAAAATGGTAGCGGCTTTGTAAGCGCAGATATTGATCTTGAGAGAGTAGCGAATATTAGGATTAACTTTCCTGTATTAACGCATAGACGATTATTTTGTCATTAATGACAGGTGGATTATGCAGTATAAATTCTTAGTTAAATTAATTTTGGTAAATATTTCATGTTTGTATGTGTCAGCTTGTTCGACTCCTAGACAGTATCAAGATAATTCTAATTTAGAGCAACCCCCACAATTAGCAGTGAATAAAACTAATTATGCGCTGGATAATTCTGTTGTAAGTATTATTAAAGGTTTGGGTGATAAGGTAAGTTTGTCTGAAAATATTTTGCTGTTAAAGCAGCCATTTAATTCCGCTTGGGATACTTTAGAGCAAGCTTTAAAATTAAATAATATGCTAATAACAGATCGAAATCGTGAACAAGGACGTTATTATATTCAGTATGATCCTGATGAAGTAGCAGATAAAGCTGAGGGTTTTTTAGCGCGGGCAAGTTTTTTTATATTTCAGGATGAATATGAAAGATTACCTTATGTTTTACAGATGGTAAAGAGTTCTGAAGGTGTTAAAATTAAAGTTACTGGAGTGGATTCAGACGAATCTTTTGATTTGTTAGATGATGGTGAAGATTTAACTTATGATACTTCAAAAAATCGGGCTTCAGAAATATTATTACGCAATTTGTATCGTACTTTGAAGCATGAGTTACCACTTAAATAATGCCTGAAAATCAAGCTAAATAAAAAATAATTATGGATATTTTACAACAAGTTACAGAATCTTTGCTGAATCCTACAGGCATGACTAGGCAGCATATAGATCAGATTATGGCGCAATTACTCAGTGCTAAAGTGGATGCTGCAGATATTTATTTTCAATCTTGTTACTTTGAATCATGGGTGTTGGAAGCAGGAATTATTAAAGAAGGTTCGCATAGTATTGAACAAGGTGCAGGAGTTAGAGCAATTTCTGGGGATAAAACTGGTTTTGCTTATAGTGATAGAATTGAATTGCCAGTATTGTTAACTGCGGCGAATAATGTAAAGTCAATTGTGCGGCAGGCGCAAAATGCTCAACAACCTGTGGCTGTAAAACCTGCGATCAAGTCTTATTATCCAATTATTAACCCATTAAAATCATTGCCAGATCCAGAAAAAGTGGTGTTATTACATCAGGTTGATATTGAAACCCGTAAACTAGACCCTAGAATTGAAGAAGTTATTATTAGTCTAGTTTCTGCGCATGAACATGTATTAATTGCCAATCAATTTGGTGAATTAATAGCTGATATTCGTCCTTTAGTGCGGATGAATGTTAGTGTAATTGTGGTTGCTAATGGCAAGCGTGAACAAGGTAGTATGGGTGGTGGTGCGCGTAGTGATTATGGCTATTTTTTTGTAGAACAAAGAGCTTTAGAATATGGCAAAGAAGCTTTACGCCAAGCATTAGTTAATTTAGAGGCAGTTGCAGCTCCTGCAGGAACTATGACCGTGGTTTTAGCTGCTGGATGGCCTGGAATTTTATTGCATGAGGCTGTGGGGCATGGTTTAGAAGGTGATTTTAATCGTAAAGGTACTTCGGCGTTTAGTGATAAAATGGGACAACGGGTAGCTTCTGATTTATGTACTATAGTGGATAATGGTACTTTGTCTGGCAGGCGTGGCTCGTTAAACGTGGATGATGAGGGTACACCTACGGAAAATACGGTGTTAATTGAACAGGGAATTTTAAAATCGTATTTGCAAGATAATTTAAATGCTAGTTTAATGGGGCAACAGTCAACTGGGAATGGACGGCGAGAATCGTATGCGCATTTGCCAATGCCAAGAATGACGAATACTTATATGCTGGCTGGACAACATAAGGCTCCAGAAATTATTGCTTCGGTTAAAAAAGGTTTGTATGCGAAGAATTTTGCTGGTGGTCAGGTAGATATTACTTCAGGTAAGTTTGTATTTTCTACTAGTGAAGCATATTTAATTGAAGATGGAAAAATTACTAAAGCAGTGAAAGGTGCAACTTTAATTGGTAATGGTCCGGATGTATTGACTAAGGTTTCTATGGTTGGCGATGATTTAGAGTTAGATTCAGGAGTTGGTACTTGTGGTAAAGAAGGACAAAGTGTACCAGTTGGAGTGGGGCAGCCAACTTTAAAGATTGATGCTTTAACTGTAGGCGGAACTAACCAGTAATCATGGGTGAAAAAAATTTAGGGTTAATTCAATTAAATGGTGATTGTGCGCAGTTAAAAAATAAAACAGTAATTGTTTTAGGGGCTGCACGTGGTGGAACTTCAATGGTTTCAGGCACATTAGTTAAATTAGGAATTTACATGGGGGAAAATATTTCTCCACTATATGAGGATGAATATTTATCAAAACATATAGATAATTTGGCTAAAACTGAAATAAATACTATTATTAAAGCAAGGAATTCAAAATATGCAGTTTGGGGGATAAAAAAACCTTCTTTAAAATTATTGTCTATACGGAATTTATTTCGTGAACCAGTTTATATTGTGGTCTTCAGGGATATATTTGTTACTGCAAATAGGCGGGTAATTTCTAAGAATCAAACTTTATTAACTGAAATGTTTAAAAGTTATTGTTTTTACTTGCGAATATTATTGTTTTTAAAGTTTACTAAGAGACCAGCTTTGTTAGTTTCTTATGAAAAAGCTTTGTTAGATCCTGAAAGTTTAGTTTTAGAAATTGCAAATTTTTTGAATTTAGATAAACAGGTTTTAGATTATTCTAATGTTGCAGAATTTATTCAATCCTCACCAGAAACCTATACTAATCATCAACGATTTCTAGGCGATTGGACTGGGTATGTAGAAATCATTAATGTTAGAGAAGTTTCCGGTTGGGCTGTATCTAAAACTGATTTTGATTTGGTATTAACTTTAGAACTAGTAATTAATAATGTTTGTGTAATGGTCACTAAAACAAATTTTGCTAGAGCTGATGTAAAGGTAAGACATGCTGATTTTAATGAAAATTGTGGGTTTAAATTTGTATTATCTGAAGCAAATAGTTTGAGTAGTCAAGATACAGTAGAAGTACGTATTTTTGGGGCAAACATTTTTTTAAAAAAAACCATACAACATTCTGACATATAAAAAATACTTATTGTGAAACAAGCATTTGAATTAAAAAATTTAGTCCAAGACATTCTTAACGAAGCTAAAAAACAAGGTGCTACAGCAGCTGAAGTTGCTTTAAGTATTGGTGATGGTTTGTCTGTAACTGCACGTTTAGGAGCAGTTGAAACCTTGGAATATGATTCTAATCAGGGTTTGGGGATTACAGTATATGTGGGTCAAAAGAAAGGCTCAGCTAGTAGTAGTGATATTTCACTAACATCTATTAAAGAAACTATTGCTTCAGCATGTAGTATTGCAAAATTTTCTAATGAAGATAAGTTTTCAGGTTTGCCAGAAAAAAATCATTTAGCTACTGAATTTCCAGATTTAGATTTGTATTATCCTTGGAATTTAGCAGCAGAAGATGCAATAGATTTAGCTATTAGTTGTGAAGCTACAGCATTGGATTTTGATCCAGAAATTCATAATTCTGAAGGTGCAACCGTTAATAGTCATCAAGGAATTAGTATTTTTGGAAATAGTTTAGGTTTTTTACAAGCTAAACAAAAAACTCAGCATTCATTAAGTTGTGCGGTTATTGCTAAGCGTGCTGAAGAAATGCAACGTGACTATTGGTATAGTGTTGCTAGAGATGCGCAAGATTTGGATTCCGCAGCTCTTGTAGGTAAAAAAACTGCTGAACTGACTTTAGCACGTTTAGGTGCGCAAAATTTATCTACTCGCACAGCTCCAGTGTTATATAGTCCACAAATGGCAAGTAGTTTATTAGGTAGTTTAATGGGGGCTATTAGCGGTGGTAGTTTATATCGAAAAGCTTCATTTTTATTGGATAGTTTAGATACGCAAATTTTACCAGAATTTATGCGTATTTATGAAGACCCATATTTGCAAAAAGCTCTAGGTAGTGCAGCATTTGATGCTGAAGGTGTACAAACACAAAATACTGATATTGTTAGCAATGGTATTTTAAAACGTTATTTATTGAGCAGCTATTCATCTAGAAAATTAGGTTTGCAGACTACTGGAAATGCTAGTGGAGTGCATAATTTAACTGTTGCAACTAGCGCGAATGATTTTAAAGCAATGTTGAATTTATTAGATACTGGTTTGTTGGTTACTGAATTAATGGGTCAAGGAGTTAATCCACTTACAGGGGATTATTCCAGAGGCGCAGCTGGATTTTGGGTAGAAAATGGACAGATTCAATATCCAGTTGAAGAAATAACTATTGCAGACAATTTAACCATCATGTTAAAAAACTTAGTCGCTGTAGGTAATGATGTTGATTACCAACGCAATATTCGTACTGGATCAATTTTACTTGAATCCATGT
>DAOUSJ010000004.1 GCA_030627285.1 Methylococcaceae bacterium | reverse complement strand
TGACCCGCTTGACTAAAAGGCTGACATGGAAAGCCTGCACACAAAACATCAAAATCAGGTAAGTCTATAGGATTTATTTTTCTTATATCATCATTAAACATTCCCTCATTAAATAGGGTGGGATTTGATTTTTTAAAGTTATGCTCATATGTTTTTCTAGCAAAAGGATCTATTTCTGAAGCAAAAACACATTCTCCTCCTAGTGATTCCATAGCTATATGAAAACCGCCAATACCTGCAAATAAATCTATAAACTTAAAATCACTCATTCTTTAATAATTACCTTTACATTGTTTATGAACCACATTAATTTCTACTGTACTATTTCTTGGTTAAAAAACATCTAAAAAACCTTTGTGCTTAAATTATTTAATCATTTAGCTAGTTTTTTCCGCCACAAACCTTGAGTTGCAAAGCATCCCCAACCCCATTTAAGCCAAGTTAATAATGCTGTAGCCAACCATAATGACCATAACAACATCAAAATTCTATACAACATTAATGGCGCACTAATCACAGTAGCTATGGGTAATTGAGTCTGATTCCGATCTTGATACCATTTAAGTTCCCAAGCACTAGATAAATTACCCACAATATTCATTTGTGGAGTTCCCAATAAACCATGTCTAACTGCTGCAAACATTAAAATTACTGCTACCAAACTTAAACATGCCAAGCCAAATTGGATTAAATTAAAATTACCTACAGTTGTATTTAGAGTTTGTCGATAGCGCAAAGCAAAAAACCACGCTACTACCACTAATGCGGATACTAATGTTAATTGACTCAACCCGAGTAACAATAAAAACCAAGTCAGGGAATTCAGCGGCATATTTTTTACTCGACCTAATCCAAAAGCAATACCAATAATTACTATTAACATGCCCCAAAATAAAACTGCAGGTCCAAACGGAGGCCCATAAGTAAATAAAATCCAGCGATTTTTAGGCATCTTAATGCGTAAATTACTATTAACATTTTCCAATCCTAAATCAATTTCAGGACTCTGCAACAGCATATTTAAACTAGTTTGTTGCTGCCAATTTAAAATGTGAATTTGCTTACCTGGTTTAATTGGTAAACTAACAACTTGACCTTGTTGCCGAATCGCTTGGGTTTTGCCAGCAATTTTTACACTATGTAATTTTGCCCCTACCGGTAATGTAACTCGATGTTGGATAGCCTTAGAACTACGTATAGATAAGGTTAATTCTGCTGTTTGCATCCGTGTATTAGGAGTTAATTTTAATAAACTGTTCTCAATTGTCAGCGTTGAACCCTTTACTGCTACTGGACGAGTTATATTTAAAGTTACCGTTTCACCTGCCCAAGGTCGCCATTCAGGTAACCAATGTCCTTGCGCGTCTTGATGATGAATTACATTAATTCCAGTAGTTTCCACATGCCAGATTGGACTTGTATCTAATCGCCAAATTTCAGTCCAATGCGGTGTTTTTGGTGCAGTTAAAATAATTTGTGGACTAGGTTTTAAAACTGATTCCCATTGATACGTCGTGGCTTGCGCCGACATATTAACTTGCACTTTTCCTTGTTGCACTACTACATCTGGAGTTATCACTGACTCACCATTTAATAATGGCACACTTAATAACACCGGACTATCAGTGGAAATTACTTTAATTATTTTAGTCCGCATCCGCCAATCCAAACCGATAGCTAAAGTTTTTTCTACGCGAATAAAAGCTGGAAATACATTCGGTTCTAATTTTTTTTGGGCAACTTGGGTTTGAGTTGGCAAACGTTGAAAATGTAATTGTGAAGCAACATTGCCGCCTGCATTCACTCCTGCAACCTGCCAAGCATTAGCTTGCAGCGTTACATAATGTGGTTTTAACGGCAATGGCAAAGTAAATTTATTATTCACTGGAACTGAACCCAATAAAGTTATTTTATGTTTTCCAGCAGCTAAACTTAACCATAACTGTCCTTGTGGATCACGCATCATTGCCGCAGCTGGTTGTTGGTTCAGACTAACTTGCTGTGGAAACCAATGTTTATAATCCGCTGGTAATGGCACTGCTGTATCTATTTGTGCATCCACGGTTAAATCAATCTTTAATGTTTCAGCGTCAATAGTTAAGTCCATAGTAGCAATTTGCGCACATTCAGGCAAGCATTCAGGAGCTTGTAATAATTTAGTTTTCAATTCCTGTAAAATTTTATCACTAGGAAACGCCGCATAAGTTGGCTGCGATGGCACACTAAATAATATTGGCAACGCCACTAACCAGCACGTTTTGAAATTTAACAATCCACGCAAATTCATCTTATTAAAAATCCCAAACAGTAACAAACTTAAACCAGTTATCAAGAATACTCGAATTATATTCAAAGCCATGTTTTGCCTAGGAGTTAACAACCATAAATTTACTATTTGGGTTGAATCCACCGCTCCATTCCAAGATAAATTTATCTGATTCCATTGCCATTGCGGGATTCCCAAGCCAGTTTGTACTTGCGCATTTGGATCCATACGATTGAAATTTGTTGCTTGCTGAGCTGGTGTATAAGTTGCATACTTACGTCTTGCTTTACGGGCAGATTTTTTATATTCACTGGCAATTGAATCTGTTTCAGGCTTAAGCTGTTGTTCTAATGAACGTACTGGTTTTGTTGCTAACTGTTTATTTTTAATAACCGGCGCATCATCATAAAGCATGGTTTCGCTAGAATTAATATTTTGCCAAGGTTTTTCTAATTGCGGATACATTCCCACCCGAATTTGCGCAATTACAAACGGGATTACCACCAAGACTAAAGCTAACCAACATAGGTACCGATAGGTTTTTATTACTCGTAAAAATCTACCTGTAGGTAATACCTGAATTAAAGCATGTGCAGACAAACATAATAACCATAAATATTGCGGCGCATCTACTTCATGCCAACATAAAATTAAGGTTATTAATCCAAATCCACCCCATGCCCATGACCACAATTTGCTGATGGCAACTGCAATAATTAACACCATGAATAAATCTAATAAAGTCCAAGCTGAGAGCCAACTTTGCGGAACATTATCTACCCCAGTGACGGCTAATAATTTCCAACCTGCGGGTAAATGTAAATTTGAAGAAACCTTAGAAAAATTTTCTTGCCAACCAATTGCGCTGATTTGTTTAATATTCTGCGTAATTCTACTGTCAGCAATTAAATTAATTTTACCCTGTCTAACTTCTACACCTTGAGTTCCTTGTTGAAGCTGGGTAATCAATTGACTCTTACCATTCAATTGCACCTGTCCAAGTTGAGTTTCAGGCAGTGCATTCAAACGCCAACCATTTGACATAGTACCAGTAATACTATCCTGCACCGTATAACCAGCACCAGCAAAATCCAACCAAATATCCCTATGTAAAGTTAAATTATTTGGTTCTGGCTTAGGATCACCACGTTGAATAGTTTTAAAGCGCATACTTTGTCCAGCTTGAATTTTATATGCAGGTAAATGTTGCCATTCTTTTGGAATTTGAGTTTGACTAGGGTCAATAGCTGGAAGCTGTTCAATTTCAACTAATCTTTGTCTAGGTTGTGCTGCAAAAACCCATAATTCAGTTGCCGGCCAATTTTTGGAATTAACTGGTAAACCTAGTTGTGATACTGCTTGCGGATGACGTGCTTGCAAACTAATTTGCCATACACCAGCTCGAACTTGTACTACCAATTCACCAGCGGAATTTATTTTTGCTGGCAAACCACTATGCAAACTAATGGGAATAAAATCTTTTAATAATGCTTGTGATAATGTAATAACCCGCGCTTGACCAGAAATTTTAAGCTTAATTTGGGTAGTTAATTGTAATGGAATAGTATCTTTAATCTGCCTAAAAACTTGAATTTCTAAGTTGTTTTGTTTATCAGCCAGCTTTTTGGAATCCAGATTAGTCTTTTTTAACCACAAAGATTCATGTTTAATTTCTGGATATGGAATTAATTTATTTTGTAACTGTAATTGAATCAACCCCGTAGCCGCAGGAATTTTTAATTGTTCGGGTAATTGATTCCATAAAAACTTGCCTTGAATTTCATATTTACCAGCTTCAAGTTGCACTTGTGGCTGACCACGGCGTTGCATTATTTTTACAGCTTGATTATTTGCAGTAACCTCTAAAGGCCAATGGCGTTGATCTCCAGGTAAAGTAATCCAACTACGAGCATACAATTGCCATTGACTCTTGAATTGACCTTTAGTAGCAGTTAAATCCAACTGCAAACCACTAGCCCAAGCACATTGTTTATGTCTATTGACTGAGATTAACGGACAATCATAATCAATTTGATCTGCTAATACCCATGGAATCCAAGCTTGTAAATCTGGAGGTATTTGCTCTAATTTTAACGGTTGCGCTTCAGCAATTATGCTTAAACTGAGAAATAAAAAAATTTGGTAAAATTTACTTAACATGATTTTTATTCCTCGGGTTAAAGTTTACATAATCTGCATCAAGCTATTTAATCAAGGATAAATCCACGCTATCAGCATATTGAAATGGTATCGGAATGGCAAAACTAGAAACTCCAACATTACCAGTAATCTTATAATCTAAACTGCGTTTTGCGAGTGAAAACCATTGACTCCAGCCTTCAATAACATCCATTAAATTACTGCTCACATCAAGTTCTATAATGTCGCTACCTAATGCTGGAATTGTAACCGCTTGAGTAGATTTTCCTTGAGTAAATAACTGCTTATTAATTAATAACTTATAATCCAAACCATTAATTGGCAATGGAAAAGAATTAGGATTTGTAATTTTTAATTTTAGTCTATAGCTTTGTTTATTAAAGCCCATTTTCAGTAATTTAAAATTTTTTAATTTAATTTCAGGTGCTAATGGTTGCAAACCAGCAAAACCACCGCCAGTTGAACTACAAGCTGTTAAAATTAAAAAACTCAGAAAAATAAAAATTCGCATATTCATTACCTCTAAAATAATATTCTGATTCCGTAGATTAATTTGCAGTACCAGTACCATTAGATTCATTTTTATGTTGAATAAAAATTGCTTGTAAGCGTCTAAAAGCTGAACGTAAAGTTTTATCCATTACCACTTGGTTACCTACAGAAACAATCACCCGCGTTAATTCTGGAATTTTGGTTTTGGTTGCAATCATATAAATAGGTTGCACATATAACATGGAATTACCCATTGGTAAAATAATCATGCGTCCACGTTTAACTGTAGAACCATGTTGATCCCAAAGCGTGAATTGTTCGGAAATTTCTGGATTCTGATCTATTAAAGCATCAATTTGTGCTGGCCCATTTACCTGAATATCTTTAGGAAATTTAAGAACTGTAATTTCAGGTTTATATGCCAAGCCACAATCTTTTTTATCCAAAGTTCCTGCAATTCCAACCATACTTAAATTATCTCGTCGCACTGGTGTCATCGGACTAATCATGACAAATTCTTCTTTATCATTACAATGCCCAAAATCCATAGTGATAAAATATGGCAAGACTGGCTTATCATTTATTTGCGCCAATGACCATGTTTCTGCTTGTTCATAAAATAATTCTGGGGTTTTCTGATGATATTTTGCATACATGCGCATTTGCAAATAAAACAAATCCCTAGGATAACGCAAATGACTGCGTAATGATTCCGGCATCTCTTCTAGTTTCTTAAATACCCCTGGATAAGCATTATTATATGCCTGAATAATTGGATCTTTTGGATCAGATATATAGTAATTCACTTCACCGTTATAAGCATCTACAGTTACTTTTACAGAGTTCCGAATATAATTAAAATCATGTTCGCTATTCAAAAACTCCCTAGAAGCTGGCTTAGATAATGGATATTTATTAGACATAGTATAAGCATCTTGAATCCAAAAAAATCTGTCTTTAGTAATGACTAAATACGGGTCTTTATCTAAATGCAAAAATGGTGTTAAGGTTTTAATTCGCTCGACAATATTACGCTTTAATAAAACTTTACTATTCTGGGAAATATTAGATGAGAAAAATATTTTTTCATCATTAAAGTAAAATGCGAATAATAATTTTCTAAAATAAGATGGTATTGCTACCCCTGCCCCGCCTTCATAGGAATTATCTTTATCTGAATCTGATAAACCTTCAGCTGATAATTCATTTGGTACTATTGCATATTTATAATTTTCTTGTCCAAAATAAATATCTGGATGTTTAATTTCAAACCCAGCAGTTGAATGTAAATTTAAATCACGCAAATACCAAATAATTGGTTTGGCTGCATCTTGAGCTGCGGGTGTAACTACAGCCCCATAACCATGCGTATATCTTAAATGGGTGTTTTCCCAATTTTGCGCTGCTATAGGTAACTTACTAATATTAATTTCTCTAGCCGCTAAATTAACTTGTTTTGTATGCCCATGTAAAAAATAACGATCTTCATCTACTCCAGGAAATTTATAATAAGGTCGAATTCCCTGTAATTGCATATAGCCATCTGTTAAATGTTCTCGATCCCAAACTGGAATATTTTCAAAATGTTGTTGTGATGCCCAATTACTAATATCTTCTGTAGCATCTACTTTGACATTAAAATCTACTGTATTGACCTTATTTAAAGCATATGCATTTAAAGTCGCTTCAATATTATTCAGCATGAAATCTTTTTCAGCTTTTACTGGATTTGGTTCAACAATAACTTGCTCAATAAGATTGGGTATGAATTCAACTTTTTGTAAGCCTAATACCGTTAAGAATATTATTAGTGATAGAATTATTGGTGATTTAGCCCGATGTTTTTCTGAAAATATAAATACACAACTGGTTATTGCAATTGCTAAAAAGGCAACAATAGTTACCCAAATTAAAGGCAAATCATAACGTAATTCAATAAATCCAGGCCCAAAGAATACTGGTTCATGCTCATATACATACAACAATGCAAACCTATCTAGAAAAAACCCCCATTCTACAAATAAGACAATAAAACTTAAAAGGATCGCTAGATGAATTTTTGCTCCCAATGGATATTCGGTATTTTGGTTAGGGACAAAAATATGTTCTAACCAATATAAAATCCCTACGGTGAAAAATAGAATTACCGAAGTAAGTAATAATTCTTGTTGCACCAAAATATATAACGGGTATGAAAATAAGTAAAAACTAATATCATTCCCATATATAGGTTCTGTAATGCCTGCCGTATTGCCAAAGAAAAATAATAATGCGGTTTCCCATTGCTCATAAAATGGGATTGCAATCATAATTGCTAGAACTAACGATAATGGCGTATATATTTTTACCGATCCGCTCATAAATACATCAGCAAACCTTTGAAACCTTTGTCTTTTATCTACATTTAATAAAATATCATCGGGGGTATTTAAACCTAAATAACGCGATGCTATCCAAAAATGAAAAAAGAATAGTATAAAAAATACTAAGGTTACACCGCCAGATAAAAAGAAACGATAAAGTAATTTAAGCCAAAAATAAGCTTCAAATTTTAAGGCACTAAACCACCATAAATCAACAAACAAGTCGATAAATATGAAGGAAAATGCAACATATAAAATAATTGCGATAACAATTGTGGCACCGATAATAATAGGTATCAGCGTTTTCAAGTTTCGCATGGCGGTCTCTTTATGTTTCTATAATGGGCGGTCATGAGTTTATTTTAACACTCAATGCTAAAATAACTAGTGGTTTGATTTGCAGGGTATAAACTTTAAAATATGGATTTATAAGCCTGTCATTAAAGTACTGAAATCTTGAATCGCTAAATATCTTTGATGAGTTTTAGCTGGCTTTTTGCTATCTGGATTTAAAATATTAATTAAATATTGAATTCCAAATTCATCCGCTGAATCTAACACAGATAAATTATCATCTACTAATAGAGTGCGCTTTTTATTAAACCCTTGTTGTTGTTGTAAAATTTGCCAAAATCCTGCTTGCTCTTTTGCCATTCCAAATTGATGTGCAGAAATAATCTTGTCAAAAAATTGTTGTAAACAAGTTTGTTCCATTTTTAGATTTAAACTATTCGGATGCGCATTAGTAACTAAAATTATTTGTTTTGAAGTCTTTTTTAAGGCAGTTAAAAATTCAATTACATGCGGTAAAACTGCTATTAGACTTGAAATTTCTTGTTTTAACGCCACAATATCTAATTGCAAAGTAGCAGTCCAATAATCTAAACAATACCATTCAAGCTTACCTTCCATTTGTTTGAATTGCGGCAATAACTGAGTTTTAGCTTCTAAAATAGTTAGATTATTTTGTTTTGCATACTGTAACGGCACAAATTCTAACCAAAAATGGTTGTCAAAATTAAGATCTAATAAAGTTCCATCCATATCTAACAAGATTGTGTCACAGTTATTCCAATTGAACATAAGTACTTATTTTTTGGGAAAAATACATTTAAAGTAATCACCATTTTAACAAATTTCATGGTCAGTACAATATAGCTTACAATGGCAAATTTATTGCTTAGATATTCCAAGAACTTTAAGTTAAAATTTTATTTTGCAGATTTCAAAACGCAATTAAGGAAGTCATATGTCTAAAATGAGTCATATTAATGTTATTGAAAAATACAAAGAACATCATGAGTCAATCCATAATCTACTTGCATCTATATTAGGTTGTTTTGCTAATGAAAAAATGTTTGAACAATCACCAACAGAGTTAACTGCTTTATTAAAGTCTTTGTGTCATTACTATCCATTCGTTAACATTTTGTACTTATTGGATGAAAATGGTAAACAAATTTGTGATAATATTTCCAGCCCTAAATTTAAACATTCAACAATAACTGGCAAAGGTATAAATCGTAGCAAACGCCCATATTTTTTATCTGCAATGAAAAATAATGATCCTGTGGTTACAGAACCATATTTGTCTAGCGTAGGCAGGGAATTATGTTTGTCAGCTAGTACCAAAATTTATCATGACAATGGTAACTTAAGAGGCTATATAGTCTTAGATATAGACCTTAATTCTACTTTAATGTTTTTTACTGGTGAAAGTCGTAGAGTCCATTTTGAACCTTATTTCAAAGCTGTATATTCATTAATTGTGATTGGCTTATTTATAGTATCTTTTTTATTAATATATGCTGCTAGTGTTGAATGTGTAAAAATTCTACAATCCATATTTTCACATAAACAAGAGATTGATATTCCATTTGGAATGGTAATTTATCTAACCTTAGCATTAGCAATTTTTGATTTGGGAAAAACCACTTTAGAAGAAGAAGTCTTGTTATATAAGGATATTTTGCGGCATAGTTCTACTCGCAGAACCATAACACGTTTTATTGCTGCTATTATTATTGCTGTATCTATTGAAGCATTGTTAATGGTATTTAAATCAGCTTTACATGGTGAAGAAGAACATATTATTAGTGCAGTATGGATTATTTTAGCGGCAGCAATGTTGTTATTAAGTTTAGGAGTGTATAGTTATTTAGGTAGTAAATCTGAAGCTGTATTAATTGAAAATAAAGACCAAAACAAGAATAACAACTGAATAAAATTCAAATATCATGGAGCAAAAAAATGTCTAATATAATTAAATGTGCAAAATTGGGAGTTGAGGCTGAAGGTTTAGATAGTCCACCTTTTCCAGGTGCAATTGGATTACATATTTTTGAAAATATCTCGAAATCGGCTTGGCAGGAATGGGTTGCAATGCAAACCCTGTTAATTAACGAGCATCGTTTAGCTAGTTTTGATCCTAAAGCCAAACAATTCCTAGCTTCTGAACGAGAAAAATTTTTATTTTCTAACGATTTTAAAATTCCTGAAGGTTATATAGCACCTAAAAATTAACAATACCTTGACTTTAGTATGGTAATTTGCTTCTATCATACAAAGATGAGTTTTAATCTAAGCTTTAGGATTAAATATAATGAATTATCGAACAGGGTTGCAATCTAATTCTGGTTTTACACTGGTTGAATTATTGGTAACTATTGGAATTGCTGCCATAGTTATTTCAATTGGGTTGCCTAGTTTTAATATTACTATTCGTAATAGTCGCTTAACCACTAATGCCAATGAATTTATTAGCACTTTAAATTTTGCTAGAAGTGAGGCTATCAAAAGAAATCAAGCAGTCACGATTCGTAAAAAAGGTAATTTTTGGGAGGATGGCTGGCTAGTTTTTACTGATATTAATGGCAATGGCAGTAAAGATGGGTCAGATACTATTTTACGAGATCACGAAGCTTTAAGAAATAATTTAACCTTAAGAGGCACAACTAGGTTTGTTAATAGAATTACTTATCGTGCATCTGGCATTAGTCCTAACGGTAGTTTTGTGTTATGTGATAACAATGATAAAAATGATTTACCTGAAGCTTATACATCTCGTTTAATAATTGTTAATGTAGTTGGTAGAAGTAGAGTTGGATTAGATACCGATCAAAATGGTATTCCAGAAAATTCTGCTGGAGACGAGCTTACTTCATGCGTTAAATCACCATTTACTTTAGTTGAGGCAGAAGAAGATGAAACACCAGCTAAATAAAGGTTTCACTTTAATTGAAGTCTTAGTTGCTATGATGATTTTAGGAATTGGTTTATTAGGTCTGGCAGGCTTACAAATGACTGGATTACGAAATAATTTCAGTGCCTATCATCGTACCCAAGCAACACAATTCTCAGCTAATATAGCAGATAAAATTCGCGCCAATGAAGTAGAGGCAAAATTATTTAATAACAGCACCTACTCTGTAATTTTACCTGAAGATGCAATTAAAAAAAGCAAATGTCTACTTTATGCCAAGGTTAGTGCTTGCTCACCTACAGACATGGCGCACCAAGATTTATTTTCGTGGCATCAAGATGTAAATACTATTTTACCTAGTGGTTTAGGTCGTATAAGTGCTTCAAATGCAGGTGTATTCACAGTTACCATAACTTGGGATGATAATCGTGATGATGCTATTGATGAAACTGACCCCAGTTTTGAAATGAGTTTTATTCTATGAAACATTCACCAACAAGATTACAAGCTGGATTTACACTTATAGAATTAATGATTGCCTTAGTTCTAGGATTAATTCTTATGAGTGGGGTCATGCAAATTTTTCAAAGCAGTCAACAAAGTTATTTAATGCAAGAGAATATGTCCAGAATGCAAGAAAATGGACGTTTTGCCATGGATTTTATTAGTCGCAGTATCAGAAATTCCGACTATTGGGGCTGTCCAAAAAGATCTACTGATATTAAATCCATTTTAAACGCTAGTGATGTGTTTGGAAATTTTCCGAATGCAGATATTAAAGGCATTACTGGCACTAATAATGATAATGGTGTGCATAATAATGCAAATCATGACCGCAATGATAATGGTGTTTGGGATGGCTCTGATACTATAACTTTAAGAGGAGTTGAACCTTCAGAAAGTTTTGTAGTTAAGCAACCAACCAATAAAATTCAAAATATTCAAATTGATGATGGTAGTGATTTTAAAAATGGTGATGTGGTAGTTTTAAGTGATTGCTCAAAGGGTAATTTATTCCAAATTACCAATAATTCTACTAGTACAAATGGTTTTGTTGGACATATAAAAAATTCCGCAGATGCTAAAACTAGTGCGCGCAGCCCTGGAAATAGTACTGGAAGTTTTAGAAAATTATTTCCAAAAAACTCACAATTATATAAAGTTAATTATGTAACTTATTCAATAGATGAATCCAATAATCAACCTGCATTTTTTAGAACTGTTAATGGTGTGAAACAAGCTTTAGTAGAAGGCATTGAAGATATGCAAATTTTATATGGTGCTGACATTAATAATGATTTTACTGCTGATTATTATACTACCTCAAACATAAGTGGCTTGGATATGAGTAAGGTAGTTAGTATTCGGGTAAATTTATTGGTAGCATCATTAAATGATAATTTAGCGGCTGGATATTTTCCATATACTTACAATGGTAAAGAATATACGCCCAAAGATAGAAAAATTCGTAGAGTATTTTCATCTACTATAGCTATTCGTAATCGCTTACGATAATTAAGGAGCTTAAAATGTATAAATTTAGGCAACAATCTGGAGCTGTGTTAATAGCCAGCATGATGATATTATTATTACTAACTTTAATTGGAGTCACAGGCACTCAAGTAACTAGTCTAGAAGAAAAAATGGCTAGCAACTATAAAGACCAAAACGTATCTTTTCAAACTACTGAAGTAGGCTTACGTGGTGGAGAATTGGAAATAGAAGTAATTACTTCAGCGGATGCATTTGATGGTAATAATGGCTTATTAAGTGATACAGATACCTATCCTGATATTGCAGATGCTAACACTTGGACTGCGAATAATTCCCGAGAATATGATTTTTCAGTAGATTCAATAACTAGCAAGCCGCGCTATTTTATTAAATACATTCGTAAAAGTATTGGTAACTCTGGCTCTGGAGTCAATGTAGGTGGCTATAACGACGACTTCAATAATGAAGATGTGTATTATTTTACTGTAACTGCAAAAGGCACAGGTAAGCAAGATAGTAGTCAAGTTTATTTAAGATCACATTACGGCAAACGCTTTTAATTATGTTGCATTTATTTACTCCAAATTTGGTAGGATCATAACATGGCTATTAATAAAATGGCGTGGGTGTTTAAACTAGGTTTTCTAGCTTTATTTACTACTCCAGTTACAGCTTCACCAGGAAAGTTAAGTGATTCGCCTTTATTCACTACTAATGACGCTGCGCCCAATGTTTTTTTAGAAATTGATGACTCTGGTTCTATGGACTGGGAAATTCTAACCAAACCGCATTGGCATGTATGTGATTATAATAATGGTGTAGATAAATGTTCCGAAAGTAGACTATTAGACAATGGTTTGTTACACGATTTCTCAAATGTCAATGATTGGAAAGAATTTGAATATATTTTTTATAATGAACAGGACAATATTTATTTAAATAGCTCTCAATGTGAAGAAACAGGTGCTTACATGTTTGGAACCTCAATAGAACTTTGCATAGCCACAGAAAATATTGACTGGCGCGTTAAAGCCTCAGCTTTAAATATTATTTACTATAATCCAACTACAACTTATGCGCCTTGGGAACGTGGTGATGGTAGTGGTATGAATAGAGCTAGTTTTACTGCTGCTAGAAGCAATCCAATTTCTGGCAGTAAAGGTTATGCTGAACTCAGAAATTTAGATGGTTTTGTATATCATGTTTGGCAAGATACACATGGATTTAGTGGTAAACGTCCTTTAGGATTAACTATTAATAAAACTGAAGGAACTAATGATTTAGTAGATTGGTGGGACGAACATACTCGCTATACAATTAAAGGTTCTTCAATTATCGTAGAACATATAACTTATGATGGTGCAATTGAAAAAATTGGAACAGCTAAAACATTATCTGGCTCTAAATCTCACCCTGAATTAGCTGATAAAACTATTTCTGAAACCAAACAAAATATTGCTAATTGGTATCAATACGCACGTAAAAGATCTTTTGTAGCCAAAGGTGCAATTGCAAACGTAGTTTCTAATAATTCTGAATATCGCTACGGTTTAAATTTTATTAATAACAGCATAAAATTTCCCTATCAAGAAACTATTACCAACTTTATTGAAATTCCAGCTGAAGGTGCATCTATACAGCATAATACTGACTTATTAGCTGGATTTTTTAAAATGCAATGGGGACGTGGCAATACACCTTTACTTTCCGGCTTAGAACGTGCAGGAAAATATTTGGACAATGACACTATAGATGGCATTAAAAGAGCAGACCCAATTACCGAAGAATGTCAACAAAATTTTACCGTATTAATGACCGACGGTTATTGGAGTAAAAGTGATCAACCAACCGCTTCTATTGGTGATGCTGATGGTGATCGTAAATCAGTTACTGTAGCTGATATTGCCAAACACTATTACATGAAAGATTTAAGTCCATTAGACAATAAAGTTAGAAAGAATACTTTTGATAGTGCTACGCATCAACATATGGTTACTTACACTGTAGCCTTTGGAGTATCAGGCAAATTAAGAGATACTGATGGTGATTTCAACCCAAATCCAGCCTTAGTTGAGCAAAGTTCTTCTTGGGGCGACCCTTTTACAAGCTACCCAGCTAAAATTGATGACCTATGGCATGCTGCCTTTAATTCTAAAGGTAGATTTATTTCTGCTGATAGTCCAGAAAAAGTTTCTAGAGGTTTAGAAGAAGCCTTTGCTAATATTGGTGATCGCTTAGGCAGTGCATCTTCGGCAGCATTTAATACTACCACTTTAACTGGCAATAGTTTTGTCTATCAAGCACTATTTAATAGTAGTAATAATAAATGGAGTGGCGATTTATTAGCTTTTACATTAGATCCAGAAACTGGCGAAGTAGCAAGTCAACCTGAATGGTCAGCTGCAGCTAAATTAGATGCACTTCCAAACCCAGTTAAAACTAGAAATATCTTTACCTATAACATTTCTAAACACCGTGGAGTACCATTACGTTGGAATGATATAGCCGGGGTGCAAAAATCAGATTTCTTAATTGAACCTAATGGTAAACGTTCCAGCCTAGAAGAAATGATAGCCAGATTAGAATTTATTCGCGGCAGTCGTAAACATGAAAAAGGTAGAGGTGGTAAGTATCGTTTTCGAGCGCGAGAAAAATTGTTGGGTGATATAATTCACTCTGACCCAGTATTTGTAGGCGCACCAAAATTATCTTGGCCACGTAAATCTCCATTTCCAAGCACTAAAGGCGTAAACACTTATGCTGATTTTAAAACAGGTGTTACTAAAGACCGCCAAGCAGTAATTTATGCTGGTTCAAATGATGGCATGTTACATGGATTCGATGCCAATACCGGTGAAGAAGTATTAGCCTATGTCCCTTTTCAAATTTTTGATTTTAAATCTACCACTTCAGGTTTGCATTATTTAACTGATCCAGATTACACGCATAGATTTTATGTAGATATGCAACTAGCAATTTCAGATATTTATATAGATAAAAAAGATGGTATTGATAGTAATTCAGATGGCAATAGTAAAGACTGGCACACTATATTAATTGGCGGTGGGCGTGGTGGTAGCAGAGGTTTATTTGCCTTAGATATTACTGATCCAGATTTATTTACTGAAACTACTGCCCATGCTGAACAATTAGTCTTATGGGAATTCTCAAATACCGACGATGCAGATCTAGGCTTTACCTTTAGTAAGCCCGCCATTGCACTAATGAATAATGGTCGCTGGGCTGCAATTTTTGGCAATGGTTATAACAGCAGTGGCAATGGTAGGGCATCCTTATTTATAGTTTTTATTGACGGTGGTTTAGACGGCAAATGGACACTAGGTAAAGATTACTTCAAAATCAACACTGGTGTAGGTTCGATTGTAGATAGAAACTGTTTAAACGTAAAAAGTAATTGTAATGGTTTATCTACCCCACAAGCAGCTGATATTAATGGTGATGGTGTAGTTGACAGAGTTTACGCTGGTGATTTAAAAGGCAATTTATGGGCATTTGATGTCAGTGCTAGAGCCCCTACTCAATGGAAAGTAGCTTACAACAAAGTTGGCAAACCCTCACCATTATTTAAAGCCAGTTATAAAGGCAAACCCCAACCAATTACTAGTCGTCCAATTTTAACTAAACATCCATTAGAATTAGGCATAGGTGCAGATGTATTAGTTTTCTTTGGCACCGGACAATATTTAGTTTCTGGGGATATTAGTGACCAATCAATGCAATCTTTTTATGGAGTTTGGGATAAAGGTATACCTGCAATTACGCCTGGAAATTTAGTAGAACAAACTTTTATATCTGGACCATTATTAAATAACGGCACTGATGTCGGCGACCAATTTCAAGTTTTGACTGACCATGATGTTGATTACGAAGCCGATGCCAAAGGTTGGTTTATTAATTTCACCGAAAATAAAGGTGAACGTGTAATTGTAGATCCAGATCTTCGCGGAAAAAATCTTTTCTTTAATACCTGGATTCCAGATTCCAGATCATGTAAATCAGGTGGCACTGGTATTTTAATATCTGTAGACCAACTTAATGGTGGGCCCGCATCTGAACCTATATTTGATTTAAATGGTGATGGAATTGTAGATTCCAATGATTTAATTACTGTAACCTTTACCGATGAAAATGGTGAAACTGTAACCGTACAATATTCACCCACAGGTGAATTATTTAAATCCGGCTTACCATCATCATCCAGCTTTTTGGATAACACCCAATACACATCAGGAACTGATGATGGATCTGTACTTGAATCTCGTAAAATTTCAAAATTATCCGATGATAAAGTTGGAAGACTATCTTGGCAAGAATTGAGACAATAGGAATTTTAATATTATGCTTACCAACACAAACAAATTGCATTCACAAGCAGGATTTACCTTAGTAGAATTAATGATAGTTATTGCAATCATTGGCGTTTTGACCACTATTGCCTTTCCCAGCTACCAAAATTCAATTATAAAAACTCGACGTGCAGATGCTACCGGCGCATTAATAAGTTTTGCCAATGCTATGGAACGACACTTTACTAGCTCAGGCAGTTATAAAAATGCAGCTGGCAGTCAATCTTCACCAACTGATACTGGTTTGCCACATGTTTTTCCCCAATTTAGTCCTATAGATGGCGCTGATGTAAATTCTGCGCATTATGAATTAAAAATTTCTAATGCCACCAATAACACCTATCTTATTATTGCCAGACCTATTAACGATCAATTAGGTGATGATTGCGGAATTTTTTCTTTAGATCAGACTGGCAAAAAAGATTTAATTGGCTTAAAAAATGATCTCACAATTGAAACTTGTTGGTAACCAAATAATTAATCATCATGAATTTAAATAATACCGCTGTAGCAGCAATAAAATGGGAAGATAATAAATTACTATTATTAGACCAACGCGAACTTCCAAACACAGTAAATTATCGCAGTTACACCCAAGCTCCTGAAGTTGCTAAGGCGATTAAAAATATGTGTGTACGGGGCGCACCAGCAATTGGAATTAGCGCAGCTTATGCAGTGGCATTATCAGTACAACAATATTATTCAAGCACCAATGAAAATTGGCTGCAACAAGTAAATTTAGAAATTCAAGAACTCAATGCATCCAGACCCACAGCAGTAAATTTAACTTGGGCTTTAAAATTAATGCAACAAGCTTTAGAGCAAATCAAAGACAACCCAATAGCAAAAATTACTGCCTTAGCCAAAAAAATTCATGCAGATGACATTGTAGCCAACCAAACTATTGGTGAATTAGGTGCAAATGTAATCGGTGAAAGTATAGGCGTATTAACACATTGCAATGCTGGAGCTTTAGCCACCGGTGGTTATGGCACTGCTTTAGGAGTAATTAGAAGTTCTGTACAACGTGGTTTAAAAACTATTTATGCAGCTGAAACTCGCCCATGGTTACAAGGAGCGCGTTTAACAGTTTGGGAACTTGCACAAGATAACATTTCTAGCACCTTAATTTCTGATTCCAGCGCGGCAGAATTAATGCGTACTCAAGCAATTGACTGGATAATTGTAGGTGCAGATAGAATTGCAGCTAATGGCGATGTAGCCAATAAAATAGGCACTTATTCACTCGCTATTTTAGCTAAATTTCATCAAATAAAATTCATGGTTGCAGCCCCAACTTCTACAATTGATTGGAATTTAAACACTGGTAGCAAAATTCCAATAGAACATAGAACTGCACAAGAACTACTGCCAGCATGTTATACCAAAAATAAGTTAATAAATGCTTGGAACCCAGTATTTGACCTAACCCCAGCAAATTTAATTACTGCAATTGTAACCGAAAAAGGCGTGGTTTTTAATCCCAACTCTAACAATATGAAAACTTTACAATGCTAAGTTTTACTAGCAAAGGCAATAACCCTATATATGTTATTCAAAGTTTATTTAATGGAATTAAATTATTAGGGCATAAAGAGTTACGTAAATTCCTATGGATTCCAATCCTAATTAATTTATTCTTATATACAAGTGCATTCTTAATTGCTTACTTATATATGTTAGATTTAATCACAGAATTAATTCCCGCTTGGTTACAATGGCTATCATGGTTATTAATTCCACTATTTTTTATAAGTTGTTTCACCATAATGTTTTTCAGTTTTACTATTCTAGCTAATATTATTGCAGCTCCTTTTTACAGTAAATTAGCCGAAAAAACTTTATATCTAATTACCAAACCAGAACATCAAGCTGCATTAAATATTCCTGAAATTCCTTGGAGCAAGTCTATGGCTAGCGAATTTAATAGAATTATTTATTTATTGAAATGGATTATTCCACTAGTGATTTTATCTATTATTCCTGGAATAAATATTTTAGCACCTATAGCATGGTTAATATTTGGATCTTGGGGCGTAAGTCTAGAATTTTTAACTTATCCTTTAGAAAATCAAGGACTAGTGTTTTCAGAACAAAAAAAACTTATTAAAAGTGTCCGTTTTGGAGCCTTAACAATAGGTGGATTAACCATGCTAGGTTTAACTTTACCAGGATTAAATATATTTCTTTCTCCAGCTGCAGTAATTGCGGCTACAGTTTATACACATGGGATCAGTGAAACCACTTAAAATATAAAAATAATCAGCTTTGATAAATAAATGTCAGAAATAAAACCTATTCAATCTTTAGAACAATTACTCAATATTACTTTTAAATTGGTAAAGCTAGAAGTGATAATGAATGTAAGCTCTCGTTGTAGTTATGCATTAAATGACAATCAAGAAGTTATTGGTTTGAATTTGCATAACTGTAAATTAAATACTTTAAGTTTTATTAAGCCATTTAAACAATTAATTAAATTAAACTTATCTTCCAATCAAATTACCAGTATATCTGCATTAAAAACATGCTCCTTATTACAAGCATTAAATCTGCAAAAAAATGCTATTACAGACATTCACCCGTTAAAAAATTTACTCCAATTACAAGAATTAAATTTGCAAGCTAATGATATTGTAGATATTAGAGTCTTTGAAAAAATCATCAACTTAACCACCTTAAACTTAAGCTCCAATAAAATCAGTGACTTAATTTTTTTATCTAAGCTATTTGCTCTACAAAAACTTAATTTAAGTGATAATAAATTAATTAATTTAATTGGCATTGATAAGCTTACAAACATTAATGAATTAGACTTAAGATTCAATCAACTAATATCTTTACAAGAAATCAATAGCCTCTTAAAGCTATCTACTTTATTCATCAATAATAATAAAGTTACAGATATTACAGCTCTAAACCATTTAACTTGTTTAGAAAATTTTCATGCAAGCTTTAATGAAATTTATAATTTAAGTCCAATTAATAATTTAATTAATCTAAAAATACTAGATTTAAGGGTTAATAAAGTCCAAGACATTAAAGCACTTAAATTATTAAATAATTTAACTCATTTATATTTAGAATCAAATTCTATTAATAATATTCAAGCATTAGAAAAATCCAAAAAACTAGTACAGTTAAATTTAAGAAACAATCAAATTACAGATATTAATGCTCTAATTGGGTGTAAATATTTAACCCATCTTTATTTAAGCAAAAATAAAATTCAAGACCTACCTAAATGGTTGCTAGAATTAAATTTACCCATAAAATTAAATAATGGTGGCGAAGGTATTAGTGTAATTGAAAATCCACTTAAATCTCCGCCTATTGATATTATTCAACGGGGTAATTTAGTTATTGAAGATTATTATAAACAATTAACGCAGCAAAAAAAATCCAGTATAAAACATTTGAAAATTCATATTATTGGCGATCAAGGAGTTGGAAAAACTTCTTTCATTAAAGCTTTAATAGGCGAACAATTTAATTCTAAAGAAGTTAATACTAATGGTATTAGTATTCATCATTGGCAGCATGAAGACATTAAATTAAATTGTTGGGATTTTAGTGGAAAACATACTTTACAAACATTAAATCAAACTTTTTTTTTGCCTAGAAGTGTTTATTTGTTAGTTTTGGATCAAAATTCACAAGCTATACAATGGTTGATAAGAATTGAAAATATTAATCCTAAATTACCAATCTTTATTATATTAAATAAATCTGATTCATTAAAACAACATACTCTTGATTATAAATTCTTAAACAATAGATTTCCAAATATTATAGGTTATTATTCAGTTTCTTGTTTACAAAAAACTGGCATTGAAGATTTTAAGTTAGCGCTATACAAAGTTTTAAAAAAAATACCTAGCGTCAACTTACAGGTTTCTGCTGATGAAATTTTATTAAAATCCGCTTTAGAAAAAAAATTATTTATTAATTATTTAGATGGCATTTCTCTATGTAATGAACATGGAATTACAGATTCTAAAGCACAACTTCAGTTTATTAATTTATTAATTTATTTTGGGGATATTGTTTATATTTCACCAGCAAACAAACAAAAAGAACATGCAATTATTTGCAACCCTACTTGGATAACCAAATCTTTATCTAAATTATTTAATAATAGTGCAACTGAACAAAATGGAAAAATCTCATTAAATGAAATAAAAAATATCCTAAGTGATAATGCCATAGAAGATATAAATTGTATTATTAAAATAATGCTGCAATTATCGTTAGCCTATCAAATTAATGATGATAATTTTTTAATCCCTTCTTTATTACAAAACTCTACAAATGAAATTCCGTTTGATGATAGCAATGCCTTAAAAATTGAAATTCAATTTAATTATTTAACTCCATTAATCATGTCAAGATTAATTATTGCTTTATACACAGAAATAATGCCAGCGTTTTGCTATGCAAATCAAATTAAACTAGAAAATTCAGAGTTTAATAGTTGCGCTATAATTACTGCTAATTATGCGGCTAATTTAATTTCCATTAAAACCTTAGGTGAAAAAAATCGCGCTTATTTTACCTATTTGCGTGATATGTTATATCAAATTAATCCTTAATTATTTTAATAAAATTTACATATATGAATATTCTTATTGTTGGTAGTGGCGGACGTGAACATGCATTGGCTTGGAAAGTTGCACAATCATCCAAAGTTAAACAAGTATTTGTCGCTCCTGGAAATGCAGGCACTAGTTTAGAAGCATTAATTGAAAATGTTGCTATTGAAGTAAATGATATTTCTGCATTAATACAATTTGCACAGCAAAAAAATATTGCTTTAACTATTATTGGCCCTGAAGTGCCTTTAGTAGCTGGAATTGTAGATCAATTTCAAGCAGTTGGTTTAAAATGTTTTGGCCCTTCTCAAGCTGCCGCTCAATTGGAAGGCTCTAAACAATTTTGCAAAGATTTTATGGCTAGACATAATATTCCTACTGCAAAATATGCAAGTTTTACTAACACTATAGATGCTATAGCTTATGTTAAATCTCAAACAGTGCCTATTGTTATTAAAGCTGATGGTTTAGCGGCTGGAAAGGGTGTGATTATTGCTGACACTGAAGCACAAGCAATCACTGCAATTGAATCCATGTTATTAGGTAATGGTTTTGGTGAAGCTGGACATAGAGTAGTAATTGAAGAATTTTTAGTTGGTGAAGAAGCTAGTTTTATTGTGATGGCAGATGGTACTAATGCTTTAGCAATGGCAACTTCTCAAGATCATAAAGCTAGAGATAATGGTGATTTAGGTCCTAATACTGGCGGCATGGGCGCATATTCACCGGCACCAATTGTTACAGCTAAAATTCATCAACAAGTAATGGATGAAATTATTTATCCAACTTTAAAAGGTATGCAAGCTGAAGGAAATTCATACACAGGTTTTTTATATGCTGGCTTAATGATTAGCAATACTGGTGAGATAAAAGTTTTAGAATACAATTGCCGTTTTGGTGATCCTGAAACACAACCAATCATGATGCGTTTACAAAGTGATTTGGTAGAATTATGTTTAGCTGCAATAGATAAAAAACTTGACCAAGTTAAAAGTGAATGGGATTCAAGATGCGCTGTAGGAGTGGTTTTAGCAGCTGGAGGCTATCCTGAAAAATATTCCTCTGGAGATATTATTGCAGGTTTAAATACTGCAAGTATAGAAAATACCAAAGTTTTTCATGCTGGAACTCAAGAATCTAATGGAAATATTGTTACTGCTGGCGGACGAGTTTTATGTGCTTGTGCTTTAGGAGAAAATATTGCACAAGCCCAACAACAAGCATATAATCTAGTTCAAAATATAAGTTGGAAAGATGTTTATTATCGCACTGACATAGGTTTTAAAGCTCTAAAATAATAACAATAAACTCCTAAAGTAAGGTGAGGCTCATGAATCTACATAACATAATAAAACATTGGAAAATTTTATTAGTTGAGTTGTTTTTACTTTAGTTGCATAAATCTTTAAAGATAACCAAGCATGATAACAACACCCTATATGATTACGTTGTGAACGTGCTTTGCGACATTGGCATTTCTCGCTTCCTGTTACCGCTTTTGCTTAAGAAAATCACTAATGACATCATGTCTTCCAAATGTTCAGATAAATTAGTGCAAGTGCAAGTGTAATTAATTGGCGTGCTTATCAGGTATTATATTAATTCAATTAAATAATAGTATTTAATGGTTATTTATGGTAAATATATGCCATCACTTACTTCATAAAAAATAATAGCATATTTACCTTTTAGGAGTCATCCCCTCCGTAGAAACTTGTATAAAAATTACTACATTCAAAGGGGCTAACGTTGAAACTTCTACCGTGTGAACGATATGGTGTCGCATTCTGTGAAAAGCAGTTCTTTTATTTATGCTATTAAATACCATTGAACTTGCAATTGTAAATGCAGAAACATAGAGTTAATTTTATGACAATTAATTTTTAGTTTTAGCACAACACCCAATATTTATACACTTTGAAGCATGGTTAAGCAAAAAACCATGCATTCATTCAGATAAAATTATTTACTCTTCTATTGCTGCTTCTATTACTTCCACTGTTTCTTCTACTGTTTCTAAGCCTAATTCATCTTCCTCTGGTAACCCAGCAATTTTATCCACGCCTACTACTTTTTCACCATTATCAGGTTTAATAACCGTAACACCTTGAGAATTTCTGCCCACCACTGAAATTTCAGCAACATGAGTTCTTACCAAAGTTCCGCCATCAGTAATTAACATAATTTCATCATTATCATTTACTAATACCGCCCCAACCACAGCACCATTACGTTCAGAAGTTTGAATCGCAATTACACCTTGACCACCACGTTTTTGACAATTGTATTTTTCAATCAAAGTACGTTTACCAAAACCATTTTCAGTAATATTTAAAACTGTACCTTCATCACCAATAATCAATGAAATAACTTTTTGTTCAGCTTGTAGTTTGATTCCACGTACACCAGCAGCAGTTCTACCCATAGAACGCACATCAGTTTCAGAAAAACAAATCACCTTGCCATTACTACTAAATAAAAACACTTTTTGTGCGCCATCCGTAATTGCAACTCCAACCAAACTGTTACCATCACGTAAATCCAACGCAATTTTTCCATTCACAGGTTGCCTAGCAAATTCACTCAACGCAGTTTTCTTAACCGTACCATTTGCAGTCGCCATAAACACAAATTTATCCGCACTAAATTCACGTACTGTAAGCATGGCACTAATTTGTTCATTTGGCTCTAAAGGCAATACATTCACAAATGGTTTACCACGCGAAGTTCTACTAGCAACTGGTAAAGAGTAAACTTTCACCCCATATACCTTACCTGTGGAAGAAAAACACAACACCGTATCATGCGTATTTGCAATAATAAGTTTTTCTACAAAATCTTTTTCTTTAGTTGCAGCCGCCATTTTGCCACGCCCGCCACGTCGTTGAGCTTTATAATCAGTTAATGGCTGTGATTTAACATAGCCTTCATGCGACATAGTAACTACACGATCTTCTTCAGTAATTAAATCCTCCACACTTAGATTCAATCGCTCTGCTAAAATTTCAGTTCTACGTACATCTGAATACTGTGTTTGAATCAGCTCTAATTCTTCACGAATTATTTCCATCAAACGTTCATCATTACCAATAATAAATAAATATTTCGCACACATTGTCAATAACTGCTTGAATTCAGTAATAATTTTGTCTTGTTCTAAACCAGTTAATCTGTGCAAACGTAACTCTAAAATTGCTTGAGATTGGTTAGGTGATAATTTATATAAATCACCTTGCATTCCAAATTCAGCACCTAAATCTTCTGGGCGAGAAATAGAAAAATCAGCAGTTTCTAATAATTCTCCAACAACACCAGTTTGCCAATTTTTTACTAATAAACCCTCACGTGCATTTGCAGGACTAGTAGCACCTTTGATTAAACCTATCATTACATCAATATTTGCTAACGCCACCCCCAAACCTTCTAAAACATGCGCTCTTTCCCGAGCTTTACGTAATAAATATACAGTTCTACGGGTTACAACCTCACGGCGATGATTAATAAATGCTTGTAAAATTTCTTTAAGATTCATGCAATATGGACGACCATTTAAAATTGCCACCATATTCATGCCAAACACAGTTTGTAATTGCGTTTGCTTATATAAATTATTCAGAATCACATCTGCAACTTCACCACGTTTTAACTCAATCACCATCCGCATGCCGTCTTTATCTGACTCATCACGTAACGCTGAAATTCCAGTTAATTTACCATCCTTGTGCATCTCACCAATTTTTTCCAATAATCTGGCTTTATTCACTTGATAAGGTAATTCAGTCACAATAATAGCTTCACGACCATCATTAGTGCCAAAGGTTTCAAAATGAGTTTTTGCACGTAAATGTACTTTTCCACGTCCAGTGCTATAAGCATCATAAATGCCTTCTACGCCATTTATAAATGCTGCAGTAGGAAAATCAGGGCCTGGAATATATTGCATTAATTCAACTATACTCAAATCAGGATTATTAATTAGCCCCAAACAACCACTAATAATTTCATCTAAATTATGTGGTGGAATATTAGTTGCCATGCCTACGGCAATACCAGATGAACCATTAATTAATAACGTAGGAATCTTAGTTGGCATCACCGTAGGCTCAGTTTCAGATTCATCATAATTAAATGCAAAATCTACTGTATCCTTATCCAAATCTGCCAAAATTTCATGTGCTATTTTAGACATCCGCACTTCAGTGTAACGCATAGCCGCTGGTGAATCTCCATCGACACTACCAAAGTTGCCTTGTCCGTCAACTAACATATGTCGCATAGAAAATGGTTGCGCCATTCTAACCATAGTGTCATATACAGCAGTATCACCATGCGGATGATATTGTCCAATAACCGAACCTACAATTCTGGCAGATTTTTTATATGGTTTATTCCAGTCATTATTCAATTCACTCATCGCATATAGAACTCGTCTATGCACAGGTTTCAAACCATCTCGTACATCTGGCAATGCACGCCCTATAATGACACTCATCGCGTAATCAAGGTAAGATTGCTTCATCTCGTCTTCGAGATTAACGGAAATAATTTCTTTAGCGAAGTCTGACATAAGTTAGTATTTGCATAATGAACATGAAATAGATACTATTCCATTATTGGTGTGAATTAAGGCCAATCAACACACTTAAAATGTAAGTGCAAAAAGCTTTAATAAACCTTGTATTATAACAAAAATAGAACTTAAAAATAATTTAAGTTTGTATAATATGCGCTAACTAATACGATTGATTTTGAATATGTTTATGTACTCTACGCACACCTAATGCTACTAGCAGCAATACCACTGGCACTGAAATTCCAGCAACAATATCGGCATCCAAATCCAAGCCAATTTTTTTCAATGCCTGCACAACATAACCAATTAAACCCACTACATATGTAGTGATTGCGACTATAGAAACTCCCTCTACAGTTTCTTGCATGCGTAATTGCATTTTAGCGCGTAAATCCATTGAAGTTAATAGCACTTGATTTTGTTGTTCAATACTCATTTCCACTCTGGTACGCAATAATTGCCCAGCATTATTTATCCGTTTTGAAAGTAAATTAAACCGAGTTGAAGTAGTTTGACAAGTATTAATTGCAGGTTCTAAACGGCGTTTCATAAATTCGCCAATAGTTTGAATCCCTTGCACCCGCACTTCACGCAAATCTTCAATTCTTTGTTCCACCAAATGATAATAAGCATTAGCAGCTCCAAAACGAAAATGGTGTGTAGAAATATGATTCTCTACTTCTGCAGCCAAATCTGTAAGTGCATTCAATAATTGATTGTCATCACCACTCATTTGTGACATCGAGGAAGTAATTGCCAATAATCTTTTATCCGCCGCATTCAATTCTGGTTGTAATAACCTAGCAATCGGAAAAGCTAATAATGCCATCACTCGATAAACTTCAATTTCAAATAACCGCTGTAATAATCGCCCTGCTTGTTGTTTTTTTAAGCTATGATTTACAATCAAAAAGCGACTAAATCCATCCACATGAATTCTAAAATCGGTAAATGTATGTGCAGCTCCACCAGAAACTTCAGCTCCAACTATTGGATTATTCTCAAAATAAGTCGCAATAGTTTCTAAATTAGGTTTATCTGTTTCTGAAGATAAACAAGATGCATGCGCAGCTACCATTAATTTACCAGGTAAATCTTTTAACCAATCTACTGGGACTTGTTCTAAAGCTGGTTTAGAAAATGGATTATCCAATACTCCTTGAATATAAAAAGTATAACTGCTAAACTCAGCGTGCTGCTCCCAGCGTAATTGAAAGGAATCAAATATTGCTGTGAAATGATCTGCATCCCGATTAGGCTTAGTAACCCCAAATCTAGTACACAAATCATCTAAATGTTGCCGTTCTTGTTGTTTTTCTTCAGTTGTAAGCAATAAAGCTAAATGCGTACTTCGAATTGGTAATTGCAATACAATTGAAGCGCGCGCATGAACCTCATTATGAAGTTCAAAACGCTGCGAATAATTTTTAGGTAGCGGAAATAATACAGTCACAAACACAATCTGGGTTTAAATTTAAGATTTAAATTCTATCACATCATGTTTGACAACTTTATTTCAAAGCCATGAAAACCAAGTACAAAAAATTTTCCAATTAGCATATATTGTTTTATGCTCCAACTAACATAGCTTCTACATCTTCATCTACACTAGCAATTGGTTTTAATTCAAAGTTTTTCACTAATACATCTACTACATTTGGCGATAAAAATGCTGGTAATGTAGGTCCTAAACGAATTTTTTTAATATTTAAGGATAATAATGACAATAACACAATTACAGCTTTTTGCTCATACCAAGCAATATCATAGGAAATCGGCAAATCATTTACATGTTCAACTCCAAAAGCCTTAGCTAATTGCATCGCAACCACAACTAAAGAATACGAATCATTACATTGACCTGCATCTAAAACTCTAGGAATTCCTGCAATTTCACCCAAATCTAATTTGTTATAACGATATTTTGCACATCCAGCGGTGAGAATTACATTATCTTGTGGTAAAGCAGCTGCAACTTCAGAATAATATTTACGTTCATGTTGCCTACCATCACAACCTGCCATCACCACAAAACGTTTAATATCACCATTTTTAACTGCGGCTATAACTTTATCTGCAACATTTAAAATTGCATTATGAGCAAATCCAACTGTAATTTTGCCAGTTTCTATTTCCGTAGGTGGCAAACAAGTTTTAGCTTTGTTAATAACTGCACTAAAATCTTTGCGTCCACCAAATTCACGTTCTGCAATATGCGGTACATTTTCCCAACCAACCATGCCAGTTGTGAAAATTCTATCTTTATAAGTATGCTTAGGATCTTGAATACAATTAGTTGTTACTATAATCGCACCATTAAAACTACTAAATTGTTGACGTTGCTGCCACCAAGCACCACCATAATTGCCAACTAAATTAGCATATTTTTTAAATAATGGATAAGCATGTGCAGGTAACATTTCACTATGCGTATATACATCTACGCCAGTATCTTGAGTTTGAACTAATAAATCTTCTAAATCGCGTAAATCATGCCCAGAAATTAAAATAGCGGGATTGTTTCTTACACCTAAATTTACTTCTGTAGGCTCTGGAATTCCAAAACGTTGGGTATTCGCTTGATCTAAAAATGCCATAGCTTTCACGCCAGCATCTCCACAACGCATTACCATGCCTAAATGTTCGTCTAAAGAATTATTGCCACTAACTGTAAATGCTAAAGCTTCATGAATAAAATCTAATAATTCAGGATTAGAGGCATCCAACATATAACCATGTTCGGTATAAGCTGCTAGACCTTTTAAACCATAAATTAATAATTCCCGTAAAGAATGTATATCCCGATCCAATTCTGGATTTGAAATCACACTAACAATTGTGCCTTTAGCAATAAATTCAGCTTGAGATGCAGAGCTATATTCCCAACTTGCAGCATCTGGTAATTCACCAGAAAATCCATAGCCATGCTGTTGCTTGTAAGCATCTAAAAATTGTTGCCGAATATTATTCCGTACATCAATAGCAGCTTTAATTTGTTTTACAAAAAATTCTGCATCAAAATTAACATTTGTAACCAAAGAAAATAAGGTTTGTGCAGTAAATAAACCTACTTTTTCATCCCTAACATTTACAGCTTGAGCTTTAAAGGCATAATAGCCGACACCCTTGAGAGCATGAATTAACATATCATGTAAAACCGAAATTTCTTCAGTCTTTCCACAAATACCTACATCAACACAAGCTGTATTTTTAGTGGTTTCTTGACAATGATTACAAAACATTTTCATACCTCATTTATTATAATTTCCTCTAACGATACAAAATACCATATAAATGGAATGGAAATTACTTTTTTGTTATTTATGCGATATAAAAATTAGTTAACAAATAATCCTAAAATATTATTAAGCCGCGTTTAAATTTACATTTTCATACAATCTAGTTTTTTTCCAACCAGCAAATTTATCATCATAAAATGGAATATCATTATCAATAGAATGTTCATAACAATGTCTGAATAAACGTGCTGTACGAAAAGCATGCAATTCATCATCAGCAGTGATACTTTCTACATTCCCAACTTGGAAAGTTTTATTTTTAGACTTGCGCTCTTTAACCCAAAAAACCGTGTAACATAAATAACTTTTATCTTTACGATGGTCATATTTAATAGTTCTAGAAACTCCAGTAACCCCTGTAGTAGTCTTATTTTTAGGAGGTTTTAAAAACCTAGTTCTACTACCCTTTAACACTACTAACATTTGATCACGCCAAGCTATTGCAGCTAAAATAGATTTGTTCTTTCCACCCCATAATTTATGTGAAAAATATCGGCTAGTTTCTTTACCACGTCTTACAATACGCACTTGAAAGCCAAATGTATCTGGTTCGGTAATATGTTTATGTTTTGCCATGATGTCCACCAAAATAATATAATCCAATTAGGTTGTTTGTAGATTAACTTCAACCACTGCCCTGCCAAGCAGAACTACTTTGTAAGCTATTTTGTAAGCTTATAGTTACAAATTATTATAGCAACTGACAAAAAAAGCAAGTTAAATTTTTAATTTTCTAATTAATTCCCTACCAATTTAGTGTAGAATATTATTCACACTTATATAGCTTGTAACAAAAAAGCTGTATAACCTTTTGTTTAATAAGAATTTTGGAGATTTAAAATGAGTGTATTAGTTGGCAAAAAAGCACCTGACTTTACTGTGCCTGCAGTACTAGGTGATGGTGAAATTGTTGATTCATTCAGTTTTTCTACGGCAACGCAGGACAAATACGCCGTAGTTGTTTTTTATCCTTTAGATTTCACTTTTGTTTGTCCTAGCGAACTAATTGCTTTAGATCATCGTATGAATGAATTCAAAGCTCGTGGTGTTGAAGTAATTGCAGTATCAATTGATTCACATTTCACTCATAACGCTTGGCGTAATACTCCAATTAATAAAGGTGGAATTGGAGCTGTTAGTTACACTATGGCAGCAGATATTGCACACACTATTTGTAAAGATTATGATGTTGAAGCAGAGTCTCCAGCAGTTGCATATCGCGGTAGTTTTTTAATTGATAAAAATGGTATTGTACGCCATCAAGTAGTAAATGACTTACCATTAGGTCGTAATATAGATGATATGTTACGCATGGTTGATGCACTACAATTTTTTGAAGAAAATGGCGAAGTTTGTCCAGCTGGTTGGACTAAAGGTGATGTAGGCATGGATGCTAGCCCAGAAGGTGTAGCTAAATATCTAAATGAAAACGCAGATAAACTATAGTCTGCGTTAAAATATATTACAAAAAGCGTATTGTCAAAGAATGCGCTTTTTTAAGCAATGATAGTTTTTTCAAAATTACTGATTAATTTTTTGCGAGTTAAATAAGCAACCCCTAAACCCACACCAGTGGCACTAAAAATATCGCCTATTATCAAAAACACAATTACCCAAGATAACCAATAACCTAGTAATCCCACAATTGTCCATTTCAATTTAGGTTGCTTGTATTGTTTGGCAGTAAAATAAAACCACATTAATACTACAATTCCTGTAATCTTCGCTACAATAAACATTTTCCATTCCCTAATTAACTGATTAAAATCCGCTTTAAAAAATTTTAATCACAAGTTATATTTTAGTTTAGAATCTAAAAAACTCTATATCCGCATCATATGTTGCAAGATATTAAAATTATTCTATCAATCTTAATTACCACTATAGTGATACTAGCAACTACCATAGTATTTACAATTGGTACTATAGATGTAAATACTTTTAAACTAGAAATTGCTAAGTTAATTTCAACTAAAATACAAAGAGATGTACATATTTTAGGAGAACTTAAATTATCAATTTTTCCTAGATTACAATTATCCACTGGAAAAATCCAAATTTCAAACCCAAAAAATTTCCAAAGCCAAAATTCAGTATTTATGGAAATTATTAATATTGATTTAAGTCTGCAATTATTTCCATTACTTACACAACAAATTATAGTAAATAGCCTTACAATTCAAGGCTTTAAATTAAATTTAATTACTGAATCTCAAGCTAATAATTGGCAAGATTTAATATCCATATTTACTACAAATTCAAACTCTAACACAAATTTACCTATATTTACATGTGCAAATTTGCATATAAAGAACGCTGAAATTAATTTGCAAAATAAGCTTCAATCTCAAGATTTTTCAATTAATAACCTAAATATTCAAGCTAAAAATTTTAAGTTGCAACAAAATATTCCGATCAAAATTAATTTTGCGGTTAATAATAAATCTCCTGAAATATCTCTAAAAAGTAAAATTTTCAGCAACTTAAATATAAATCTAAAAGAAAGCTTAATTAAATTTCAACAAACTAAAATTAATCTTGAGACTCAAACCCCATTATTACCTAAAGAAATGTCTAGCAAATTATTTGCCGATATTAATTATAATTATAAGCTTGCAACAATTAATTTTTCATCATTAGTAATTGAACATACGCCAATAAATTTATCTGGTAAATTAAATATTGCCTTAAATAAATCTGAAATTAACGCTTCAATAATTATTCATAAATTTAATCTTGCCAAGATGATCCGTGATTGGAATATTAAATTACCTAAAACTAGCCGCAATGCTTTTAAGAACTTTTCAATAAAAATGAATGTATTTGCAAATTCAGAACAAATAAGTATTAGCAACTTACAATCTAAACTAGATCATAGCACTTTAACTGGCAAGCTTAAATTACGTAATTTTAATCAACCTAAAATCAATTTCAATCTCAAATTAGATAAAATTAACTTGGAACACTATTTAATTGCACAATCTAAAACTCCAAAAAGCATAGATCCCATTCAAACACTGCTAGAACAAGCAACTTTATTACCATTAAATCTCTTAAAAACATTTCCTGTCACTGGAATTATAAGTATTAATAAAATTAAATCTAATCAAGGTAATATAAAAAATTTAGTCATTGAATTAGCCAATTAAATTCATTGTTGTCGCGTTCTACGTTTATTATATTCATCCTGAAATTTTCTTTTTAACAATGCCGATGGATCATCCACAATTCTATTCAACCATTGCGCATCAGCCTGCTTACTTTCTTGATCTTTCAATTCTGCTTGAGTTTTTTGTGGTTCATTTTTCTTAGCTTCTTCATCTGATTTATTATCTTTTGATTCAGATTCTTTAGGCTCTAAATCTTCTGGATTATTACTATCTTTGGATTGTTCAACTTGATCACTATCATCTGACTTATTATCTGCTTCTGATTGTGACTCTTTATTCTCATCAGATTTTGAATTTTTATCTGAATCTTGCTGATCTTTATTATCCTTACTTTTCTCACCATCCTTGGATTGTTGTTCTTTTTCTTGTTGCTGCTTCTTTAAAGCTTCCTCAACTAAATTATAATTATGCTTAATATCTGCATCATTTGGATCATTTGGATCATTTGGATTTAATTTTAATGCCTGTTGATAAGCTTCTAAGGCAGCATCTAATTGACCACTTTTTGCTAAAGCATTAGCTTTGTTATACAACCCATCCGCTGTATCTGTAGTTTGTAATGTTTCTACAGCTTGAACATATTCACCAGCTTTATATTGCGCAGCGGCTTTCCAATTTAGATCTTCAAACTTCTCTGCAGCCTTTTTATAAGCTTGATTTTCAAATTCTTGTTGTGCTTGCTGATCTTGAGTTTGCCATAAATCATTCCACTCTAAAGCGTAACTATTTTTTGGAATTGGAATTAGTACAATAAAAACCCAAATTAATAATCCACGTTTAAAATTAAATAACACCAAAGGCAATATTAACACTATTAACCACGCGCCTTTATCATCCCATTGATCTAATAATAAATTATTTTTTTCATTAGCCACAGAATCTGTAGGACTGTGATCTACGAATTTTAATATAGTTTTTATGTCGCTATTATCACTGGTTATAGTTTGTAAAATTCCATTACCAGTTTGAGCTACTATTTGTAAATTATGAATCTCCAATTTAGGAATAATAATATTTCCAGCCCTATCTTTTAAAAAATTTCCTTGGGATAATTTAATTGGCGCGCCAGTTGAAGTTCCTACTGCTAGAACAGATAATTTATATGACTCTAAAGCTGATACAGATTTCAAATGTGAATCTAAATCTACTCCATCAGTAACTAATAATATATGCCCTGTATGTAAACTTGAATGTTTAAATAAATCTACTGCTTGTTGAATTGCTGCACTTAAATTACTACCTGATAATGGCATAATATTAGGCTTTAATACATTAAGTTGATTAAGAATAGTGTTAGTATCTTCAGTAAGCGGAGTAGCAGTAAATGCATCGCCTGCATACACAATCAAAGCTGTTTGCCCATCTTTACGCTGTTTTAAAATATCAGTAATTTTATAATGCGCTCGAATCAAACGACTAGGAGTTAAATCTTCAGCCAGCATAGATTTAGATAAATCTAAAATTATTACTAAGCCTGTATCATTTCTAAATACTGGAGTTGGCAGACGTTCCCAAGTTGGACCAGCTAAAGCCAATATTGTTAAAAAACTAGCAATTACACCACTAACAACTCCCCAACGACTATTATTTGCAGTTGATTCTTCTATTAAAAATGGTAATAGTTCCGCATCACAAATTTGATTCCAATTGAATTTTGCATGATGTTTAATCCAAAACAATATTATAATCCCAAGTGGTATGAATGCTAATAAAAACTCAGGTCTAATGAAATGAAAATCAGAGATCATGTTTATACATCTTAAATAAAATAATTATTGTTGCTAACATTAATGCTATTGATAGTGGGTAAAAATATAATGCTTTGCGAGGGCGAAAATAGCGTTTATCTTTTTCCACAGGTTCTAATTCATCCAAATGTTGATAAATTTTATTTAATTCCTCTGTATTTCGCGCTCTAAAATATTTACCACCAGTAGTTTTTGCAATTGCAGTTAAAGTTTTTTCATCCAAATCTTTAGAAGGATTAATTTTGCGAGTACCAAATAAACTTCGCACTAAAACTTCATCTGCTCCAATACCAATTGTATAAATTTTTAAATTCTTACTGGCAGCTAATTCAGCCGCTTTTAAAGGTTTAACTTCTCCAGCTGTATTAGCACCATCAGTTAATAATATCAATACCTTACTATTTTCTTGAGTTTCTAAACGTTTAACTGCTAAACCTATTGCATCTCCAATTGAAGTTTGTGGTTTATCATCTGTAATTCCAATAAAATCTTCATTTAATAATTTAATTACAGTTTCACGATCAAAGGTTAACGGTACTTGAACATAGGCTGTAGTTCCAAAAACTATTAATCCTAGCCTATCACCTACTCGACGACGAATAAAGTCTGTAGCAACGATTTTAGTAGCAGTTAAACGGTTTATTCTTTGATTATTTATTTCAAAATCTTCTTCTGACATACTGCCAGATAAATCTACTGCCAACATTAAATCTCTACCACTAATTGCTTGTTCTATTGGATCTCCTAACCATTGTGGACGCGCACTGGCAGTTATTAAAAATATCCAAGCTAATATTGCTAACCAAAATACCCATGAATTTTTTTGAGTAATCGCAATTGGTTTAGTTTCATAGTTAGCAAAATCTTCTAAAAATGGTACTTTTAATGCTGAAGTTATTACATTGGTTTTAGGTTTTAAAAAAATACGGATTAAAACAGGCAATGGTAATAATAAAAATATCCATGTCCACTGAAAATGAATCATAAGTATTTCTTTTGGGCTGTAATCCAACGTTGAGTTAGTTGAATTAATTCAATTACATTGATATTTTTTGGAGGAGTTTTTTGATAATTGATAAATTCTAAACATTTACCAATACCTTGGGTAAATTCAGTATCATGCATACTTTGATCTAAAAATTCCAACCATTTTATTCCAGCTAAACTGGCACATTTAGTCCGTGAATGTACACTTATAGCAGTACGTCTAATCAAAATTGAAATTTCAATTATTTTTTCTAAATCTGATTGATTATTTGTACTAATGAGCTGTAATTGTTGTTTAGCAAGTTTTATTGGGGTTTTACGAGTGATAAATTTTATTAGCCAATATATAGCAAACAAAACAATTGGAGTTGCAAAAATTAATATCCACCAACCAATTGCAGGTGGAAAATGATTAATTGCATTGGGAATATGTATATCTCGTAAAGGTAGATTTGGAATTTGTGGTGGCATCAGCGTAATATTTCCATAGGATCTTCATTTGTATTGCATTCAATTAAACTTATAGAGCTTTTTCTAGCTAACTCTTCCAAATGTACTAATTTAGAATTAAATTGCTCTTGATGGGCAGATAAGAGCTTATTATCACTACTATCAATTGTAATTGATTGCCCTTGATAGGTAAATTTGTATTTTCCTTGTTTGGGTAAAAATTTTTCTAAATCATCATATACAAAAATTAAAATTATGTTGCAATGTCGATTAAGTTTTAACAAATGCTTTTCACATTCTAAGTTAAAGCCTCTAAAATCACTTATTATATAAATTAAACTTCCTGGTTTTGCATGATAATTTAAGCGAATAAATATTTGTACTAATGATATTGGAGATTTATTTTTTGCTATAACTGAATTAGAAATAGCATTTAAAAATTTTAGTACTGCATGTTTGCCTTTTTGAGGTTTTAATTCATTACATTGAAATTCAGAAAATATTTGCCCACCTAAACAATCACCATGTTGTTGTGCAGCCCAAGCTATTAAAGCTGCTAATTTTGCTGCTTGTACAGATTTAAATACCCCTCTAGTAGCAAATTGCATAGTTTGTCGATTATCAAAAGCAATAAATACGGGTCTTTCACGTTCTTCACGAAAAACTTTAGTATGAGTTTTTCCTGTTTTAGCAGTGACTTTCCAATCAATACTGCGAATATCATCACTATCTTGATATATTCTTACTTGATCAAATTCAATGCCTTGACCTTGAAATTTTGAATAATGCTCCCCAATTTTTTTATTAATTTTAGATTGATATAATTTTAATTGCTTAGCTTTATTTGCTAATTGAATTAATTGTGAAATATTGATTGTAACTTTATCATTCATAAAATTTGATCCAAAATTTATGGTACTGCAATTTTTGCTATTAATTGCTGAATAAAATAATCTGGGGTAATTCCTTCAGCTTCAGCTTCATAGGATAAAATAATTCTATGCCTTAATACATCTAAAGCTATATTTTGAATATCATCTGGACTTACAAAATCTCTTTGTTCTAGCCAAGCTTTAGCACGACTGCAACGATCTAAAGCTATTGTTGCTCTAGGGCTTGCTCCATACTGAATCCAACCTGCTAATTGTTTATCGTAAATTTCTGGATTTCTAGTGGCTAAAATTATTTGTAATAAATATTCTTCTAAATTCTCACTCATATGAATATTTAAAACTTCTTTTCTTGCATGAAAAATTATTTTTTGTGAAATTGGTTTTATTAAATCAATCTCTGTTTTTAAAGCTTCTCTTCTAGCTAAATGTAAAATTAATTTTTCATCATTAGGTTTTGGATAATCAACTTTTATATGTAATAAAAATCTATCTAATTGAGCTTCAGGTAAAGGATATGTTCCTTCTTGCTCAATAGGATTTTGAGTTGCCATTACCATGAATAATCCTGGTAATTTATAAGTATTAGCCCCAACTGTTATTTGTCTTTCTGCCATTGCTTCTAATAATGCAGCCTGTACTTTAGCAGGAGAACGATTAATTTCATCTGCTAACACTAAATTATGAAATAAAGGTCCTGCTTGAAATTCAAAGGTATTTTGTTGTGGTCTATAAATTTCAGATCCAGTTAAATCTGCTGGTAATAAATCAGGGGTAAATTGAACTCTATGAAAGTTTGCTTCAATACCCTTACTGAGTATATTTATAGCTTTGGTTTTTGCTAATCCTGGAGCTCCTTCTACTAGTAAATGACCATCTGCTAATAATGCTATCATTATTTTTTCTATAAATTCATCTTGACCAATAATATTATTTTTAATAAACAATTTTAATTTACTTATAGCGGTAAAAGACTCTGACATTTTATTAATTAATTTGTTTAAATTGAAATAAATAACAAGTATATCTAAAAACGGCAGTCATTGCCTGTTAAATATTCGATTTCTAATGTTTTTTAAAGAATTTTCAAAATAAGTTATACACAGGGTTATCCACAGGTTTATCCACAGGCTATATTATTGAATTTAAATGAAAAAAGAGGGTTATCCACAGAAAATGCATTTGCTAATAATAAAATAATATATTTTAATAATCTTTAAATTAAATATTGACATTATTTTATTTTTTGCTGTAAGATTGTAAGCTCATGAATTTAATTATATTTATCACTGGTTGCTCCTCAGGTATCGGCTTTGCAACTGCTAAATTTTTAGCTTCCAAAAATTTTAGGGTTATTACTTCTGCAAGAAACATGTCAGATGTAATTGCTTTGCGAAAAGCAGGATTTGAAGCTTTGCAACTGGATTTGTCTTCTAGTAATAGCATTCGTTTAGCAGTAGCTGATTTTGTTGATTTAACTCAGGGCAAAATTGATGTTTTATTCAATAATGCAGCTTTTGGTCAACCTGGTGCAGTAGAAGATCTTAGTAGAGATGCTTTAAGAAATCAATTTGAAACCAATTTTTTTGGTACACATGAATTAACTAATCTTATTTTACCTCTAATGCGTAATCAGGGTCACGGTAAAATTATTTATAATAGCTCTGTTCTAGGGTTTGTTGCTATGAAATATCGTGGTGCATATAATTCTAGCAAATTTGCTTTAGAAGGTCTAGTAGATACTTTACGTTTGGAATTTATTGGTACAAATATCTATTTTTCCTTAGTAGAGCCTGGACCTATTGAAAGTTCTTTTAGAAAAAATGCTTTTTTGATGTATAAAAAATATATTTTACCTGCACAAAGTATTCATAAATCATCTTATGATATTCTTGAATCTAGGTTGCAGCTGCAAGATTCTGTTGCTCCTTTTACATTGCCTGCCTCTGCAGTAGCAAAAAAAGTTCTCAAAATAATTCATACTAAATCTCCTAAGCCTCGATATTATGTTACTGTTCCTACGTACATATTTGGGTTTTTAAAACGTATTTTACCTACTACATGGTTGGATTTTTTGCTGTCAAAAGTATAAATTTAGGCATTTTTATATTTTGTATGGAATTGAAAGCTCAAATCCCTATTTTTTTTATGTTAAAATATTCGCCGGTATGTAGTTAAAGTCTATGTATTTATAATAATATTAAATAATATGAGGGTTTGTAATTAATGAAACTTTTAAAAAAAATTACGCTAGGTCTTTTAGTTGCTGTTTCTTCTGTAGGTATTTCTTCTGTTGCTAATGCTGCTGAAGGTGTTATTGATGAAGATGGAAGAGTTGTTTTTACTCCTGCAGGTGCGATTGATAATGTTTCTGCAAAAATAGCAGAAGCAGTTCAAGCAATTCAAGAAGGATCGCATATGTCTAGTGAAATTGCTGACATTATTCGTGATGCTAGTAAATTGAATAAAGAAATTAATGCTAATGATTTAGTTGATAGACATCGTCAAAAAGCTAATAAGCATTTAAAGAAAGCTCGTAAAGCTGCTAAAAAAGGTAATTTAGCAGAAGCTAAAAAACATTTAGATGTTGCTGCTCCTGCTTTTGTTGCTTTAAAAGGTTATCTTTAAAAATTAGCCTTTAATATTATTAGGGTGTTCATATTTTTAGAGCGCCCTGATTTTTGATTAAGGTTTGTAATTTATTTAGTGCTTTACTACGATGACTGATTTGATTCTTAAGTTTTGGAGTTAATTCAGCAGATGTGCATTGATATTCATCTAGCCAAAAAATTGGGTCATAACCAAAACCGTTTGTGCCTTTAGGTGTAGGAATAATTTTCCCTTCCCAAATACCTTCAGCAATTATTGGTGACGGGTCTTTTTTATGTCTTAAGTAAACTATTACGCAGACAAATCTAGCAGTAATTTTTTCTGTAGATATTTGTTGTATATTTTGGATTACTTTATTGAGATTATCTAAATCATTAGCTTGTATTCCAGCATAGCGTGCTGAAATAATTCCTGGATCGCCATTTAATGCGTCTATGATTAAGCCTGAATCATCAGCTAATGTAGGTAAATTAACATAATTGGCAGCATTTCTAGCTTTTAATATAGCATTTTCGACGAATGTAGTACCAGTTTCAACTACATCTGGAATATTAAACTGATCTTGAGTGATAACCTCATACGAATTAAGTAATGCTTGAATTTCACGAGCTTTACCTTGATTACCACTAGCTAAAACTAATTTTTGCATATTATTTATTGGTGGACAATGCTAATTGTTGTTGCTGTAAAATTTGTTGGATTCCAGTTGCCGCTAAATCTAACATGCTATCTAATTCAGTTTTTCTAAATGCATGTCCTTCAGCTGTTCCTTGTAATTCTATATATGCGCCGGCATCATTCATAACTACATTCATATCAGTTTCAGCGTTACTATCTTCTTTATAATCTAAATCAAGTACTGCTTCACCTTGGTAAATTCCAACTGAAATAGCTGCTACTTGTCCATGGATAGGATTTTTTTTGATTTGTTTCTTTTCTAACATAGTGTTTATTGCCAGTGATAGGGCTATGAAGCCACCATTAATAGCTGCTGTGCGTGTACCGCCATCTGCCTGTAAAACATCGCAATCTATGGTTATAGTATGTTCTCCAAGTGCTTTTAAATCAATGGATGCTCTAAGGGATCGACCAATTAAACGTTGAATTTCTAAGGTTCTGCCACCTTGTTTGCCTCTACTAGCTTCACGTCCCATGCGTTCATGAGTTGAACGTGGCAACATGCCATATTCAGCTGTAAGCCAACCACCTTTTTTTTTGCCTTTTAAAAATCTAGGAACTCTAGCCTCTATACTTGCGGTGCATAGAACTCTAGTGTCTCCACATTCAACTAATACTGAACCCTCAGCATGTTTAGTAAATTGACAAATAAAATTAATTTCACGTAATTGGTTATTGTCGCGTCCGCTTGGTCTCATAGGTTTTCCATTGAAAATATAACTCACCAGTATAACTGGTTTTATTGTAGGATAATAATTTTTACTACTCTTAAAATATTAAGCTTAATCTTATTGTCTTAACACGTTAAAATTACTTTTTTTGAAACATGTAACGAGGTGGGTCATGGGTGTATCTTTAAGCAAAGGCGGTAGAATTTCTTTATCTAAGGAAGCTCCAAATTTAAAAAAAATTCAAGTAGGTTTGGGTTGGGATGAGAGAGCTACAGATGGTTCTACTTATGATTTAGACGCATCAGCATTTATTTTGAAAGCTGGAGAAAGTGTTAGAACTGATGAGGATTTTATTTTTTACAATAATTTAACTGGAGCCAAAGGTGCTGTAGAGCATATGGGTGACAATTTAACTGGCGGTGGCGCTGGTGATGATGAGGTAGTAAAAATTGATCTAGAGGGTTTATCTCAGAGTCCTGACGTGGAAAAAATAGCTTTAGTTGTAACTATTCATGATGCTGACACTAAAGGACAGAATTTTGGGCAAATAGAAAATGCTTTTATTCGGGTAGTTAATGATGAAAATAATACCGAAATTGTGCGTTTTGATTTAACTGAAGATTATTCGATTGAAACTGCGATGATTTTTGGTGAAATTTATTTAAAAAATGGTGAGTGGAGATTTTCGGCCGTGGGTCAGGGATTTGCCGGAGGCTTATTTGCAGTATGTAAGCGTTATGGGGTAAATGTATAAAATATTTGATAACAAAAACCTGATAGCTCTAAGTAACACTATCAGGGTTTTATTAATTTTTAAACTATTATGGGGTTAATCCTTGCCCTAGAGTGACAACCTTTAAAGCATTAGTTCCACCTTCTTTACCAGTTAAATCACCTTTAGTGATAATAAAACGGTCGCCATTTTGAGCTTGTCCATATTGCTTTAATTTTTCCAAGATACCACGATTTACTTCTGCATGATCTTGATCTGCATGGGTAAAGTAAATTGGAAATACGCCTCGATAAATTGTAATTTTACCTAAGGTTCTTTCTTGGCTACTAAAAGCAAAAATAGGAATCGCTGAGCTAATTCGTGACATCCACAAAGGTGTAGAGCCAGATTCAGTTAAGGATGCTATGCCATTAATTTTAGTATGATTAGCTAAATACATAGCTGACATGGCAATGCCTTCATCTACATGTTCAAATTGGCATTCAACTCTATGTCCAGAAGTTCTAATTGTAGGTTGTTTTTCAGTTTCTATACATACTCTTGCCATTGCTTCGACAGCTTTTATAGGGTATTTTCCTGAAGCTGTTTCAGCAGATAACATAATTGCATCTGTACCATCTAAAACTGCATTAGCAACATCAAAAACTTCAGCACGGGTAGGAATAGGATTATCAATCATTGATTCCATCATCTGCGTCGCCGTAATTACTGCACGGTTTAAAGCTCTGGAACGTTGAATTAATTTTTTCTGCACTGCAGGTAAATTAGCATCTCCTATTTCTACACCTAAATCTCCACGAGCTACCATAACTACATCAGAGGCTAGAATAATTTCATCCATAGCTTCAATGGCTTCAGCACGTTCAACTTTAGATACAATGCCTGCATGACAACCTTCAGCTAATAATAATGCTCTAGCTTCATTTAAATCTGCGGCTGTACGTGGAAATGATACAGCAACAAAATCTACATCAATTTTTGCAATAGTTTTAATATCGGTTTTATCTTTTTCAGTTAAGGCAGCAGCTGATAAGCCTCCACCTAAAAGATTAATACCTTTATTATTGGATAAACCTCCTCCAACTATGACTACACAATTAATTCGTAAGTCTGCATCAACTTCAACTACATCTAAGACAATGCGACCATCATCAAGCAATAATCTACTTCCAGGCACAACTTCTTGTGCTAATGGTTTGTAAGTAATGCCTACTTGAGTGTTGTCGCCATCATGAAGGTCTAAATTAAGATCTAAAGCAAATTTTTGTCCTTCATCTAGAGAAACTTTGCCTTCAATGAAGCGAGCAATTCGAATTTTTGGACCTTGTAAATCTGCCAAAATTCCAACACGTCTGCCAGTTTTTTCACTTAATTTTCGGATCGCATTGGCTCTATCAATGTGATCTTGAGCAATGCCGTGTGAAAAATTCATGCGAACCACATCAACACCAGCTTCAAATAAACCTTCTAATACTCCAGGTTTATCCGTTGCAGGGCCTAAGGTGGCAAGAATTTTAGTTCTGCGTAATGCCATCATTATAAGCCTAATTATTTAGCATTGATTAATGCAACTGTGGTGTCTAACATGCGGTTAGAAAAACCCCATTCATTATCATACCAAGATAATACTTTAACAAAATTGCCTGAAGTTACTTTAGTTAAAGCAGATTCGTAAATAGAAGATGCTGGGTTATGGTTAAAATCCATAGAAACTAAAGGATCATTATTAATTTCTAAAATACCTTTTAAAGAAGTTTCAGAAGCTGCTGTTAATACTTGGTCAATTTCTTCTTTAGTTGTATTTCTTGAAGCTTGAAAACATAAATCCACTACAGAAACATTAATAGTTGGAACACGCATAGCGAAACCATCTAATTTACCCGCCATTTCAGGTAAAACTAAACCTACTGCCGCCGCTGCGCCTGTTTTTGCAGGAATCATTGATTGAGTAGCAGAACGCGCACGACGTAAATCAGGATGATAAACGTCAGTTAATACTTGGTCATTCGTGTAAGAATGAATCGTTGTCATTAAGCCATGTTCAACACCAATTGCATCAATTAAAGGTTTAACTAAAGGAGCTAAACAGTTAGTGGTACATGAGGCATTAGAAATAACGGTATCGGATGCTTTTAAGGTTTTGTCATTAACACCATAAACAATAGTTGCATCAACATCTGCACCACCTGGTGCAGAAATAATTACTTTTTTCGCGCCAGCTTCAAGATGAGCCGATGCTTTTGCTTTGCTAGCAAAAAAACCAGTACACTCATGCACTACATCAATACCTAATTCAGCCCAAGGTAATTTTGAAGGGTCTCTTTCAGAAAGGACTTTGATTTTGTCACCATTGACGATCATATAATCGCCATCAACAGAAATTTCACCGGCAAATCTACCATGCACAGTGTCATATTTGGTTAAATGTGCATTGGTTTCAGGCGCACCTAAATCATTGATGGCTACAATTTCAATTTCATCAGTACGACCTGCTTCATATAATGCGCGAACGATGTTGCGTCCGATACGACCGTAACCATTAATTGCAACTTTAATTGCCATGTAATTTTCTCCAGAGTGGTTTTGTGAAAGGTACTATTTTAATAAATAAGCGTTTTAAAAATGCTCATAAAGCCCTTAATTGTAGCAAAAAAAATAATTGTGCGTTTATTTATGCAGGTTTAATTAAATAGATACGCCGTAATTGTTAGCTAAAGGACCTAAGCCACCAGCAAAACCTTGGCCAATCGCTCTAAATTTCCAATCTGAGCCATTACGATAAACTTCACCAAAAATCATGGCAGTTTCTACGCTTGCATCTTCAGATAAATCATAGCGTGCGATTTCAACATCATTGACATGGTTTAAAACTCGAATAAAGGCGTTACTAACTTGTCCGAAATTTTGATTGCGATTATCTGCATCATGAATCGTTACAGCTAAAACTATTTTTTCAATTACAGCTGGAACATCATTTAAGTCAATTTTTACTGATTCGTCATCACCTGCGCCATCACCAGTGGTATTATCACCTTCGTGAGTTACAGATCCACAACCAGAGGTTAAGTTATTGTAAAAAATAAAATCAGTGTCTGTACTAATTTTACCATCAGCTTTTAACAAGAAACCCACAGCATCTAAATCAAAATCAGTGCCATCAGTGGCTCTTGAGTCCCAACCTAAGCCAATTCTGATATGAGTTAATCCTGGAGCTTCTTTGCTCAAGTTTACATTGCCACCTTTTTTTAATGAAACAGTCATATTTTATTCCTCAATTTTGTGCTTGTTAACGATTAATGTAGTTGGAAAGTGTACTGCAATTTATTCGAAAAGTTAATTAATAGACACTTAATAAGCATTTTTATTTATAAAACCCTTAAGTATAGTCAGGAAAATAATTTTTAAATCTAAAATTAATGACCAATTTTCAATATACCAAAGATCGTGTTCAACTCGGGCTTGCATTTTTTCTAAAGTATCAGTTTCTCCTCTATGTCCGTTGATTTGCGCCCAGCCAGTGATGCCTGGTTTTACTTTATGTCGCCACATGTAAGACTTAATTGAATACTGGTAATATTCGTTATGTGCTAATGCATGTGGTCTAGGTCCAACTATGGACATTTTTCCCTGTAATACGTTAATAAATTGTGGCAATTCATCAAGGCTGGTTTTGCGTAAAAAGGCCCCTAATTTGGTAATTCTCACATCATTTTTAGTGGCTTGAGTAGTTTTACCTTTGGATTCGGTATGCACATTCATGGAACGAAATTTATAAATAGTGAATTCTTTTTTATTCAATCCATGCCGCAGTTGTTTGAATAATACTGGACCTGGTGAAGTTATCTTAATTAAGATAGAAATTATTAAACATGGAATACTAATTATGCATAAGATTATGCAAGTGATAAATACATCTTGGCAGGATTTAACTGTAGCATTTAAATTTACAATTGAGGAACAACTTAGGTTGATAGAGTGAAACCCCATTAAATGGGTAACATCGTAATTGAGTAAACTTAATTCTTCTATACTAGGGAATAAACGAATTTCTAAAGTTGAATTGCGTAAATGATAAAGTAATTTTTTTATATTTGCAGCTTCAGAAAAAGGTAGACAAATCCATAATTCTTGGTACGTGTTATTTTCTACAGTGTTGAGAACTTTTTGCAAATATTCAGTTTCAATAAAATCAGCTGAATTTATATTCATTTGTTTGATTTTAAAACCATATTCAGGATATTCTATACTACGATTTACGATGTCTGTAGTTAATTTAGTTTGTCCCAATATAAGTACATGTCTAAGGTTTTTGCCACTTTGCCGGAGTTTTTTAAAGATTAAAAATAAGATGATTTTATATATACAATTTAAATTAATTCCAATTACAAACCATAATACCAGCCAATTTCTAGAAAAAAACTCATATTGTTCGCTAAGAAATAACAAATTAAATAGGCATAAAAATACAAACACCCAAACAGATATTATTTTGAATAATTGATGTTTTAACCTTTGTCCATGCCAAGATAGATAAAGATTACTAAAAGATGAGCAACTAATAATCATTAAGGCGGTTAATAAAATAATTACTTCGTGATTTAGTTGTGGACTAAAATGACCTGTTTGTAAGTAATATGCTGCAAAAGCACTTAAGAAAACTAAACTTAAATCGAATAAGGCGACTAAAAACGCTAATGGGTAACGTTCAGATTCAAGATGTATTTTCATAAATAATTATTGTAAGTAATTGAAATTAATTTAATTTGTAGTAGTATTTTAACATGTAGAAACTAATTAAATGTGGTTTTTTTATGAAATTGAGAGTTAGAATTCAATATAGATTTATTTAATTTCCCAATTGTTAGTTTCTATAGTTGCTTCTAATTGATTTTCTAGATTGTCTTCTAGTTCATGAAAAAAATCTAAGCCTGTTAATTTTTCAATTGTATCTACCTTAACTATAAAATCTTCCAATTTATCTGGCTTAGCAGCAGTTTGTGGAATTATGTATGCTAGTAGTTTTGGCGTATTTGCTGACGATTGAATTGCAAAAATTTTATAAAAAGCATCTGGAATTTCTACGCGAGTAGAAGTTTTTAAATATTCTTTAGAACCAGTGAATATTGGCCCTGTTGTAACCCAAATTGTTTGATTTAATTTAGTAAAATTATTAATTGCATGTTGTTCTAGGACTCTCCATAAGCCTCGATTTAATTTAATAGTTTGTGGAGTTATATTGGTCATCAAGAAAGTTTTTAGTTGTGCTTCAAC
>DAOUSJ010000104.1 GCA_030627285.1 Methylococcaceae bacterium | reverse complement strand
AGGGCAAGGACAAAGATAAGAGCAAAGATAAGGATAAAGACCACGAAGATGGTAAAGATAAACATGAAGACCATGACCATGGAAAGGGCAAGGGCAAGGATAAAGACAAGGATAAAGACCACGAAGATGGTAAAGATAAGCATGAAAATCACGACCATGGTAAGGACAAAGATAAAGGTAAGGGACATGCACATGATGATGTATTAGTAACAGATGTTGGTGCTGGTACTGATGGTAATGACACTATTTATGGGGATGAGAACGATAACGAATTATTTGGTTATGCCGGTAATGACAAAATTTATGGTGAAGCTGCCCAAGATAAACTTTATGGTGGTGATGGTGCAGATAAACTTTATGGTGGCGATGGCGACGATAAACTTTATGGTGGTTTAGGTGATGAGCCAGATCAACTTTATGGAAATGCTGGTAATGATGTTTTAGTTGGTGGCGGTGGTAAAGATAAACTTTATGGTGGCGAAGGCGATGATAAACTTTATGGTGGTTATAAAACTGGCAATGATAAACTTTTTGGCGGTGAAGGTAATGACAAACTTTTCGGTAGAGCTGGCAATGACAAACTTGATGGCGGTAATGGCGATGACAGACTTGAAGGCGGATCAGGTAATGATTCATTAAAAGGTGGTGATGGCAATGACATGCTTTATGGAGATGCTGGTAATGATTCATTAAAAGGTGGAGCTGGTAATGACAAGCTTTACGGTGGTCTTGATAATGATAAATTAGATGGCGGTTCAGGTGATGATGTTATTGCTGGTGGAGCTGGACAAGATTCATTAAAAGGCGGTGTTGGACATGACAAATTATATGGCGGCGCAGGCGATGATGTTTTAGTCGGTGGAGCTGGTAATGATATTTTACATGGCGGTGCTGGTGCAGATATTTTTAAATTAATTTCTGCTGATGGCGTAGATACCATTAAAGATTTCTCAGTTATTGATGACACTATTGAACTTAAAGCTAAAGTATTTTCTGCTTTAGAGAAAGGTGATTTAAGTGCAGATGCTTTAGTTATAGGTACAGAAGCTGTTACTGAAGATAATTATTTGATTTATAACAGTGATGATGGAGTTTTATATTATGATGCAGATGCTGATGGTGTTGTAGAAGCAGAACAAATAGCTATTATTGGGGTTAACTTAGAGTTAACTAATGCTGATTTTGTAATCGTTTAAACCTAAAAATTACGAGGGTGTGAAACTATTTTGCACTCTCGTTTTCTTTTTTCAGATAGATTAATTAATGCCAAAAAATATTTTAATTACTGGAGCTGCTAAACGTATTGGGGCTGAATGTACCCGCTTCTTGCATCAGCAAGGGCATAACATTATTCTGCATTATCGACATTCAAAAATGTCCGCGCAAAAATTAGCTCAAGAATTGAATCAACAACGTGCTAATTCAGTCATAATCTTTCAAGCTAATTTGCTCATAGAAACAGAATTATGCCAACTTGCCAGTTTTGCGAATGCACATTGGGAAGGAGTTGATGTGTTAATCAATAATGCATCAGATTTTTATCCACAAGCTGTTGCTGAAGTTACCAGAACAGATTGGCAGCAAATTATGGATTGCAATGTAACAGCACCATTTTTTTTATCGCAAGCCTTAGCTACTACACTTTCACGACGGCAAGGATGCATTGTTAATATAATTGATGTTCATGCCGAGCGTGGATTAAAAAATTATCCAGTGTATAGTTTATCCAAAGCAAGTTTAGCAGCAATGACAAAAATATTGGCTAAAGAATTTGCGCCTGATATTCGAGTGAATGGCGTTTCACCCGGAGCAATTTTATGGCCTGAAACCAAGCCAACTGAGACTGAACAAACGGATATTATGGAAAAGATAGCTTTAAAAAGTCTTGGAAATCCAACAGATATTGCTAAAACTGTAAGTTTTTTAATTGATTCTGCGCCTTATATTACTGGGCAAATTATTAGTGTTGATGGTGGGCGTAATTTATATTCCTAAGCACAGCAACGTTTAAATTTTTTACCACTTCCACAAGCACAAATAGCATTTTTGCCCTGATTTTGGGTTTGATTAACTGCGCTAACTGCTTTTACTACCCCATCCAAATATAGCCATTTGCCGGCAATTTTTTTAAAGCGACTAATTTCATGTAACACATGTTCTACATCGTCAATTAAATAATAAGCCTTAAAAGTTACTAATCCCCGCGTATCATTGATACAACCTTTTTTAGTATTCAATATTTCTAAGCGTTGCCATTCAGCTTCATCTTTAGAAAAATCAATAGTTTTTGGACGCTGGTTTTTGTCCCAAGTTTGGATTAAATATTCACTATTATGCAAAGCGTACGCAGTAAAACGTGAACGCATTAAAATTTCTGCGGTAGCGGCAATTTTTACTCCTAAATGATAAGGTTGACAGCATTGGGCATATTCAAGTTCGGATGTACATAAACAGGTAGTTGATAAATTCATATGGAGGTTGTCACAATTGGCTTTAAGTCTGAACTGTAGTGTATCCTTTACAATAATAAATGCAATAGCATGCTTTGGATCACTGCAAAATAGGTTAATTAAAATGAAAAACTCCGCACTTTGGCTGGCAATGATATGCATAATAAGTCTGCCATTACATTCATTAGCTGCAACAGAAATCATTCCTGCTAACAATAAAACTGGATTAATAATTTCAGAATTATCTGGGCGAGATATTTTAAATGAGGTTTCATTAAGACACGATCAAAAGTATGAATTTGAAATTCAAGCAATGACTTTGGTGGACAAGCAGGGCAATCAAGAAACTAGAGAGATGCATCGTTATAAACGCCAAATTAATGCTGCTGAAACTCGTTATGTCTCAGTATTTTTAAATCCAGCTGGGATTAAGGGTGTGAGTTTATTAACTTGGCAACATCAAAATAGTGATGATGACCAATGGTTGTATTTACCAGCCTATGGTAAAAAAATGAAGCGGATTGCTAAAGGAGGTCGGAAGAATTATTTTATGGGAACTGATTATACTTTTGAGGATTTAGTTGCTGAAGCCAAGGATAAATTTGCATATCAACGTTTAGATGATGAAATTTTGGATGGGGTGCAAACTTTTGTAATTCAAGCGCAAGCTACAGATGCGAAGTTAAAAAAAGCAACTGGTTATGGGTTTAGAAAATTATGGATTCAACAAGATAATTTTATGTTGTTACGTACAGATTTTTTTGATAAACGCGAACGCTTGATTAAACGTCAATTAAATTCTGATTTAGTGCAAATAAAAGATAATTTATGGCGAGCGAATAAAATTGAATTGGAACATTTTATGAATCAACATAAAACTTTAACTTCAGTAGTTAAACGTGGTTTTGATGGCAACGCAATTCCTGAAAAATATTTTACCGAACGAACTATTATTAAAGGCATGTGGGATAGATAAAACTTTTTGGCTAAATTATGACTCAAGTAAATACTGTAGAACCTGAAGCTTTAATTTGGAATTTAAGTTGTCAGGAGCAAGATAATTCACATAGTTACAAATTAGCTGCAACTCAATTAATTACTGAGCAGGGAATATTAATTGGTAGTGATGCAGAGGCAGATATTAGGTTGAATTATTCTGGTATTGCAAGTAAACATTGTCGTTTATGGATAGATGCAGACAATATTTTATATGTGGTAGATTTGGGTTCAGAACACGGCACTATTATTAATAATGCAGTGTTAATTGTGGGTAAGATACAGGCATTAACTGCTGATACTAGCTTAATTTTAGCTGGTGTAAAATTGGATATAGAGTTTCCCAAAGTATTGCCACCTAAGTTTAAACAAGCAACACAAAAACATAATAAAATTATTAGTTCAAAAGTTAAATTAATTCAGCGTGCTAAAGTTACATCAAGCAATAAATCTGTGCAATTACATAGTGTGGCGGTTGAATGTTTAATGACATTTAGTGCGCGTAAACCTTGGTTAAGTTTATTAATTATTATGTTTTTTAGTTTTTTATCGGTATTGGAATTACCACAGCTAAAATTAGATACTAGCATTGATAGTATGCTAAATAAGAATAATCCAGATATGCAAATTTATCAGGAGGTTATGCAAAATTTTGGTTCGGATAATATTACTTTAATTCATTTTGCACATCCAAATTTATTTAGTGTGCAAAAATTGCAACAATTAGAACATGTAGTTCATGAGTTAGAATCTTTAGAGATGGTAGAAAAAGTTGAAAGTTTGTTTAATAGTTTAAGTATTCGAGATAGTGAATGGGGTTTGGAAATTAATCCACTAATTTCAGAATTACCTACAACAGCTGCGGAAGCTGATAGGATTCGGCAAAATGCTATTTACAGTCCTTTATTGAAAGGCAATCAACTGTCTAATGATGCTACTAAAACTACTTTAATGGTGACTTTGCGTACTGATTTACATAATTCAGCTGCGAGTAAAGATATTTATCAAATTATTGAACGCATAATTACGCCAACAAGAGGTGAATTTCAGCAAGTATTTCAAATTGGTAATCCTAGAATTGATGTTGAATTTAGTACGGGTATTGCCAGCGACATGATAACACTTGCACCTTATGGAATTGGGGTGTTGGTATTTAGTTTAGTATTAATGTTGCGTACTTGGATGGTGGTATGGCTACCTTTAGTAACTGCGGGCATTAGTATTTTATGGGCTGCGGGCATTTTAGCGTATTTCAATATTCCGATTAATTTACTAATTGGAATTTTACCAACCTT
>DAOUSJ010000108.1 GCA_030627285.1 Methylococcaceae bacterium | reverse complement strand
TTGAGCCTGAGGTTTATCTTCATCAGAGGCAGTTAATAGTACCGGTTTAGAATCACTCCAAACTATCAAAACTTCACGACTACGATTAAGTTGCGCTACTGGAGTGGCAATAATTTCTGCAAAAGGTTTATTTAATTGCTGCGTTACAGTTTCTACTATAGCCACAGGATATCCGCGCGGAAAAGTTTTATCCAAGCCAGAAGTAATTAATAAATCTCCAGGTAAAATATCAGGATTATTCGGCAAAAATGGTAATTTTAATTGGTTAAATTTGCCACTGCCTACTGCAATAGTGCGTAAACCATTTCTATTTACTTCCACAGATAAAGCATGATTAGGATCTGTCATTAACATAACTTCAGAACTAAATGGAAATGCCCTAGTTACTTGCCCAACAATGCCATTTGCATCCAATACCGGTTGTTTAATATGTACGCCAAAATTAGTCCCTTTATCTACCAATACCCGATGTTCATATGGTGCTTGGTTGACTGCAATTAATTCCGCTACTAATACTTGTTCCCCAATAGTAAAAGATTTTTCTAATAAAGCTCGTAAACGAATATTCTCTTTTTCCAAAGTTTTCAGCTTTAATAAATCAATTTTATGAATTAAAGCCTGTTGTTTTAATACAGAATTTTCTTGTTGCAAGCTAGTATTCAAAGATAAGTATTGAATTATATTCTCAGTTGCTTGAATTGGAAAACTAGCAATCAATTGTAACGGATAAACTAAAACCGATAATGCTGCCCGAAAATTATCTAAGCGAATACTACGCCGCTCAATACCTAGCAGCACAACGGATATTAATATAACCACTAATAGACGAGTATTCGGAGAAGGCCCGGTAGCAAATAAAAGTTTTATTATGAAATCCCAAAAAATTAAAGTAATCAATCATTAAGTTACAATGACCAGTTAACAAGTTTCTATATTAAATTTGAGAAAAATTATTCCAAACTAAAAGTCGAAGACCCACCTTTTTGATCAAGCATTTCTAAAACCATACCACCACCCCTAGCAACACAAGTTAAAGGATCATCGGCTACATAAACTGGCAAACCAGTTTCATCAGAAATAAGCCTATCAATATCAGCTAATAAAGCTCCACCACCAGTTAGTACAATCCCCTTGTTGGCAACATCAGCACCTAAATCTGGAGGAGTTTGTTCTAAAGCTAATTTTACTGCTCCGACAATCCCCATTAATGATTCTTGTAATGCTTCTAAAATTTCATTGCTATTTAAAGTAAAACTACGTGGAATCCCTTCAGCTAAATTACGCCCTTTAACTTCAATTTCTTTAACTTCACTACTCGGATATGCTGCCCCAATTTCATGCTTAATCCTTTCAGCAGTGGCCTCACCAATCAAAGTACCATAATTTCTACGCACATAATTAATAATTGCTTCATCAAATCTATCTCCACCGATGCGCACTGAATTGGAATATACAATTCCATTTAAAGAAATAATCGCGACTTCAGAAGTACCACCACCAATATCCAAGACCATAGAACCTTGTGCTTGATCCACGGGCATACCCGCACCAATTGCAGCTGACATTGGTTCTTCAATTAAATAAACTTCACGCGCGCCAGCCATTACCGCAGATTCTTTAATTGCACGACGCTCTACTTGCGTAGATCCACAAGGCACACAAATTAAAATCCTAGGGCTAGGACGGAATAATTTACTCTCATGGACTTTTTCAATAAAAAATCTTAACATGCGCTCAGTTACGGCAAAATCTGCAATTACACCATCTTTCAATGGTCGAATAGCAGTAATATTTCCAGGGGTTCTGCCTAACATTTTTTTAGCATCAATTCCAACAGCTGCAATTGTTTTAGAACCCCGTACGCGATCTTCTTTAATCGCTACCACCGAAGGTTCATCCAATACAATACCTTGTCCTGGAATATAAATCAGGGTATTAGCTGTTCCTAAGTCAATAGACAAATCATTAGAAAAAAGCCCGCGAATTCGTTTAAACATTATTATTGGTTTCCTTTACGGATAAAAATTTTATCACTCTATCAATCTATAAGGTATTTGTGCAAGATATAAAGTATTATATTCAATAATTAAGACTTTTAAATTAAACCTTAGGCGGAAAAAATGTCATTATCGGCGGATGATGTGAAAAAAATTGCCCATCTTGCGAGAATTGGGATTGATGCTAACGATATAGCAAGCTATGCCAAAGATTTATCTGGGATGTTGGATTTAATGGTACAAATGGGCGAATTAAATACTGATGCTGTTGCACCTATGTCACATCCATTAGATCCATGGCAACGTTTGCGCACAGATGAAATTACTGAAGTTAATCAACGTGATAAATTTCAAACTTTAGCAGCACATACAGAGGCAGGATTATATCTAGTGCCTAAAGTTATTGACTAAAACCATATCTTGAGATTATGCATAACAAAACCATTATTGAATTAGCTCAAAGTTTACGTACACAAGAAATTTCTTGTGTTGAATTAACCACAACTTATTTAGCTAAAATCAAACAACATTCAGCATTAAATAGTTACATTACTGTTGCTGAAGAATCCGCTCTGATTGCAGCTCAAGCTGCTGATAAACGTTTACAAGCAGGTGACGCGCCACTATTAACTGGGATTCCCATTGCTCACAAAGATATATTTTGTACTGATGGCATCAAAACTAGTTGTGGTTCAAAAATGTTGGATAATTTTATTGCACCTTATAATGCTACGGTAATAGAAAAATTTAATGCTGCTGGTGCAGTTACACTAGGAAAATTGAATATGGATGAATTCGCCATGGGCTCATCCAATGAAACTAGTTTTTATGGCACTGTGCATAATCCTTGGGATCAAAATGCAGTTGCAGGTGGATCTTCTGGGGGTTCTGCGGCTGCAGTAGCAGCAGGTTTAACCGTCGCGGCTACTGGTACAGATACTGGTGGTTCAATTCGACAACCTGCATCTTTTTGTGGCATTACAGGTTTAAAACCAACTTATGGACGAGTATCACGATATGGAATGATTGCATATGCATCTAGTTTGGATCAAGCTGGAACTATGACTCGAAGTGCAGCAGATGCCGCAGTATTATTACAAACTATGGCAGGTTTTGACTCTAAGGATTCTACCAGCGCCAATGAAACTGTACCTAATTATAGTAATAACTTAACCCAATCTTTACAAGGTTTAAAAATTGGCTTGCCTAAAGAATTTTTTAGCTCTGAATTAGACAATGAAATTGCAACTACAATTTTAGCAGCTGTCGATGAATACCAACAATTAGGCGCAGAAATTATTGAAGTTTCTATGCCAATGTTAAAATATGCAATTCCAGCTTATTATGTCATTGCTTCCGCAGAATGCTCCGCTAATTTATCTCGTTTTGATGGTGTGCGTTATGGTCATCGCTGTAATAATCCTGAAGATTTATTAGATTTATATACCCGTTCACGTGGCGAAGCCTTTGGTGCCGAAGTAAAACGTCGCATTTTAATGGGAACTTACGCATTATCTGCTGGTTATTACGATGCATACTATATTAAAGCTCAAAAAACACGCCGCTTAATTACCGAAGATTTCCAAAAAGCATTACAAACAGTAGATGTATTAA
>DAOUSJ010000043.1 GCA_030627285.1 Methylococcaceae bacterium | reverse complement strand
TTCCACTCAATATTGGCATGCAATTATTGGCCTTATTACCAGATAGACCTGCAACTTGGATTTTAAGCCAACTTAAATACGGTGCAAACAAACGTTAATAATATGACAATAATTATTATTTTTTGTGACTTATTAGGACTGAGTTTTATTTTAGAACACCTATTAATTAGACCTAAAATAAATTTTAAATCTCGACAATATTTTGGTCTTATAATTCATAGTTGCAGCATGTTAGTAATATTTGGCATATTATTGATGGTATTTCAACGAGCATGGTTTTGCGTGCTATTAAGTCTAGGAATTCAAGCTATATTGCTAATTATTAATCAAGCCAAATATCAAGCTTTACAAGAACCAATGGTATTTTCAGACTTGGTAATGTTTGCACAAGCTTTTAAATTTCCACGATTATATTTTCCCTTTATTCAAAAATCCATACTCATTGCTGCGCCTATATTAATTTGTGGCTTATTTTATCTAGGTATTAGTTTAGAAACCCCCATTAATATCAATAGTTGGCAATTAATTTTAAGTTTAATTCCTGTATTACTCTTATTATATATAATATCCAAGCAACAAAAATTGACCCTACAACCGCAACAAGATTTACAAGCTTATGGGTTGTTAGCTAGTTTAATTATAGGCACAATTCAAGCTCAACAAACCAAGCATAAACAAAATTTTCAGCAACATTTAGATACTGCGCCATTTGCAATTTCAGTACATAAAACTACTGATAAACTTAGTGATGTGATTGTAATTCAAAGTGAATCTTTTTTTGATGTAAGGCGTTTATACCCAGATGTAAATTCAGAAATTTTTCAAAATTATGATGCTATCACTAAAACTTCCTTGCTCACAGGTCAATTAAACGTACCTGCTTGGGGCGCAAATACCATGCGCAGTGAATTTGCTTTTTTAACTGCTATGGATGAGGCAAATATGGGCTTATATCGTTATTATCCATATCACTATATAAGTCAGAAGACAGCTTCAATTGCGCGTTATTATCAACAATTAGGTTACAAAACTATTTGTATTCATCCACATCCTGCTGGATTTTTTGAACGCTCTCGAGTATTTCCATTATTAGGGTTTGATGAATTTATTGAACTAAAAGATTTTGATCCTAATGACACATTCGGTACTTATATAAGTGATAAAGCTGTGGCAGACAAAATAATTCAGCTGCAAAATGCGCAAGCAGAGCCGTTATTTATTTTTGCCATTACTATGGAGAATCATGGGCCTTTACATTTAGAAAGCATTAGCTCATCTGAAAAAAATCTATTATATCAACAACTTCCTGAGTTTAATGAGCATGATTTGAGTGTTTATTTACGCCATTTAAAAAATTCAGATAAAATGTTAGATAATTTGGCAACTCACTTACAAAATCAAGCTAAAGATAGCTATTTATGTTTTTATGGAGATCATGTTCCCAGTATTCCTGCGGCTTACAAGGCACTTAAGTTTAATAAAAGTCAGACAGATTATTTTATTTGGCATAATAATTTACCAGCCAAAACAAAAAATTCACACAATCTCCACATTTCACAACTTGGTTTGCATTTAAAATCTATCACTACTCCTTAAAGTTTACTGCAAGTCTATATTGAGGTTTTAAGTGTATAATTTCACGTTCGATAATTTCATACTAAATTGAAATTAATACCAAAATTTTAAATAATTTGCACTTTTGCATATCAATATCGCCAATATCGCCAGTATTGTCTAAACATAGGATTATAAATTGAGTAAACAAAATAAAATTGCTATTGTTGGAATCTCCTGTCGTTTCCCAGGAAACATACATAATCTTGAAGACTACTGGCAAATACTAAAGCAAGGTCAAGATGTAGTCACTGAAGTACCTGATATACGTTGGAATAAAGAAATTTATGGACATCCATCACGTAAAATGCCAGGTAGTAGCTACACTTGGTCTGCTGGAACTTTAGCGAAAATTGATGAATTTGATGCAGAATTTTTTGGAATTTCGCGGCGTGAAGCAGAACAAATGGATCCCCAGCAACGGTTATTATTAGAACTAACTTGGGAAGCATTTGAAGACGCTGGTTTCCCAGCAAATAAACTCAAAGGTTCTGATTGTGGGGTATTTATTGGTATAGGCAGTAATGATTATTCACAGCGTAAAGTGGATGATTTAGGTTCTATGGATGCTTATTCCATGACTGGTAATACTGCTAGCATAGGCTCTAATCGGCTGTCATATATTTTCGATTTAAAAGGCCCAAGCATGTCAATTGATACTGCTTGTTCTTCTTCGTTAGTAGCATTACATCAAGCCTGCATTAGTTTACGAACTGGAGAAACTTCATTAGCTATTACCGGTGGTGTGAACATGTTATTGCATCCATTGGCATTTGTAGGTTTTTCCAAAGCGTCTATGTTATCTCCAGATGGTCGTTGTAAAGCTTTTGATGCTGCTGGCAATGGTTATGTGCGTTCAGAAGGTGCAGCAATTGTAGTTTTAAAATTATTATCCCAAGCTGAAAAAGATGGCGATCATATTCATGCAGTAATTTTAGATTCAGGGGTTAATTCAGATGGTAAAACTAATGGCATTACAGTTCCTAGTAGTGATGCGCAAGCACAATTGCTTAAACAGATGTATCAAAATAGTCAAGTTAATTTAGATGATATTAGTTATTTAGAAGCTCATGGTACTGGAACTGCGGTTGGTGATCCATTAGAAAGTAAAGCTCTTAGTGATGCTATAGCTAAAGCTAGAAGGGCGGATAATCCATTATTAATTGGTTCTGCTAAGACTAATTTAGGACATTTAGAAGTTGCTTCAGGCATGGTAGGTTTATTAAAAATTGTTTTAGCATTAAAAAACCATGCAATTCCAGCTAATCTACATTTTAAAACCCCGAATCCGAATATTGATTTTGAAACTTTGAATTTAAAAGTTGTAGATAAATTTACTCCAATTGCTGAACTTAAGCAGCCATTATTAATGGGAGTTAATTCTTTTGGTTTTGGTGGAGCTAATGCACATGTATTATTAGAAGAATATCAAGCACCAGAATGTATTAGTAAACATAAATTTACTGCTACGCCACCGTTATTTTTATCTGCTAAAAAAGATGAGGCTTTAAAACAATTAGCCAAAGATTATGCTGATTTAATCAAACAACATAGTAGTCAAGAATATTATGATATTGCTTGGTCTGCTGTACATCATCGGCAAAGTTTAACTAATAAAGTGGCATTTTTTGCAGATAATAAAGAAGGTTTAATTCAAAGTTTACAGGATTTTTATACTGAGAAAGCTACAGAAAATTTTATTGAGGTTGAACAACTAACACAAGACTCAGAAGTTGCGCTAGTTTATTCTGGTAATGGCTCTCAATGGATAGGCATGGGCTGTGTTTTATATAAAGAAAATCAACATTTTAGAAGAGTTTTAAAAGAGATAGATTTATATTGGTTGGAATATGCAGACTTCTCTATTATTGATGAATTATTTGCTCCCAAAGACAATGCTAGAATGCATTTGACTGAAGTTGCGCAACCAACTTTATTTGCAGTTCAAGTTGGCATTACACGGATGTTACAAAATTTAGGTTTAAAAGCTTGTGCAGCTTTTGGGCATAGCGTGGGTGAAATTGCCGCAGCTTGGGCATGTGGAATTTTAACTTTAAAACAAGCTGTACTAGTAATTTATGAACGTAGTTTTGCACAAGCTTTAACTCAAGGGCAAGGCAAAATGGCAGCTGTAGGTTTGGATGCTGATACCATGCATACCTTAATTAATGCTTTGAATTTAACTGGAAAATTGGTTATTGCAGGAATTAATAGTCCGAAATCCATTACTCTTTCTGGACAAGAATCTGCATTAGATAGCATTGAAGAATATTGTGTGGAAGAAAATATATTTTTCAAATTATTGGATTTAGATTATGCATTTCATAGTCCATATATGAATCCAATTCAGGAGCGAGTTTTAGAAAGTTTACAGGGTTTGCAGGCAACTACTGAGATGCAAACTATGACTTTTGTGTCCACTGTTACTGGTACTGAATTAGATGGTGCGCAATTAAATGCTGAATATTGGTGGCAAAATATTCGTGAACCAGTAGAGTTTTCTAAAGCTGTAGATACTTTAATTGCTAAAGATGTGCGGGTGTTTTTAGAAATTGGTTCACATCCTGTATTAGGGCGTTATTTAGAGCAATGTTTAGAAGCTCAATCCCAAGATGGAAGGGTAATTAGCACTCTAAAACGTGATGAAGAATCAGTAGCTAAAATTATTGCTGCAGCATATCAAGGTTATTTATTTGGGGCGGATTTTAATACAGATATTATTTTTCCTAGAACTGGTAACTTGGTTCAATTACCTACTTATCCTTGGCAACGTGAAAAATATTGGAGTCAACTTTCACCGCAAGGTTATGGCTTAATTGAACGTAAAATAGATAATCCTTTATTAGGTTATCGGCTTAAAGAGGCGGAAGCAAGTTGGGAAAATAATTTAGATAGCGTCAAAATGGCATGGTTAGCAGATCATGAAGTTGGTGGTGCGATAGTATTACCTGCGGCGGCTTATGTGGAAATGGCATTAGCGGCGGCGAAAATGTGGTTTAAACATGAAGTGCCAGCATTTGAATTAGAAGAATTGGATATTAATGCACCGATTGTTTTGGAAGCTGAACATGCAAAAACTATTGTATTTAATTTGTCGCCTGTGGATGCAACTTTTAGCATTCGGAGTCGTGATTATTTAACCAATAATATTTCTGGACGTTTATTAGGTTTAGCATTGCAGCAACCGCAACGCATGGTGGCTATAGTGCCAGCATTAATGGATGCACCGCAACGCTTATCTGGTGCAGAACATTATCAATTAACCAAAACTGTGGGCTTGAATTACGGCCCTGCTTTTCAAGGTGTAGAAAATGTTTGGCTGTGGGCGCAACAACGGATTGCATGGGCGAAACTTAGCTTGCCAAAATCTTTGCATGCAGAATCTAAACGCTATTTATTACATCCAGCATTATTAGATAGTTGTTTTCAATTATTGGTAGATATTTTTAGTACTGAAATTAAACAGCGTATACACAATGCTATGATTCCTGTGCGCGTGGAAAAGTTGCGTTTTTATGGTCAACATGGAACTCCAACTTGGTGTAAAGTCACTTTAAAACGGCATAATCCACGTTCGGTGGTAGCTGATTTTATGTTGTTAGATGCGGAACATAATATTGTTGCTTTATTAGATAATGTTAGGTTTAAACAAGTTAATTTTATGCGGGCAGCAGATCATTTGCCGGCTACTTATTTATATAAACCCAAATTAATGCCGGTGTTAAATCCTGCGCAAGCTGCTCCAATTCCAGAATCTAAAATATTGGCTGCTACTGTAATTGCAACTTTAAAATCCCAAGAAGAAATTTTAAAACGTGCGCGGCATTTTAATGAGGTATTGCCATTATTTGATTTATTGGTGAATGCTTATTGTTGGGAGGCCGTGGCTACATTAATGGGGAATAAAACTTGGGCTTCGGTAAATGATTTGGTTACCACGAATGATATTACTGAAGCGCAAATAAATTTATTATCCAAAATCTTAATGTTGTTGCGGGAAGATAATTTAGCTATTTATGAATTTGAACAATGGCAATTGCTTAAAGATGAGGAAATGCCGAGTGCAGAAATTATTTGGCGCACGATTTTAGCCGATTATTGTGAATATTTACCTGAATTAGTTTTAATGTCGCAATGTGGTTCTAATTTAGTCGAGGTTTTACGTGGCAATATTGAACCGGTTGAATTACTAAATCCAGCTAAAAGCAGTATTCAAGAACACTTATATGCACAATCTAGTAGTTTTGGAGTTGCAAATTTAGCGGTAGTAGCAACTGTGCAAGAAATTGTACAGCAATGGCCGCAAAATCGTAGATTACGAATTTTAGAAGTAGCTGGTGGCAACATTGAGCTTATGCAATTATTGTTGCAAACTTTGCCGCAAGAAGGTTGTGATTATGTGTTTGTGGATGCAAATGAAGATGTAATTGCCCATGCACAGGCACTCTTTGAAGATTTTGAAGATTTAACTTGTCAGCAATGGGATCTTGAAAAACGTCAAACTAAATTACCTAGCTGTTTAGAATTGGCAAGTTTTGATGTAATTATTGTGGCGAATGTAATTCATAAAACTGAACATTTAGAATCAATTTTTAGTCATTTACGCCAATTTCTAGTTACTGCGGGTTTATTAATTTTACAAGAACGTGCAGATAATCGGTTTACAGATATTACTGCGGGTTTAGAACCAAATTGGTGGCTATATGATGAACAAACTGGGGTTACAGTTTCACGCTTATTAACTCCTGATGCTTGGAAGCATTTGTTAGAAGAACAAGGCTTTGTAAAAACTAAAGCCATTATAGAACCTGAAGCTATTGATTATTCAGGTGTTTTTGTAGTATTGGCACATAATTCATCGGTGCATATAGAGGTGGATTTTTCACAGCAACAATTGACTAAATGTTTAGTTTTAATTGATAGTCAACAAAATAATGTGCCGTTATTTAAACAACTGAAACAGCAATTAAAAGCTAGATCTGTGCAAGTTGTAGGAGCTTATTTAGGTGAAATTACTGAGACTGTTGCTGAAGGTTTATATTGTTTAAATTCACGTGATTTTAAGCAATTTTTGGCACCTAGCAATAATTATCAGCAAATTGTGTATTTATCTACTAATGTAGCTTCAGAGCATAATACTGATGCTTGTGCGCAGCAATGTTTTGAATTTTGCCAGATTTTACAATTAGTTAATGAGCAAAAATTGACAGTTCATTTGGTGACACGCGGTGCTGGAGTGTACGATCAACGAGAAAATGATGACAATATTAATCCTCAAGCTGCAGCAATTTGGGGTGTTGGTAGAGTAGCCATGAATGAATACCCTAATTTAAATATTCATTTAGTTGATATACCAATTAAAGCTTCCAATTCAGTGGCAGCAGAATTATTAGATACGGAATTTTTTCATCCAACTGCTGAAACTGAAGTGGTTATTACTCAAACTGGGCGACATGTAATGCGGATGCAAACTTTTAATTTGCATGAACAAACGCAGCCCCAAAGTCAGAGTAATATGCCAATTAGTTTAGATTTTAAAGTTGCTGGCTCCTTAAATAATTTATATTGGCGTGGCTTGGAAGCAGCGCCTAGTCTGGATCCAGAGCATATTCAAATTCGACCTTTAGCTACGGGATTGAATTTTAGGGATGTAATGTATGCAATGGGGATGTTGTCAGATGAAGCAGTAGAACATGGTTTTGCTGGTGCAACTTTAGGCATGGAATTATCTGGAGTTGTTGAACGTGTAGGCAAGCAAGTTAAAAACTTTCGAGTTGGCGATGAAGTGATTAGTTTTGCTCCAGCCAGTTTTAGTACTAGAGTTATTACTGCGACTACTGCGACTGCGCATAAACCTAAGTCATGGTCACATGCCCAAGCAGCAACGATTCCAACTACTTTTTTTACGGTTTATTATTCCTTATATCATTTGGCACGTTTGCAACCGAATGAAAGAATTTTAATTCATGGTGCGGCTGGTGGTGTGGGTTTAGCTGCAATTCAGTATGCAGAATCTATAGGTGCAGAAATTTTTGCTACCGCTGGCACGGATGAAAAACGTACCTTTGTAAAAATGATGGGTGCAGATCATGTGATGGATTCCAGAAGCATGAATTTTGCAGATCAAATTATGGAAATTACTGACGGACAAGGTGTAGATGTAATTTTAAATTCTTTATCAGGTGAAGCCATTTGGCGCAATTTAGCAATTTTACGCCCATTTGGACGCTTTTTAGAGCTAGGTAAACGTGATTTTTATGAAAATAGTAAAATTGGTTTACGTCCATTCAGAAATAATATTAGTTATTATGGCATTGATGCCGATCAATTATTAATTGAACGCACCGTGTTAGCGAATAGCTTGTTTAAAGACATGATGAAATTATTTGATGAAGGGATTTTAAAACCATTGCCGTTTAGGGTTTTTCCAGCTAGTCAAATCGTTGATGCATTTCGGTATATGCAACAATCTAGGCAAATCGGTAAAGTAGTAGTGTCTTTCGATAATATTCAAGGATTGAAAAGTCATAAAATTACTGCGCCTACTCCATTAAAATTAGATCAACATGCCAGTTATTTAGTTACCGGTGGCTTAGGTGGGTTTGGCTTAAAAACTGCTCAGTGGTTAGTTAAAAAAGGTGCAAAACATTTAATTTTAATTAGTCGTAGTGGGGTTCAAACTCCAGAGGCAGAAATTGCGGTGCGTGCTATGGAAGAGGATGGTGTTACTGTGTATGCGCATGCAGTAGATGTTACTGATTCTGTGCAAATGCAGGCATTATTTTCTCAATTAGCTTATTGTGCGCCTACTTTAAAAGGTGTGATTCATTCGGCTGCTATTATTGAAGATGCCTTAATTAAGGATTTAGATGCGGATAAATTGCAGCAAGTTATGCAACCTAAAATTGCTGGAGCTTGGAATTTACATAGATTAACTAAAAAGTTAAGTTTAGATTTTTTTGTAATGTATTCTTCTATGACAACTTTTTTGGGCAATCCAGGTCAAGCTAATTATGTGGCGGCAAATAGTTATTTAGAATCATTGGCGCATTATAGACGGCAACAAAATTTACCAGGTTTATATGTAGCTTGGAGTGCTATTGATGATGCTGGATTTTTGACTCGCAATCAGGATATTAAAGATGCATTAGAAGCTCGTATTGGTAGTAAAGCAATTAAATCTGAAGTTGCTTTAATCATGTTAGAAAAACTATTGCAATCAGAATTAACTGGCGCGGCAGTAATTGATTTTGATTGGAAAACTATTCAACGTTTCATGCCTGCCGCAAAAAGTCCCAAGTATGAACAGACTTTATTACATGCGCAAAGATTAGGTTCGGAAGGGGATCAACATGAAGATATTAAAGTTTTATTAGCAGATTTATCTGCGGAAGAGGCGATGAATTTTATTGCACAATTATTATCTCAAGAGGTGGGCAAAATTTTACGCTTGCCAGCAGATAAGGTGGACAAGAAAAAATCAGTATTTGATTTAGGAATGGATTCTTTAATGGGTATGGAACTTGCGATCGCTATTGAAGATCGTTTTGAAGTTAAATTACCTTTAATGACTTTGGCAGAGGGCGCAACTATTACTAAGATTGCGGATAAAATTTCTGGAATGTTATTAAATGATGAATTGATAGATGATCCACAGCAAGATGCTCTGAAAGCTTTGTATAATCGTCATGAAGGTAAAGTTTCTACTGAACAAGACAACCAATTGATAGATGCAATTCAATCATCTAATGGAGAAGGTACTAATGCCTGAAATAAATAAAAAAGTCCTTGGATTATCAGGGCGAGCTAAAGAAAAGCTGATTCAAAAAATGCTGGAAAAGCGTCAGTATAAAGAAAGTCATGCGCATGTGAATGTAAAGCGGATTCAAAGGCGCAAGAATATTCCTGAAGCTTGGTATAGATTTGAACAATTTACTGATTATCAACAGATTTGTATGCAAAAAGCTGCTGGCAAAGAGTTGGCAATTCCAAATCCTTTTTTTCGTCAACAAACTGGAGTTGCAGGCAAAAATTGTATTATTGATAATCAAGAGTATATTAATTTTGCTAGCTATAATTATTTGGGTTTAAATGGCGATCCTAGAGTTTCAGAGGCGGCTAAATTGGCAATTGATGAGTATGGAACTTCAGTTTCAGCGAGTCGCTTAGTTTCTGGAGAACGTTTAATTCATCAACAATTAGAACAAGCATTAACTGACAATTATGGCACTGAAGATTCGGTAGTATTTGTAAGTGGACATGCAACTAATGTGTCTACAATTGGCTATTTATTTGGCGCGAATGATTTAGTTTTATATGATAGTTTAAGCCATAATAGTATTGTGCAAGGTGCATTGTTATCTGGCGCGCATCGCAAAATTTTTCCGCATAATGATTGGCAAGCAGTAGATAAAATTTTAACCCAACATAGAATGGAATATGAACGGGTATTAATTGTTATCGAAGGTTTATATAGTATGGATGGTGATTATCCGCCGTTGCCAGAATTTATTAAATTAAAGCATAGGCATAAAGCTGTGTTAATGGTGGATGAGGCGCATTCATTAGGGGTGTTAGGTGCTAAAGGTCAGGGAATATCTGCGCATTTTGATTCTGATCCGAAAGATATTGACATTTGCATGGGAACTTTAAGTAAAACTCTTGCTAGTGCTGGGGGTTATATTACTGGTGAACGGGCTTTAATTGAATTGTTACGTACTTATGCGCCAGGATTTTTATATAGTGTCGGGATTCCACCAGCTTCAGCGGCTGCTTCATTGGCAGCTTTAGAAATTATGCATACAGAACCGCAACGGGTGCAAGCCTTACAAAATAATGGACAATTGTTTTTGCGTTTAGCTAAACAAAAAAATATTAACACTGGCATTAGTGCTGGATATGCGGTAATTCCAGTGATTGTAGGCAGTTCTATTAAGGCTGGCAGGTTGGCTAATGCTATGTTTCAACGTGGAGTGAATGTGCAACCAATTTTTTATCCAGCTGTGGAAGAAAAATCTGCGCGTTTGCGGTTTTTTATTAGCAATGAACATACTGCGGATCAAATAGTACAAACTATTAATATTTTGGCAGAAGAATTAGAGAAATTAAACTAAATGGCTTTGAATAAGCTTGCGCCTATTAGAGTGGTGTTGTGTAGTTATCCGAGTATTTTTACTGAAGTTGTATATCAAGAATTATTAGGTGTTGCAGCAATAGAAGTTGTGGGTTTGGTGCAGTCTACGCGAGTATTTACACCAACAGAAAATTTTTTCCAAGTTGCAACACGGATGTTGAAAGTTTCTGGATTGAATTACACTCTGATGCAATTTTTGCAAACCGATATGTATGTTAGTTTGAAAAAAATATTTTGTGCTGCGGATCAATCTAAATTACCTATTTTACGCACTAAAAACATTAATAATGCCAAAGGAATGCAGTTTTTACAGGAACTAAATGCAGATGTTATTTTACTGGCGCATTTTAATCAAAAACTTGCGCCAGTAGGAATAAATTTAGCCCGTTGTTTAAATTTGCATCCTGGAATATTACCTGATTATAAAGGCGTAGATCCAGTGTTTGCAGCCTTGAATGCAAATGAAACTAAGTTAGGTGTTAGCTTGCATCAAGTTGACACTGAATTTGATACTGGTGCAATTCTACGTCAACAACAAATTCTTGTTGAAACTGAAAAATGCTTGTTTTATCACCAAGTTAAATTATTTCAGCTAGGAGCTAAATTAGCGGTACAAGAAATTTTACAAGCTACAATAGCAACACCACAAACATCAACTGGAAGATATGATTCTTGGCCAACTAAAAAACAAGTTAAAGATTTTAAACATCAAGGTAAGAAATTGATGTCATTGAAAAGTTATGTGCAAATGGTGAAGACATGTTTGTGAATTTAATAACCTCAATATTAACGTTGTAAATAGTCTTAGATAAATCTTTAAATTTAGATTTAATTTCTAACCAAAATTAAGTTTTGCCTCTAAGTCGTTCCTAGAATCTGCATTTGCTAAAGCTTCATCTATGCTGATTTTGCCATCTTTGTACAAATCAAATAAAGCGTCATCAAAAATTCTCATACCTTTAGTGCCACTGCTTTTCATAGCGTCTTTAATTTCATTTAATTCGCCTTTTAGAATCAAACCAGCAATATGTGGTGTGTTAATTAAAACTTCAATCGCAGCACAACGCTTGCCTCTAATGTCTGGAATTAATCTTTGTGAAACTACCGCATTTAAATTACCGGCAATATCCATAAATAATTGCTTATGCCGGCTGTTTGGAAACATATTTACAATCCGTTCCATCGCCTGATTAGCATTATTTGCGTGCATAGTGGAAATACATAAATGCCCAGTATTAGCGAGTTCTAAACCAGCTTCCATAGTTTCTTGATCGCGAATTTCACCAATTAAAATTACATCTGGAGCTTCACGTAAACTAGCTTTTAAAGCACGAGCATAAGAAGCCGTATCCACTCCAACCTCGCGTTGATTAACAATAGACTTTAAGTTAGGGTGTGAAAATTCTACTGGATCTTCAATGGTTAAAATATGCCCTGCCATATTTGCATTTCTATGATTAATCATTGCGGCTAAAGTGGTAGATTTACCGGAACCAGTACCTCCAACCATTAATAATAAGCCCCGCTTTGCCATAATTAATTCCAATAATACATCTGGAGTACCTAAGTCTTTAGCATTTGGAATTTCAGAAGGAATTAAACGCATTACTAATCCCATGGTGCGGCGTTGATAAAATGCATTAGCTCGAAAACGCGCACTTCCATCTGGCATTTCAATCGCAAAATCTAAATCTTTAGTACTTTTGTACTCTTCAATTTGTGCGGCATTCATAATCCCCAAAATTCCAGATTCAGTTAATTCTGGAGTTAACAAATAATTGTCTAATGCTATAGCAGTACCAGATATTTTTGCTTTTACCACCGAGCCTACAGTTAAGAATAAATCTGAACCATCCAATTCAATCATTTTACGCAAATACGCCAATACATCTAAATCACCTTTAGGTGCAGATCCTAATACTGTATAAGAAATTGCTTCTTTTTCAGGTTTTTTGGTTTTTGGAGCTTCATCTTCAACTTCTGGTTTTGCCATGCCAATATCTACAAAGCCTTCGGCATCTTCAATGACGGCATTTTTATCTACTGGAACTTCAGCTTTTTTAGGGGTTATTTCTACAGACAAACCATTGGTATCAACTTTAATATTAAGCTTAAAAACCTCTTTATCTGGAGCTATATAATCACATAGCAAAGCTTTATCTTTAATTAAACTTTGTTTCTGAGTTTCATCAATTAAAGCAAATGCAATTTGTTTCACCACCTTAGAATCTAATGGTTTTTTGCCAACAGGTTTATCTTCACCATCCAGCATTAACAATGGTGGTTTATTAGTTTTAAAGGTTAATTTTTCACCTTGTTTGTCTAACATTAATTTTAAGTACGGCGATACATCCATAGTGTTATTACTAATCAATAATTAAATAATATTGTAATTACATCACACCACTATCTTGTTCGTCATCTTTTGACTCTAAAGATAAGCTATCATTGCTTAAATCAGCACCTGCAGCCAATTTAATTTTTAAGCGTAATTCATTCTCAGAATCAGAATTTTTTAAAGCTTCATCGTAGCTAATTTTGCCTTCTTTATATAAATCAAATAAAGCTTGGTCAAAGGTTTGCATGCCTAATTCTTTAGATTTTGCCATAATTGGTTTAATCCCAGATATATCACCTTTGGCAATTAAATCTGAAATCAATGGTGTATTCAATAGAATTTCAATAGCAGCGCATCTACCACCAGAAACAGTTTTAACTAAACGTTGTGAGATAATAGCTTTCAGGTTGCCAGCTAAATCCAACATCAATTTGGCTTGAGTTTCAGTGGAGAAAAAACCCAAAATTCTATCAACAGCTTGGTTGGCGTTATTTGCATGTAAAGTGGCCATAGCTAAATGTCCAGTTTGTGCAAATTCCATCCCAAAATTCATGATTTCAGCATCTCGTATTTCTCCCAGTAAAATTACATCTGGAGCTTGACGTAAAGTATTATGTAACGCGGCTTCCCAGCTTTCAGTGTCTACGCCAATTTCACGTTGCATTACCACGCAATTTTTATGTGGATGCACAAATTCGATTGGATCTTCTAAAGTGATAATATGTCCATAAGTACTGGAATTTCGGTGGTCAATTAAAGCTGCCATAGTAGTTGATTTACCAGAACCAGTGCCACCTACCATTACAATTAAGCCATTTTTTGCCATAATGACATCTTTTAGCACTTGTGGTAAGCCAAGCTTGTCAAAGTTAGGTACTTCAGCAGTAATAACCCGCATTACCAAGCCTTGACATCCTTGTTGAACATAAGCGTTAACCCTGAATCTTCCCATGCCACCTGGTGCAATCGCAAAATTACACTCTTGAGTTTCTTCAAAAGCTTTTAGTTGTTTGTCATTCATAATGCACTGAGTTAATGCTTTAGAATCACCAGATGATAATGCCTGTTTAGTTACAGGAGTCATCTTACCTTTGATTTTCATTGCAGGTGGAAAACCAGCGGTAATAAATAAATCTGATCCATCTTTTTTTAACATTGCACGCAGTAATTTCAGCATGATTGTCATTGCTTCTTCTCTTTCCATCTGGTTTCCTATTAGATAATTTTGGAGTGGATAAAAATACTTATATACGCATCATATTGCGATCTAAAAGCGTATAATACCCTCTTTTTGATATTTAAAAATCATGAATCGACAAATAAAAGCCGTGGCCTTAATTTCAGGTGGGCTTGATTCTATGCTGGCTGCCAAAACTGTGATGCAACAAGGTGTGCATGTTGAAGGGATTAATTTTTTTACTGGATTTTGTGTAGAGGGACATACACATGCAATTAAAAAACAAGACAAAGCCAAACCGAAACGCAACAATGCTTTGTGGGTAGCGGAACAGCTAGGCATGAAATTGCATATTGTGGATGTGATTGAAGAATACAAGGATGTGTTAATTAATCCCAAACATGGTTATGGGGCTAATATGAACCCATGTTTAGACTGTAAAATTTTTATGGTTGGTAAGGCTAAGCAATGGATTAAAGAAAATGACTTTGATTTTATTATTACTGGCGAAGTAATGGGTCAACGTCCAATGTCGCAACGCAAGGAAACCATGCCAGTAGTCGCGCGTGAATCTGGAGCTGATGAGTTATTATTGCGACCATTATGTGCGCAAAATTTACCTGAAACTTTACCTGAACGTGAACAGTGGGTAAATCGAGATTTATTACATGATTTTAGTGGGCGTTCGCGTAAACCACAAATGGCTTTAGCGGCAGAATTTGGCTTTGAAGATTATGCGCAACCTGCTGGAGGTTGTTGTTTTTTAACTGATAAAGCTTATTCGAGTAAGTTAGTGGATTTATGGGAAACACGCGGTGAAAAAATCTATGATTTAGATGATGTAATGTTATTAAAAGTAGGGCGACATATTAGACCAAGCCCACGTTTTAAATTGATTGTGGCTCGTGAAGATGGCGAAGCGCGTTTCATGTCAGGCTATAAAAAAGAATATGTAAATTTAAATTGTAGCAGTCATAGAGGCCCTTTAGCGTTGATTGTAGGCGAACCAAATGCAGCAGATTTAGAGTTGGCGGCGCAAATTGTGGCACGTTATGGTCAAGGACGGAATGATGCCACTGTGGATGTGGAAATTCGGGATACAAAATCTGTAAGTCAGCATTTAACTGTGAAGCCATTATTAAGTACAGAAATTAATTTAGCGTGGTTTATATGAGTGTATTTACTTTGAATGCACGGCGTTTATTGTGTCCATTGCCAGTAATTCGTACCCAAGATAAAGTCAAACAATTGCAAGCAGGTGACGAGCTGGAAGTTACTTGTACTGATCCTGGGGTTATGCAAGATATTCCCACATGGTGTAGGATTAATGGGCATTTGGTCTTGGAAACTACCACGGATGATTATGAATATATTATTCGGTTGCAAGTAGGTTCGTAATGGCAACTTCATTGGATTCTGAAGCAATTGCAAGCTTAAAAACTCGGGTTACTTTAGTTGGTGCTGGGCTAAATATTTTCCTAACTATTATTAAAATAGGCGTGGGAATTATTGGACAATCTGCGGCTTTAATTGCTGATGGGGTGCATTCACTCTCAGATTTAGCCAGTGATTTGATTGTATTATTAGCGATTAAATTAGGTGCAGGTGAAGCTGATTTTGAACATCCATATGGGCATAAACGCTTTGAAACCGTAGCTACAGTTATTTTAGGTCTTAGCTTAATAGCAATTGCGCTTGGAATTGCTTGGGATATTTCGGAAAGATTATTGCAACCAGAAACTTTGTTAATCCCAGATAGAGATGCACTAGGGATTGCAATGATTTCTATTTTGGTCAATGAATGGTTATATCATTACACTAAGCGTATTAGTGTGCAAACAAATTCTAAACTGCTCTTAGCAAATGCTTGGCATCATCGTAGTGACGCTATTTCTTCAATAATAGTTTTGTTTGGAATTGGCGCAGTATTATTGGGTTATCCATTTGCTGATGCAATTGCCGCTATTTTAGTAGCATTAATGGTGGCTAAAATAGGTTATAAATTAGTTGCTGAAAGTTTAAAAGAGTTAGTGGATGCCTCAGTTCCAGAAAGTTTAGTGCAAGAAATTAGGAGGGAAATTAAACTGACTGCTGGAGTACAAGGTATTCATTTATTACGTACACGACAAATGAGTGAAGATGCTTATGTGGACACGCATATTGTGGTAGATCCACGCATTAGTGTTTCTGAAGGGCATATTATTGGTGACACAGTTAGAAAAAATCTAATGCATAAATTCGACACTATAGTAGATGTTTTAGTACATATAGATCCTGAAGATGATGAATTTAATCATCGTA
>DAOUSJ010000093.1 GCA_030627285.1 Methylococcaceae bacterium | reverse complement strand
TGCATTTACTACATAATGCGCAGCCAAGCCAAAACTAATTACTGCTTGCTTAAAATCAATTGAAACTGCATTTATGCCTAGTTCTGGTGCAATAATTTTAATCTTATCATAAGCATAAAGATAGCTTGCTAAATGTTCATTCTCAACTTCCACATAAAAAATTAGTTGTAGTTCATGCTTATATTGGTAGTGTTTAATTAATAATGCAGTATTAACATCTGCTAGCACTTCTGCCGAAATCAATAATGTTGCTGGCGTTTTTGTGTGAATTTCTGCTACAGCTTGAGTAGGTTGTAAAGTTGTAATAATCTCCTGATATTGCAGTTTAAAATCAGGATGTTGTTGTATTTGTGGGTAAGCATTTACTAATTCTGGAAATAATGTATACATTCCAGCAATTCTAGCTAAAATTTGTAATTTAACTGTAGAACTTAAACATTCAGGTTTATGGGTAATAATGCGTTGAAAAAAGTCCATAGATTCAGTTAAAAACTGCTGACTATCTTCTAGAACTTCACCCATAACACTGCAATTATGTCGCCGATGATAATTTAAAGCTTGCGCTGAATAAAATACCTTACCAGTTTGAGCCATGGAAATCCAAAACCACCAATCCCCTGAAAATTTATATTGCTTAATTAAATTTAAATCTTCCGTAACTGCAGTACGCCGAAATAATACCGCACTAGCATTGGGAACTACATTTGCCACCAATAAACATTTATCAATTAGTTCATTACCAGCAATTTTAAAATCTTGTTGCCAAAATTCTCCATAATGTTCAGCATAATATTTTTTATATTCAAAACCTTCACCATTGCCATTATCATCTACCATAATGGAATCAGTCCAAGCTAAATTCACTTCAGGATCAAGAAATTGTAATGCCAAAGTTTCTAATAAAATTGGTTCACAATAATCATCTGCTTCTGCAATCCAAATTAATTCACTACTTGCCAAAGCAATACCAGCTTCCCATTGTACAAATGGATTCCCTGTATTAATTGTATTTGCATGAATATGAATTGGAATTTCCGTGGTAGCAGCAATTTTTTGAATCAACTCCAAACTATAATCTGTAGAGGCATCATCTAAAATAATGATTTCTGTAGGTTTTAAAGTTTGTTCCAAGATGGTTAATAAGCGTAACTCTAAATAGCGTCCATAATTATAATTTGGAACTATAACACTAATTGTTGGTGGATTAATTTTGGAATTCCAAGCTTGATGCTGCAATAATCCTTGTTCAACTTGTTTAGCTGGCACTGCATTCAATAATGCTAGTAATTTACGTAAATAAGGTGGATAAGTAAATTTTTGCCTACATAAAACATGATTATTTTTGCCAATTGTAATACGCTGCTGCTGATTATTAAGTAACTTAGAAATTTCAATTGCCATCGCGGTAACATCTAAATATGGCACTAACGCACCAGTATCTGCATTCACAATATCTACATAACCACCGCCACCTGCAAAAGCCACTACTGGCATTTCAGCATCAAAAGCTTCCATGACTACACTAGGAAATGGATCTTCACGCGATGTAAGTGCAAACACATCTCCAGCAATAAAATAGCGTGCTGGATTATTAGTTTTTCCAGTAATATGGAAGTTTTCCTGCAAACCTAAACGCTCAATATCTGCTAATAAATATGGTGCTAAATTAGGTTCTAACTCACCTACCCAAATAAATGCTACCGCTTGATTTTGGACTGTTTGACTAACTTCACTAGCCATGCGCACAAATAAATCTATGCCTTTACGAGTATCAGCATAGCCGCAGCCAATTACAATTAATGTGGTCGAAATCCAATTTAATTCTTCACGAATAATATCGCGTAATTGTTGTTGTTGAGAATGATATGGATTTACCACTATACCTTGTGGGGTAACTACAACTTTTTCTGCTGGCGACCAATAGAGTTCACAAAAATGTTGCGCTACCCATTGTGAAGCAAAGACTATATTGTGCGCATGATTGCTTAATTGCCAACATTCTGCTTCCAAGCCATAAGCAGCAATTAAGGCGGGTAATTCATGTACTAAACTAATAACTTGATAACCTTTAGTAGCTAATAACTTGGCTATTTTTCCTGTAACTACAGTATTACAAATTGCTTTTGAAACCCCACGACCTTTATAAATATCTAAAAAATCTAGTAATTTAACGTCCCAATTATCTTGCGTGCCTACAACTATGGTCGCGCCAATTTTTTCATAATCAGCTAATAATTCCCCACCATTAATTAACACAATTACCACTTGCATATGTAAATCTCTACGCAAACTACGCGCCATATTTAAGAGATTTATTTGCGCACCATTAAAATTAGCATCATGTCCAACTAAAATTATGCGTTCACTAGTGGCTATATGTTGTGGATAAATTAACGCTTGTCCATGTTTCCAATAGGTTTTTTGCGCTAAAAATGGGGTTAATTCTTGTACTCTTGCAGTTTTTTCTAATAATTCATGTCCATAAACTTGGTCTGGTTCTAAAGTAGTACCTTCCGCCCATTCATTCCACGCATTGATAAAAGTCAATCCAGTTGGTTGTTCATTAATATTTTTAACTACAATATCAGTTAACCAATTTTGATAAGTTGTAGTATTAAAACCATGAAAAATACTCGCATGTTGCTGTCTTCTAGCAGTATTGTCCCAAGCTAAAAAACATCCTCTATGCAAAGTATAGTTTTCACGTGGTCTTTGCATAGCTGCTTGAGCTACTGCTGGGTAGCTTAAAATCTCGCCAGTAAATTCTGGAGTTAAATCTTGAATATTGGTAGCCGGATTACGATAGCCTAAATCAGGATATTTTTCATGGGCAGTATGTGGTGGAAATTCAACCGCTGCATCTAAGCCAAATGGTGTAGGATCATCAAAACCAAATGATTGTACTGCGCATAAATGCAGTTCTCCAATCCCTGTTTCTAAACACCAAGCTCTCCATGCAGCTATGGTTTCTACAGGCGTAGCAAGTTTTTCCACCCGATAAATTAATACAACTGGCTTGCCTTCTACACGAATATAATCAGGGTGTTTTAATAATGGAGCTAAGTCTTGAATAAATTTAAAATCTGATTCTGGAGTATGTTCTTGAGCTAATAAAATTTCGCCACTATTGCCATCCCAGCTACGAGTCCAATCTTCATTTGCCCAACAAATACAAAATGGAAAAGGACCTGTTTTACCATCAACTAAATCTTGTAAAGGTTTTTCAAGGATTCTTTGACCATGAAACCAATAATAATAATAACAAAAACCATTAATTCCATATTGGCGAGCTAATTCAAATTGAGCATTGGCGGCTTCGGCTAATCTCAAATCATAATAACCTAAAGATCCAGGGATACGAGGTTGATTATGCCCAGCAAATAACGGTTTAGCTGCACCTACATTATGCCATTCAGTAAAACCTTGCCCCCACCATTTATCATTTTCTGGAATTGGATGGAATTGAGGTAAATAAAATGCAATAATTTTAGACTGCTTGATTCTTTTATTTGCAATTAGTTTGTCTGCTAAAGTTAATAATTGCGCTTCGGTAGAAAAAGTTTTTAAAGCTAGATCCAACAAATCTTTAGCTGCTTGTTCTTTACCTAAAGTTATTAAAATTTGTACACTTTTAATGAATGCATCTGGACTAATAACATTAATTTTAGCCGCTAACGTAAATTGTTCTAATGCAGATTCAAATTGATTATGGTTTAAAAAAACTTGTCCTAACTGACATCTTAAATCATATTGTGCATTCAAATTATCCAGACTAATACTGGATAATTCTAATAACAACTTGGAAACTTTTTTATCTAAAACATGAGTTTTAGGTAATTGTTTAATAGTTTTTTGGGTAACAGTTAAGGCTAAAGTGTCCCATAATGGATTAGTTACATAATCTAATGCTGGCGATTGCTCTGGTATTGGAGTAATAAAATTGCCAATTTTAAGCGTGCCATGATATTCCTTTATATAAATTGAAAAATTATGTACGCTAGCATCTAAAATATCTACTGGTAAATTAAAACTAAATCCGCCTCTACCATAATTTTTGTGAATATTTTGATTATTTGTAGTCGCAATCTTAATTCCATTATCAAGCAATTCAAGAGTAACAACTTGTTTAGGATAAATCTTATCGCTTAACCAACCATAAAAATTATGAGTTTCAGAAAAACCATCTATTACTAATTCAAATCTAGCATTAAGAATATAATTAAGTTGCTGTTGTAATTCGTTGATTAACTCAGTTGCATTAATTTTTACAACCAATTTAAAACTTTCTATAATTTCTTGATGCTGTAATTCAGTAAATTTAAATAATTCTGAAACCTTAAACAATGCAGTCCCAGTTTTGGAATCTTGAAAATTAATTGAATGTTCTTCACTATCATAAACAAATTTAGGTAATTGAAACTTTAACCGAATACATTCATCAAAATTATTAGACCGTAATCTTTTCCAAGTATCTATATCTGTAGGAAATTGTTTCCAAGCTATGATTTTATTACTATATTTTGGTGTTTCTGCAAAAAATAATTTAGTAAAAAATAATAAACTATTTGATTCTTTTGATCTTTTATTTGTAGGTAATTTTAATATAGTTATTTTGGCAAAAAATGCCTGTTTAGGCGCGCATACTTGTTCTGCAATAGTATGATAATCTTCTAAATATTTGCCGCCAGTTTTTTCAGAAGCTATTTCAAAAATATTTGTCTGTATAACTTGATATTGTGCATTATAAAATTCAAGCTTAAAGATAGCATCACAACGATGACAAGCAAAACTACCGCCAAGTTGATAATTAGAATTTGCTGCTACTGGTAAAAATTCACCTACAATTGGATCTTTATATACCAGTTCCATGTTTCTTTTAATCGCATTAGCTTGCAATAAATAAGCAGTTTGCCCATGTTCTAAATTCCAATTTTCAGCAGTAACTAAAGCAAAGGTAAATTCTTTAGTTATTGGTGCTTCTAAATGCCAACATTGGGTAGCTAATTTAAAATCGGCATTACAAATTTGATTAACATTTAATAATGCTGTTTCGTAAGATCTGGTTGCAGAAATGTTTTCAAAAATATTATCAATAAATAATTCTAAAGCATATTCTTCAGTAGCTGTTACTTTTTCAATTAAAATAATCGGATAAGAATTTTCATACCAAAAATCTATTACAAGCATGTTTTTCTCTAATATCTACTAACTTTTAATACAGTTATTGATTGTGGACCCAATTTCATTTCCAATGTTTCCCTGCCTTGTTCCATTTTTAAATAACTAGATCTACCTTTTAAATATTTTTTACTAATTAATTTTATTTCAACATTTTTTATAGCATTGTTGGCCAATTTAATAAATACATCTTTTGTAGAATTACCTCTATTAACTAATAAGGCATAGCGCATTTTTTTAGAAACCGTTTGTAAAAAATATACTTCTTTGTCCAATTTGACATGATTAACAAACTGACCCGAAATAGCTGGTTGAATTAATTCAAAAGTATCAAATAATGTCGTAGCTTTAAATTTTTCAAAACTAAATAAAGTTCTGTAATCATTATTCTTGTATTGCAATGGCCATTGCATAGTGTAATCTACTCCGCTAGCAAGATAATTACCTAATTTAATAGTGTTTAGGATAGAGCCTTGCAATGCACTTAATTTTACTTTTCTTGGATTTGGTGAGTTCCATTCTGTCACAGTAAACTCTATATTTTTACCAAGTTTCTTAATTATATGTTCACGTAACTTTTTAATTTTTAAACTGCTTTTTAAAAGCCCTTTAATCAAACTGTAATCATGTACTGCAACAAAATCAAAACTATTACCTGCTTCTTTAGCTAATACATCCCACCAAGGCTTTGGTTTGGCGACACCAGGAATTAATGTTTGAATATATCTAACACAAGCAAGGCTTCTATGCTTTTTACAGGCGTTTTTGGTCTTTCTAAAATAAGCTAATTGTTTTTTAGTTAAAGAACTTAAAAAACCTTTAGCATTTGTAGATTCTGGTCCAATAGCACCAATTTTAATATTTGGATCTACCTTTTTCATTTCTCTGGAAAATACTTTTAAAGCTTTTGCATATTGAAATGAGGTTAATGGATGCACTCCAGCACGTAAATATGATTCATTGCCTATTTCCC
>DAOUSJ010000030.1 GCA_030627285.1 Methylococcaceae bacterium | reverse complement strand
TTGGTCTTAAGTCTTCTTTTCCACGCTGAATATTTCCAGCTGTAAATAAATTAGTTAAATTACCCATTGCCGTTTTATGAAATATTTCCAATATACCCTGTGGCAAAGAAACTTTTAATAATTGATTAGTTTTCATGTCTTTATTAGTTTTAATAGCTAAACATACAGTATAACACACTTAAATAAATTATTTTAAACATGCAATTAAAACATCTTCTTAAAAGGTATTTGCCAAACGTCATGTAAAAAGTCAATTAAAATGATTGTTTACATGCAAAATAAATTAGTTTTCGTCGTTATGTTATCTAATAATGGGTTATTATTAATCACTTTCTAAACCTGATCTTTACTAACAACTATGAAATTTGCTGATCCAACTAATGATATTGCATTTAAAAAAATCTTTGGTGACCAAAATCAACCCGAAATTTTGATTTCGTTTTTAAATGCAATTTTTGGTTTTCAAGATGCACAACTTATTAACAATATATTTATAGTTAATCCGTATCAAGTTCCAAAAATAGCGGCATTGACTGGCTCATTACCAATGAGCTTAGTGATACATTTACCGAGCAAGTAGTTAAAGATATTAATAACTTGCGCTGGAAAGTGGAACAGTTTCACCGCGAACTTAAACAATTAACAGGCAGCAAGAAATGCCAATGTCGCAAAGCACGTTTACAACGTAACCATATAGGGTGTTGTTATTATGCGTGGTATTTATGCAACCAAAGTAAAATCAAATCTTTATAAGGCTAGAAATAACTTGTTTTTTAACTATTTGAGTGAAGATCTAAAATATCCAAGCATTCAAGCAGATTTTAGTTATTAGCGAAAGTCCTAAATAAATTCCATTGTAATTACTAAAACTGTAAATATGGAAGTATTATATATAACCATACCTTAATTAGATTGTTTTTTATACTATATAACATAAAAGAATTTATTTAAAAGGTATGATTTTATAGTAAATAAAATTGACTAATTTTTATATAAATACTGTAATAATAGATAAGTTTTACATTGTATTGGTCTTTCTTATACTTTAATTTTATTCCTTAATTAGGTTGATTTTCTTTATTATATAATATATAGTATAGAAAATATAGTATTTAAACTTAAGATTTTATATGAAAACAGATCAATTAATGACAGTGGCTTTTCCCAATGGAACTTTAGATATTTATCATAAAACTGCAGTAGGTTCATTAACAGATTTATTTACTTTAGGTAATTATCAAAGAGTACTAGATGGAAAAAAATTAACGAATCAAACTTTATTTTTAAAATCTAAAGCTACTCAAGATTTTATTAAAATAATTTCCCGAGAATTAAATCTTAGTCCTGAAAAAATAGTTTTTTCCAAGGGTAGGGGTAAAGGTTCAAAAACTTATGCGCAATTACATTTTTTAGTTTATGCAGCTGAAAAATTATCTCCAAGTTTTCATTTTCATGTAATTGATATTTTTTTAAACAAGCATTTATTAAAAATACGTGATGATGGTGGCAATGTATTTAAGACTTTAAATTTAGCAATTGATACTTGGTTGCCAGATAGAAAAGGCAAAAATAATCTTGGATGTTATATTCAAATTGCTACTATATTAAGAGCTAAAATCTTTCCTGAAATTAAGGAATTTAATTCTAGTATTAATATTTGGAATACAGATCTTGCTACCTATAATAAGCAATTTCTTAGAGAAGATTATGAAGATAAGTTAGTGGCATTTCTTAAAGCTGATTTAATTAGAGATTGGGAACATTTAAAAGATGTTATTGATAAACTGTAATCTATTTAAATAGAATTAAAATTATTCCAAAGTTTGTTCACGATTTAATAAATTTTTTACAGCTATTTTAGGATCTAGGTGTTCGTATAATACTTTGTAAGTTTGTTCAATAATTGGCATATCAATATTATGTTTTCGCGCTAATAAATAAGTTTCTTTAGCCGCAGAAATGCCTTCTATTTCTTGTCCAATAGCTTGAATTGCTTGTTGATGATTTTTACCTGCGCCAATAGCTAAACCAAAGCTTCGATTGCGTGATTGATTGTCGGTACATGTGAGCAATAAATCGCCTAATCCAGCCAAGCCCATTAAAGTTTCTGGTTTACCTCCAAGTTGAATCCCTAAACGCATAACCTCATTAAGTCCTCTAGTGATTAAAGCAGCTCTGGTATTAGCTCCAAAGCCTAAGCCATCGGCAATTCCAGCTGCAATAGCTAATACATTTTTAACTGCACCGCCTACTTGTACGCCAATTAAATCATCACTGGTGTAAATTCTAAAATGACTATTGTGTAAAATTGCACTTAATTCTTGTGCAAATTGAGGATTATTAGCTGCAATTGTGAGTGCAGTAGGTAAATTTCGCGCTACTTCTTTGGCAAATGTAGGACCTGAAAGCACTGCTATAGGTGTATTATTTGGGAATATATTTGTAACTAATGTATGTAATAAAGAACCATCAGCAGGATTAAAACCTTTAGTTGCCCAGACAATTTTTACTGGTTTTTGAATTAGGTTTTTGAGTTTTAATATAGTGTGCTGAAAAGCGTGACTTGGAACTGAAATTAGTAATATATCGCTAAAATTAGCTGCTTGAGCCAAATCATCTGTAACTTGTAAATTTTCAGGAAAGTTTAAATCTGGTAAGTAACGTTGATTTTTACGTGCTTGTTTGAGATTAGCAATATGTGCAGGATTATGTCCCCAAAGCAAAGTCTGACAACCATTTTGAGCTGCCAGAATTGCTAATGCTGTACCCCATGAACCTGCACCTAATAGACTAATTTTTGCTGGTGTTGTCATTAGGTTTCTTGGTTGATTTAATTAAGTTTTTCAGGACTTGGTGTTTGTTGAGCTTGTTGTAAATGTTGCGCATATAGAGCATCAAAATTAACTGGCGCAAGTAATAATTGCGGAAAGCCACCTTTATTAACTAAGTCAGATACTACTTCACGGGCATATGGAAATAAAATATTTGGGCAAAAACTTCCCATCATTGGCCCCATTTCTTCTTCATTGAAACCTTGTAGAGTGAAAACTCCAGCTTGAGTAACTTCAACTAAATACGCGTTAATTTCTCCGCATTTTACGGTTACAGTTACAGTTAAGGAAACTTCATACAAATTTTCTTCTAAAGTTTGTACATTAGTTCCTAAATTAAAATCAACTGCTGGTTCCCATTTTTCGGTGAAAATTTGCGGTGAATTTGGAGTTTCAAAAGAAATATCTTTAGTGTGAATCTTTTGAATTGAAAATTGTTTTTCTGCTGCTTTAGTTTCTTCGGCCATGATTTATTAAGGTTTGAGAGTGAAAAAATATTAAGAGTTTTTACTAGTAATTTGCATTGGTAATTTACTGTCCTCCCATGCCTGCATGCCACCTGCAATACTGAATAGTTGTTCAAATCCAGCAGTGGCTAAAGTTTTGCAAGCAGTATTGGTACGAGTTCCAGTTTGACAGACTAAAATTATTTCTTGGTTTTTATATTTTTCTAGGCTTGGAAGTTTTTCTGAAAGTTTGCCTAGAGATATATTCATGGCGGCTTCAATATGTCCATTGATAAATTCAGCAGGTTCGCGCACATCAATAATGACAATATTGTCACTGTTCATTTTGGTAACTGCTAACATTGGAGATAATGAGGTGTATTTACTTAAGGCTGATTCTAGTAAATCTTGAATTAGCAAGTAAGTAACAACTACCAACGCTAAAGAAAGTAAGTAGTGATTGGAAATAAATTCTATGTATTGATCCATGGATTTTTTTAGAGTTGAATAAAGTATTAGCGGCTAAAATATTATTTGGCTTGAGATTAATTCAATGATTTTCACAAAACACATCGCGAATCATTTTAATTAACTGTAACATTCTCTTATCATCAATGTAATAATAAACTCTGTTAGCCTCTTTTTTACAACCTAAAATGTCCTTTTCTCGTAAAATAGATAAATGTTGGGAAATATTACTTTGGCTGGTTCCCACCTGTTCTACAATATCTTGTACACTAATAGATTCATGCCCTAACACACATAATATTTTTAAGCGTAATGGATGCGCCATTGCTTTTAAACAGCGGGCTGCTAAGATAACATCATCATCATTGTAAGGTGTGTTTTGAGGCAAGTTTTGCATATCAACCATTAGCTATTGTGCTATTAACGTTTAAAAGAAATTGTATTTATTTTGTGGTGTAAAACCAAATTGTATTATCTATAACTATGGACTTGTCTAGGTATAATGAGATGCAAGTTAACATAATTATTTGTTAACTGTTAAAATAATGCAACTGTTAAATGTAACAAACTAGCGGTATTTATTCAATAATTTGATCTATTAATCTACAAATAATTAAAAGGAAATCATGTTAAAGCGACCTAAACCTTTAGTTTTACTGATCTTAGATGGCTTTGGTCATCGCATTGAAACTGAGCATAATGCAATTGCAGCAGCCAATACACCTTGTTGGGATAGTTTAACACAACAGCATCCTAAGACTTTATTGGATTGTGCTGGGCAAAAAGTGGGCTTGCCTGTAGGACAAATGGGCAACTCTGAAGTTGGGCATATTCATATCGGTAGCGGTCGTTTTGTGTTTCAAGAATTATCCAAAATTAATAATGCGGTTGCAGATAAAAGTTTTTTTGCTAATCCAGTATTAAATACTGCGATTGATAAGGCTTTGGAACAAGATAAAGCATTGCATATTTTGGGGTTATTGTCTGCAGGTGGAGTTCATAGCAGCGAAGAACATATTATGGCAATGGTTGAATTAGCTGCGCAAAAAGGTTTGCAGAAAATTTATTTGCATGCATTTTTAGATGGTCGAGATGTAGCTCCAAAAAGTGCTGCAACTTCAATTGCAAGTTTAGAAGCCAAATTTGCAGAATTAAATGTGGGTCAAATTGCTTCTATAACTGGACGTTTCTATGCTATGGATAGAGATAAACGTTGGGATAGAGTAGAAAAAGCCTATCAATTGATTGTTAATTCCAAGGTTGAATATAGTTTTGCTAGTGCTTCAGAAGCTTTAAAAGCTGCTTATCAGCGCGATGAAACTGATGAATTTGTGTTGCCAACTGCAATTTTAACTGCCGATAAAGAATGTGTGCAGTTAGATTCAGATGATTCTATAGTATTTATGAATTTTAGGGCAGACAGAGCGCGTGAAATTAGTCAAGCTATTACTGCAACAGAATTTGAGGGCTTTCTACGTGAAAAAGTCCCACATACTGGTTATTTTGCTACTCTAACTGAATATCATCAAAGTTTTGATTATCCAGTTGCATTTCCACCAAATAATATTCGTCAAAGTTTAGGCGAAGTATTAGCAGATGCAGGTTTAAGCCAATTACGTTTAGCGGAAACAGAAAAATATGCGCATGTGACGTTTTTCTTTAATGGTGGTCGTGATGAAGCTTTTGCTAATGAAACGCGAATTTTAGTGCCATCGCCACAGGTTAAAACTTATGATTTGCAGCCAGAAATGAATGCAGAAATTGTTACAGATCACATGATAGAAGCAATTGCCGAACAAGCTTATGACGTAATTATTTGTAACTATGCTAATTGTGATATGGTCGGGCATACTGGAGTTTGGGATGCAGCAATCACCGCAGTGGAAACTATTGATACCTGCTTGCAACGCATAACTGTAGCCTTGAATGCAGTTGGTGGTGAAATGTTAGTAACTGCGGATCATGGTAATATTGAACAAATGCAAAATTTAATTACTGGACAAGAACACACTGCGCACACTACTAATAAAGTGCCTTTGATACATGTAGGTGGAACTAAAGACTTGAATCATGATGGTAGTTTGTCTGATTTAGCACCGACAATGTTGTCAATTTTGGGTCTGCAGCAGCCATCTGAAATGACTGGCAAATCATTGCTGTAACGAATATATTGTTGATGCGAGTTTGGAGTTTTTTTATAGTGTGGGCGTGCTTAGGTATGCCCATAGCTATGAGTGCGGATAATATATCTGTTTCTCAGTCGACATTAGCGCAACAATTACAACATGTTGAAACTGCTTATGGCGATAATGCCATGTCTTTACAGCAGTTAAAAGTTAAAATTAATCAGCATCAGCGTAGTTTAAAGCAACTTAAAAAGCAGATTTTACATTTACGTTCAGAGATGAATCTTGAAGGTAATGCTTTGGGTAAGCAGATTAAAGCCGCATATTTAATGGGTAAGCAGGAAAAATTACGCTTGCTATTAAATCAACAAGATCCAGCTTTGGCTAGTAGAATGTTGGTGTATTATAATTATTTTAATCAGGCACGTTTGCAGAAAATTGCCAGTATTAAAACTAGTTTAACTAAATTGCTAGACTTAGAAACTCAAACCGAAGCAGAACAAAAATCATTACAACAAGCGTTAAAATCACGTAAAACTCATCAAATTAATTTAGCTAAAAATTCTCAGCAACGACAAGTATTATTAAGTCAATTTGATGCGCCAACTAGACGGGAATTAGATTTTGGTGGACATAAACTTCAAGGTATTATTACTACTTTAGATACTAAGCCAGTTAGTGCTTTAAAAACTCCAGTTGTTAATGAAGGTGTTCCTTTCGTAGCTTTAAAAGGTAAATTACCTTGGCCAATACAAGGTAAATTAGTAAAAAAATTTGGTTATAAACGTGCTGCTGGACGTTGGGATGGGGTCTTAATTGCAGCGAAAGAAGGTACAGAAATTAAAGCTGTGAATGCTGGTAAAGTGGTATTTGCTGATTGGTTGCGTGGTTATGGCTTGTTAGTCATTGTAGATCATGGGCAGCAGTATATGACTTTATATGCTTTTAATCAGAGTTTATATGCTAAAGTTGGCGATTTTGTGCAGGCTGGAAATGTAATTGCAACTGTAGGAAAAAGTGGTGGTCGTGCAAAATCTGGTTTGTATTTTGGAGTTAGAAAAACTGGTAAAGCGATAAATCCAGTTAAATGGTGTAAAAAAGTGCGTCGTGGTCACGTAGGTTAAAATACATGTATTTTTATTTGAAAAATTTGGAGTTTGAAGCTATATGTTTAACAAAAAACAGGTCTTAATTTTATCCCTAGGATTTTCTTTGGGAGTTTTTGTGGCCACAGGCAGTAGTGTATTTGCCGATAAGGAACAAGAATCAATTACATTGGATGCGGCACAAACTTTGCCTTATGAAGAATTACGTGCATTTACAGAGATTTTTGGGCGGATTAAAAATGACTATGTTGAAACTATTTCTGATAAAAAACTCTTAGAAGATGCAATTCGCGGTATGTTGGTTGGTTTAGATCCACATTCAAATTATTTAGATGATGCTGCCTATAAAGAACTTATGGAAGGCACAACTGGCGAATTTGGTGGCTTGGGTATCGAAGTAACCATGGAAAATGGCTTTGTGAAAATTGTGTCACCAATTGATGATACGCCTGCACAAAAAGCTGGAGTTAAAGCTGGTGATCTAGTGATTAAATTAGATGAAAAGCCAGTTAAAGGCATGAATTTAGGCGATGCAGTTAAAATTATGCGTGGTAAACCTGGGGATGATATTACTTTAACTATTATTCGCGAAGGTGCAGATGCGCCTTTAAGCATTACAATTACTCGTGCAATTATTAAAGTTAAAAGCGTTAAATCAAGATTGTTAGAACAAGACTATGGATACTTAAGAGTTAGTAGTTTCCAATCCCGTACTGGTGCAAGTTTATTTGATGCGGTTACTAAATTACATGCAGATAATAAAAAGCCTTTAAAAGGTTTAGTCTTAGATTTAAGAAATAATCCAGGTGGAGTATTACAGGCGGCCGTTCAAGTTAGTGATGCATTTTTAGAATCTGGCAAAATTGTTTACACTGAAGGTAGAATTAAAAATTCTTCGATGAATTTTAATGCTGAAGCTGGTGATGTAATGCATGATGCGCCAATTGTGGTTTTGATTAATGCTGGTTCTGCTTCTGCTTCGGAGATTGTTGCTGGAGCTTTACAAGATCATAAACGCGCTATTATTATGGGTGAAAAATCTTTTGGTAAAGGCTCAGTGCAAACTATTTTGCCCACTAGTAATGGTGCGGCAATCAAGCTAACAACTGCCAGATATTTTACTCCATCTGGGCGTTCAATTCAGGCTGAAGGTATAGAGCCAGATATTAAATTGCAGCGGATTAAATTAGAATCTTTGGCAAAATCTAAATTTGAACCAATCAAAGAAGCAGATTTATCTAGGCATTTAGAAAATAATGAGACTGAAACAAAACCTGCAACCTCTAAAGATCCTATAGAAAAAGATCAGGATAATTTAACTGATTATGCTTTGCATGAAGCTTTAAATTTACTCAAAGGCATAAGTATTCTAAAATGAGTTTGAGAGCTAGATTTAATTTGATTAATTTAGCTTAAATTATTTTCCTAGTTTAATTAAAAATATTATGCGTTTACTTATTTGTTTTCCGATCTCTGATAAAATTTTAACTCAGGTGTTAGCAGCCAATGTGATTTATCGTCCAGATTTAGCTGTTAAAGATCATAGATTTTTAAGTCATACTTTATTAACTACAGCGGTGGATGTGATAATTTGTCAAAGCTTACCAACTGTGGACACGATTAAATTATGGCAAGAAAACAATTTAGGTAAAAATATCAGTATTATTTGTATTGCTAAAGGTGTAAATACTGAAATTTCTGGAGTGAAAATTTATTATCTTGACTCACGCAAAGATGACAATATTTTTTCAGCCTTAGTATTAGCGGAACAATTAAGTAATAAAAATTTGTTGCAAGCTCCAAGCACAGTAAGCAAGCAATCCAATGTTGATGTAGTGTTAGTGGGAGCTGGGATAGTTAATTTGATTACTGCATATTATTTATTGGCAGCTGGATATTCGGTTAATTTAATTGAGGCTGCCAATGATCCGAGAAAAAAATCCCATTGGCGGACGCATGGTTGTACTCATGGTGGCGAAAATGCCAGAATGTTTAGTCTAACAGAAGCAGACAGCTATAATGACCAATGTTTACCTGAAGATGTATCTGAATTTAATAATATTTTTCGGAAAAATGTAAGTGAACATGGTTGGGATATTCGTCAAACTAAGGATAATGAATTTCTAGATTTAGAATGGATTAATGACTATGAACAATTACCCACTTGGTTGGCTAAACAATACAATCAGGATATTTTAAATTTTAATGCGGAAAGTAAATTACTCTGGGCAGATATACAAATCAAGCATCCAGAATTATTTGACGAAATCGGTTTGTCGCCAGATATTACTCGCTTGTATTCGGATGCGGATAGTTATCAAGCAACTCATGTTAGACATACAGAAATAGATTCTATAACCCAAAGTTTTGATATAGAACAATTAGTAACTAAACATCCTATTTTAAGTGCGGTAGATGCAAAAAATTCAATTGCTGGTGCTTTAGAAACCGTAGGTTTTACTGTAAATTTACATAGGTTTTCTCATAAATTATTGAATTTTATGGAAACTCAGGGCTTGCAATGTACTTGGAATGAAACCATTGAGCAAATTGAATACACGGATAATGGAAAAGTAGCTAAATTACATTCAAATAAGCGTGAAATTGTCGCTACCAATTATGTGCTTTCAACTGGTGCTTATGGGAATAAATTACTTGTTGGTACTCAGTCGCATAATAAAATTCATGGAGTGTTAGGCACTTGGTTAGTGATACCAAATTTAGCTCCTAAATTAAAGCATTCATTAAAAATTGTGCGCAAAGATCATATTACTGAAGATGCAAATGTTACTGTAGCTAAAAATAGCCAAGGAGAAGATGTATTAATTTTAGGCTCAGGTTACGGTTACACAGGTTGTGATCCAGATAATATAGATCAAAAGCAATTAAGATTAATGCTTGCTGGAGTTAAAAATACAGTGGCTAATTATTTTCCACAAGCTTATGAGACTATTAAAGATCATACTCTTGCAGAAGATGAATGTCGTTATTGTATTCGTCCTTGGACTGCTACAAGCTTAGGAATTTTTGAAAGTATTGCCACGCAACAACAAGGTGCATTAATAATTACTGGCGGTAATAACACTGGTGGTTTTGCTCAGTCTCCAGTAATTGCCCAAGCTGTATTAGCTAAGTTAAATAATCAACCACATGCAATGCACAATTTATATCATCCGCAACGGTTGAGTAATTTTATGAATACGGATAATTAAGGTTTAAGAATGAGCCATCAACAAATATCTGCACGTATTTATCGTGAATTTAAGCAATATTATTATCAAGCTAAACCCGATTCTGAACCCTTGCGTTTGCTGGTATTAGCTTCTGATGATCCACAACAAGATTATTTAATTGCTTTATTATCCCAACATTTCAATGTGTTAGCAGCGGTAATTGAATCTGGTAAACAACAGCATCAACGCTTATTGAAAAAAGCTAAATATACTGATTATTGCTATCGGTATTGGCATAAACAACGGCAAAAATTTAGTGGTAGAGCAGCTTATAGACGTGATTATTTCTCAGCTTTAATTAGTAATCACAAGGTTAATAAAGAAGTTGTAGATTGGATTGGCGATCAAAAAACTATAGATATTATTCAGCAACAGCAACCAGATGTTACTATTGTTTGCGGAACTATGTTAATTCCCAAAGCTGTAATTAATGCAGCTGGTTTCATTATTAATGTTCATGGAGGTTATTTACCAGATTATCGTGGCAATCACTGTATATTTTTTGCATATTACCAACAAAATTATGCCAAAATTGGTGCAAGTTTACATTTGGTAACTCCAGAATTAGATGCTGGGGAAATAATTGCAGTAATTCAGCCACCTATTTATCCACATGACAATGATGAACATTTATATTGTCGGGCTTTGCATCATGCGGTGTTAAGTTTAGTTACCCATTTAACCAACTTTGAAGCTGGGCAAAAACTCACAGTATTGGATTCAGAAAAAACTTCTAAACCTGTGTATAGACATCGTAGTCGCAAGCCTTGGATGGATATTAATTTATGGTTACGGCGCAAATTTGGTTTACATAAAATCCCTCATATACCTACAAAAAATTCTAGTAATGTCTAACTCTTCAACACTTAAGCTTGCAACTGAAAATGCAGTTGCTATGGGCTTGTTAATGTATACATCTCAAAATGATCTGATTCCAGCACCATTTAGTTTGTATCCCAGTAATTATCCCAGTGCAGCTTTTCAGCAAGCTTATGCTTTAGCTCCAAGTTTTAATCAATTATTAACTACAGTAATTGCCGATACTGAGTTTTTTAATGCTGTAATTACTCAAATTGCAAGTGCGGATGAATTTACTGCAAAATTATATGAGTGTTATCAACAGACAACTTCAGAGCAACAACTAAATTTAGCCTTAGTGCGCACAGATTATATGTTGCAAGCTCAAAATGAATTGCGCCAAATAGAGATTAATACTATCTCATCTGCATTTGCGTGTTTAGCCACTAAAACTACTGAGTTGCATAATTATTTAGGTATTACCTTGAATAATGCAGCTTTAAATTTACCCAAAAATTCAGCTAAAACTGGCTTTGTAAATAGTTTAGCTTTAGCTTGGCAATATTATGCAGATTCAGAAGCATTGATTTTGTTTATTGTCCAAGCTCATGAACGCAATAATGTAGATCAATATTTATTGCAGCAACAGTTATTTTCAGAGCATGGAATTCGAGTGTTGCGTTGTAGTTTAGAAAATTTCGCTAATGTAGTTAAATTTGATTCTGGTACTAGCAATTTACATGCACGCAGTAACAATAAGAAAATTGCGGTGGTTTATTTTAGAGCTGCGTATACACCAGCGGATTATCCAACTGCGAATGCTTGGGAAGCACGTACAATTATTGAACAATCGAATGCGATTAAATGCCCTAATCTTGCTTGGCAATTAGTCGGCACTAAAAAAATGCAACAATGTCTTGCTGCATCTGACATAGTAGAAAAATTTATGCCAGAGCCTAACCAAGCTCAAGCAATTAGGGCTTGTTTTGCGGGTTTGTATGCTTTAGATGTAGAAATTATAGCCAATGTACGCTTAAATCCAGAACAATTTGTGTTAAAACCTCAACGTGAAGGTGGTGGCAATAATTTATATGGCAATCAAATGTTACAAGCTTTAGATGTTATGCCGCGTGCGGAATATAATGCTTGGATTCTTATGGAACGAATTTATGCACCTGATAGTCAGAATGTTTTAGTTAGACACCAAGATGCAACTGCTGAGGCGATTGAAGTAGTGAGTGAATTAGGGGTGTATGCAAGTTGTTTTAATAATGGTAGCGAAATTATTGAAAACAAAGCTGTGGGGCATTTATTAAGAACCAAACCAGTATATGCAGAAGAAGGCGGCATAGTTGCTGGCTTGGCAGTTTTAGATAGCCCTAATTTAATTTAATTTTGGTAACTATAAGAAAAATCTTGCATAGTGCTTAAAGCTGTTTCCAGTTCTTTAACAGTTTTGAGTGCAAACGCATTCACGCCAACTTTAGTTAAATAAAATACTTGATCTAACATATAATTACCGATAGCTCTTAATTCACCTTGATATTGTAAATTATCGCGTAATAAACGTGCTTGAGAAAAACCTCTACCATCTGTGAATGCAGGGAAATTTAATTCAATTAAAGTAATCTTGGTAAGATTTTTAGTTAACAAATTAATATCCGCATCAGCTTCAATTCTTACGCCTATTTGCCCTGTATGTTGTTGTAATTGAACTTGATTTTGCAACCAACGAGTTAATGACACCGTAATATTACCTGTAGGTAAACTGTCATTATCAGCTATGTATTGCCAATTATTAGCTATAATTTGTTGATCTTTAATGATTTGCATAAACTTTTTCCTTAAATGGGGTTATGCCAACGCGATTAAACGTGTCTAAAAAGTTTTCTTCAGAACCTTCGCGTTGCTCTATATAAGTGGCTAAAATAGCTTTAATTGCAGCAATAATATTAGCTTTAGAAATTGACGCGCCTAATTTTTGTCCAATAGCAGCAGTATTTGCAGAAGAGCCACCAAGCGTAATTTGGTACCATTCAGCACCTTTTTTATCCACGCCTAAGATACCTATATGCCCGACACTTTGATGCGCACAGCCATTCATGCAACCAGAAATGTTAATATTTAATTCACCTAGGTCATGTAAATAATCTAGGTTATCTAATGCTTGATTAATTTCATGGGTAATGTCAATTGAAGTTGCATTAGCAAGATTACAAAAATCTAATCCAGGGCAGCAAATTATGTCAGTTGCAGTGCCAATATTGGGAGTGGCTAATTTTAATGCGCTTAATTTTTGCCATAAGCTGTATAAATTTGCTTGGTTGACATCTGCTAAGACTAAATTTTGGCGATGTGTACTTCTTATTTCACCAAAACTATAGGCATCAGCTAAATCTGCTACCGCATCTAATTGTCCAGCAAGAATATCTCCTGGAGGTGAGTCTGGAGCTTTTAATGAGAGAAACACAATTCTATAGCCAGTAACTTTATGCGTGGCAGTATTATGTTGTAACCAAGTAGCAAATTCTGGATTGTTCTCAGCTTGAATTAAACTGGCATTTTCTTGAGCGTTAGTATCATAAGCTGGTGGCAAAAATTGCGCTTGCATATCAATAAAGGTTTGCGCTGGAATTTCCATGCCGTCCTTAATTCGCAACCATTCAGCTTCAACTTGAGCGCGTATTTTATCAATACCTTCTTCGCGGACTAAGATTTTGATTCTAGCTTTATATTTGTTGTCGCGTCTACCATTCAAATTATAGATTCTTACAATGGCTTCTAAATATGAGAGTAAATCTTTTTGGGCTAAAAATGGACGAATTTCTGTGCCTATAATTGGGGTGCGACCTAAACCGCCACCAACTAAAATTCTAAAGCCACAATCGCCACTAGAATTTTTAATTACATGCACCCCAATATCATGTAATTGAGTGGCAGCTCGATCTTGCGCACTAGAACTTACAGCAATTTTAAATTTACGCGGTAAATAAGAAAATTCTGGATGAAATGTAGTCCATTGGCGAATAATTTCACAATATGGACGTGGATCAGTTATTTCATCTGGAGTCACGCCAGCAAAATGGTCAGAAGTAGTATTTCTTATACAGTTGCCACTAGTTTGAATTGCGTGCATTTGTACTTTAGCTAAATCGGCTAAAATATCTGGAATACTTTCTATTGTAGGCCAATTGAGTTGCAGATTTTGTCTAGTGGTAAAATGGGCATAACCTTTATCATACTTACGACTAATACTAGCCAATGTACGTAATTGTGCTGCGGATAGTAAACCATAAGGAATTGCAATTCTCATCATGGGTGCATGAATTTGAATATACACTCCATTCATTAAACGCAAGGTACGGAATTCATCCTCACCCATATCACCATTTAAATAACGTTGTGTTTGGTCTCTAAATTGAGTAACACGCTCGTTAATAAGGGTTTGATCGTTATCATTATATTGGTACATAAATTATTGGGCGTAATGACGGGGAATTAAAGTCAGAATTGTTAATCATAGCCTGCTCCTGATTAAATGACAAAACTTATTCTAAAATGTTATTATTTAAGGTTATTTTTTTATCCCCTTTGAAACTACTTTATACAGTAGGAGGTTATTTTGTTACGCTTATTATTGATCTTTGCATCATTGTTTTTATTGCCTGAAATTGGCATGGCCGAAGAGCTTGCTACTGCGATTGCAGAGGAGCGAGAAGGTGCTGCGATTCTAGGATTGACTGGCACCGAACGTGGTATTTATACCGTGTTAATTTTTATTATTGCATATGGCTTTGTGATGGCAGAGGAATTTACTGGTTTAAGTAAATCTAAGCCGGTTATGTTAGCTGCAGCAATTATTTGGGCGCATGCGGCTATTTTAGCTAGTTCAATTGGTATTCCAGTAGAAGAATTACACGAAGAAATTGAATTCGACCTGAAAGAATATGGCGCGTTAATGTTATTTTTGCTAGTAGCGATGACATATATTAATGCAATGGCAGAACGAAATGTATTTGAAGCTTTACGTTCATGGATGGTGCGTAAGGAATTTAATTATAAACAATTGTTCTGGATTACTGGAATTATTACCTTCTTTTTATCCGCAGTTGCTGATAATTTAACCTCAGCCTTATTAGTTGGTGCGGTGGTTACAGCTGTAGGTGCAAATAGTCCGAAATTTATTGCGATCGGCTTTGTAAACTTAGTGGTTGCAGCTAATGCTGGTGGTGCATTTAGTCCCTTCGGTGACATCACTACTTTAATGGTTTGGCAAGCAGGTTACGTAGAGTTTTTTGATTTCTTTAGCTTGTTTATTCCATCAGTAGTGAATTATATAATTCCAGCATTTTTTATGTATTTAGCAGTACCAGATGAAAAACCTTTAGCAACTAACGAAGCTGCAGTAGTAATGAAACAGGGTGCAATTCCAATTTGTATTTTGTTTGCTTTGACTATTACCACCGCAGTGTGTTTTAAACAATTCTTACATTTACCACCATTTATGGGCATGATGGCGGGCTTGTCAGTCTTAATGATTTATGGATACAGAATTAATTTAATTGAAAAAGGTTCAGAAGAAGTTAAGCCATTTGATATTTTTGATAAAATTCGCGATGCTGAATGGGATACATTATTCTTCTTTTTCGGAGTAGTATTCTCAGTTGGTGGTTTAGCTTATATTGGTTATTTAGAATTACTTGCAATTGGTATGTATGATGGTTTGGGTGCAACTAGTGCTAATATCTTAGTTGGAGTTTTATCAGCAATTGTAGATAATATTCCAGTAATGTTCGCAGTCTTAAATATGGGTTTAGAAATGGACTTGTATCAATGGTTATTAGTTACTTTAACTGCTGGAGTTGGTGGTTCAATGTTATCTGTTGGTTCAGCTGCTGGAGTAGCCTTAATGGGACAATCTAACCACAAATACACTTTTTTCACTCACATGAAATGGACTCCTGTAATTGCCTTAGGTTATATAGCGAGTATTTTCACACACTATTTAGTTAACGGTTAAATACTTAACTAAATTGCACATCTGTGCGGGTGGGTAATGATTTATCCACCTAGACACTTATCACCACCTTTCTACAAATTATTTCCAACTTAAATTAAACCATGAAAACAATTAATAGTTGGTCTACGGCATTTGCAATATATTTTCAACCCCGTGTTCTGGGCATGATTTTTTTAGGATTTTCAGCTGGCTTACCATTTTTATTAGTTTTTTCTACGCTCTCAGCATGGTTAAGAGATGTTGGTACAGCACGCACAGTGATAGGTTTTTTTAGTTGGGTTGGTTTAACTTATTCGATTAAAGTATTTTGGGCTCCAATCATTGATCGCTTGCCATTACCAATATTAACCCGTTATTTAGGTAGAAGACGTAGTTGGATGTTAGTTGCACAATTAGGCATTGCAGCAGGATTAGTAGGAATGGCGTATTGCGATACTGAAACTCAATTACAACAAATTGCCATGTTTGCGGTGTTAGTAGCTTTTAGTTCAGCTACCCAAGATATAGTGGTAGATGCATATCGTATTGAAGCAGTAGTTCCAGAATACCAAGGTGCTATGGCAGCAACTTATGTATTTGGCTATCGAATTGCCCTTTTAGTTGCTGGTGCAGGCGCATTATATATTGCTGAATATAGCAATTGGCAGTTAGCATATTTAAGTATGGCAAGTTTTATGTTAATTGGAGTTATCACGACTTTAGTTATTAATGAACCACAAGATCAAGCTTTAAATTGCCAAGTAAATAAGCTTGTTTTGGCTTCTAATGCCACTGTATTAGAACGATTATTACACTGGTTTAAAGATGCAGTAGTGAATCCATTTGTAGAATTTTTTACTCGCAATGGCAAGTTAGGGTTTTTAATTTTAGCGATTATTGCAGTGTATAAAATGAGCGACATTACTATGGGAGTCATGGCAAATCCATTTTATTTAGATTTAGGTTTTAGTAAAACTGATATTGCTGATGTAAGTAAAGTATTTGGTTTTTTTATGACTATGGCAGGCGCATTTCTAGGTGGAATTTTAGTTGTGCGTTATGGCATTTTGCGACCCTTACTCTTAGGCGCAATTTTAGTTGCATTAACAAATTTATTATTCGCAGTCTTAGCAGTTAATGAACCAAGTTTAAGTTTATTGGCGGTAGTTATTAGCGCGGATAATCTTGGCGGCGGCATAGCAACTTCAGTATTTATTGCTTATTTATCCAGTTTAACCAATAGCACTTATACTGCTACCCAATATGCTTTATTCAGTTCCTTAATGACTTTGCCAGCAAAATTATTAGGCGGTTTTTCAGGCATAATTGTAGATACACAAGGCTATGAATATTTTTTTATTTATGCAGCGGTTCTAGGTTTGCCATCAATATGTTTGGTAATATTATTAATGTATTTGCAACAGAAACTATAGTGATATTTAATAAAATTTATGTCGACCCCAAAAAATAGAACCTATTTGACCTTTCAAAATAGCTTATTATTTAAAATCCCAGTAGTTTTTGTTAGTTTGTTATTAATTACTGTAACAATTTTATTTGCTGGAATAAATACATATGGTAAAAAATTGTTGCAAGAAGAAATGTACAAAGAAGTACGTTTAACTGGTACGGGGATTATTAATCGTTTAGATGAACAAATTACTCATGCAGAAACGTTAGCAATTTCTTTAGCTAAACTCGCAGAAAAATTACCAACAGATGCCAAATTGCATAAAGATTTGTTGCCAAATTTGATTAATTATAATTTAAGTCAAGATTTTATTGCTGGTGGAGGTATTTGGCCAGAACCATATTTATTTGCAGCTGATATTGCTAGAAGAAGTTTTTTTTGGGGTAAAAATCAGCAAGGTATTTTAGAATATTATGATGACTATAATGACCCCAATGGTAACGGTTATCATGCAGAAGAATGGTATGTTCCCGCAAAGTATATCAATAAAAATAATGTGTTTTGGTCAAAATCTTATGTAGATCCATATTCAAAACAACCAATGGTTACAGTTACAGCACCAATGTACAAAGATAAATTTTTTTATGGTGTTAGTACGGTAGATTTAAAATTAAGTGGTTTAAAAGATTTATTAAAAAATTCCACTAAAGCTCTAAATGGTTATGCATTTGCCTTGGATAGAAATGGCAAGTTCTTATCATTTCCGCATGAAAAGTTAATTACTAAAATTCAAGATGACAGTCAAACACATGATTTTATTTATTTAAATGAATTGGCGCAAAAATTGCCAACTTTTGCAAAAATTGCAACTGCACTTAAACAGTTTGATTTAACTGCATTAGATGAATCATATATACATACTGCAGCTAAAATATCCGAGTCCAGTTATCAAATTAATGCTTTAGAAGCGGAAACTATTAGTAAAATTATACAATTACAAACTAATAAAATTGCTATTGCTAAACCTATACAATTTATTTTACAGCAGGATTATTTTATTAATGAAGCAGTGCTAGTTTCAATTATGGTAATGCCAGAAACTTATTGGAAAATAATTATTGTAACTCCATTAAATAAAATAGCGCAGACAAGAAAAAAACTATATTCACAAGTAGGTTTAGTGATGTTAGTTTATTTTGTATGTTTAACGCTATTTATTTTATTATATTTGAATCGGATTTTAATTCGACCTTTGAAAAAAATATCTAATAGCAAAAATAATGATGATATTTTTTTAAGCAAACATAATGCTAGTGAAATGCAACAATTAGCAGATTTATTTAATCAACGTAGTCAAAAACTTACTCAAGCTGGACAAGCAAAAACAGAATTTTTATCTAATATGAGTCATGAATTTCGTACCCCATTAAATGCAATTATGGGATTTTCACAGATATTAGAACAAACCTATAAAGAAGAGTTTAATACAAAGCAACTTAATTATATTCAACATATTTATACTGCTGGTAAACATTTATCTGCGCTTACAGATAATATTTTAGAGTTTTCAAAAATGGAAGCTGGAAAAATGGAAGCTAAATTGGAAAAAGTATCTCTAAAGCTAACTATAGATAAATGTATAAATACCACGCAAGCTGCATTTAAAGATTCTAAAGTTGAAATCATTAATAATTCAACTAAAGAATTAGTATTTATTTATGCTGATGAAAGATTAATATATCAAGTTTTATTGAATTTATTATCGAATGCAATTAAATATAATCGACCAAATGGTACAGTAACTATAGTTACAGAAATTTCTGAACATAATATGAAAATTTTTATTATTGATACTGGATATGGAATTTCAGAGCTGGATTTGCTTAAATTATTCCAACCTTTTGAACGTTTAAGTGCTAAAAACAGCACTATTGAAGGCAATGGGATTGGTTTAGCTTTTTGTGAAAAACTTATGGATTTAATGGATGGTAGTATTGGGGTAGAATCCACTGTAAATATGGGTTCTAAATTTTGGATTGAGATTAAATTAAATCAATGACTAGCGTAGAAAATTTTTTTGGTATTAATGGGGCTTTAGCTCAGGTTGTTAAAGGTTATCAACCACGTGCAGCACAAATAGAAATGGCAGTGCAGGTTAATGCTGCATTAAATGGCAAATATAATTTAATTGCTGAAGCTGGTACAGGCACAGGCAAAACCTTTGCATATTTAATTCCAGCACTATTATCCGAACAAAAAGTAATTGTAGCCACTGCGACTAAAAATTTACAAGATCAATTGTTTACACAAGATTTACCTTTGATTCAGAAAGCTTTGGAGCAACCAATTGCTACAGCTATTTTAAAAGGTCGCAGTAATTATTTATGTCTTTATCGGTTAAAAAATGCTTTAGACTCAACCTATGGTTTTAACAATAAAGCCGATGCCAAAGCATTAGTTAAAATAAATACTTGGTCAAAGAGTACTCAAGATGGCGATATAACTCAAATGGGGACTGTTACTGAAAATAACCCTATTTGGTTACAAGCAACCTCTAGCAAGGATAATTGTTTAGGTTCTGAATGTAAGGACTATGAAGCATGTTTTTTGGTAAAAGCTAGAAAAACTGCGCAAGATGCTGATATTGTAGTGGTAAATCATCATTTATTATGTGCTGATTGGAGTATGCGAAATAGTGGTTTAGGCGAATTATTACCCAACCCAGATGTTATTATTTTAGATGAAGCACATAAAATTTCGGAAATAGCTTCCAATTTTTTAGGAATTTCTATAGGTGCTAGTCAAATTAATGCTTTGAGCGATGATATATTGGCAGAATTTTTAATGCAAGCGGCTAATAAAAGTAAACCAGTAATTACACTTTGCAGTGGTCTAAAAAAACATTTGCAAAACTTGCGGTTGCAGCTGGGTAAACAAATTAGAACTGCTGAGTGGCAAGAAATCGCTAGTGATCTTGCAATTATGCAGTTAATTCATGAGATTAACCCATTAATTCAGGCTTTAGAGTCTAAAATAAATACAGTTAAAAAACCAAGTAAAGGTTTGGAAATTTGTGCAAAAAGGTGTCAGGATTTGGTGCAAGCATTAGATGATTTATTGGATGATAATATTAATGGCAAAATCCGCTGGTTTGAAACTCAAAAATATGGATTTACTTTCCATGCTACACCCTTAGAAATTGCTCCAGAATTTCAAATTTTAATGCAACAATATGCAAAATCTCAATGGATTTTTACTTCAGCAACTTTAAGTGTAGCGGATAGTTTTGAGCATTTTAAAAATAATTTAGGTTTGAAAAATGTAACTAGTTTTAAGTGGGATAGTCCATTTAATTATCCAGAACAAGCATTATTTTATCATCCTAAAGGTTTGCCGCAACCGAATGATAAGGATGCTATAAATAAAATTGTTGAATTTGTGTTGCCAGTATTAGAAGCTAGTCAGGGGCGCGCATTTTTTTTATTTACTAGTTATCGAGCTTTAAATTTAGCCGCAGAATTATTGGCAGATAAAATAGAATATCCATTGTTAATTCAGGGCAAAGATTCAAAATCTAACTTGCTAAAAAAATTCAAACAACATGGCAATGCAGTTTTATTAGCCACTGCAAGTTTTTGGGAAGGTGTGGATGTACGTGGTGAGGCTTTATCTTGTGTGATTATAGATAAATTGCCTTTTGCATCACCATTTGAACCAGTTTTAAAAGCGCGCTTGGAAGCAATGAAACAAAGTGGAAAAAATGGCTTTATAGATTATCAAGTTCCGATTGCAGCGATTGCGTTGCGGCAAGGTGTGGGTAGATTAATTCGTGATGCAAATGATAACGGGGTTTTAATGGTGTGTGATCCTAGATTATTAAAGCGTGGCTATGGACAAATATTTTTGGATAGTATTCCAAATATGCGCCGTACTCGTGAAATTCAAGATGTAAACGATTTTTTTGCTTAAAATATTTCATTCTTTAAATTTTTATCTAAAATTATGTTGAATATAATTAAATTTACTCCCAGAATTTGGTTTGGACTTATCTGTATAAGTTGTGGCTTAATGTTAGCGGTAGGCGCATATTTTCAATTTGTGCAAAATTTGGAACCTTGTCCATTATGTATTTCGCAACGTCTAGCAATTTTAGCCACAGGTTTAGTAGCTTTGGTAGCAGCAATTCATGCACCTAAAATAAATGGAATAAAAATTTATGCCATAGTTACAACTGGCATGGCATTGTTAGGCGCAGGCTTATCTATTCGGCATGTGTGGATTCAAAATATGCCTAAAGCAGAAGTGCCTGAATGCAGTCCTGGATTAGCTTATGTATTTGAATATTTTCCGCTAATGGAAACCATAAAATTAATGCTTTCTGGAACTGGAGAATGTGCAGATATATTATGGGTTTTTTTAGGACTAAGTATTCCAGGCTGGACTTTAGTAGCTTTTTTAGGCTTAGCAGTAGTAAGTTTGTTGCAAATTTGGAACCTCCCACAAGACAAAAACTAGATAGATTAAAGATTCAGGACTTTAACCGCATTTGCTGGTAAAATTTCCCTAGTTTATTTTCTGCTAATTCAAACTTATACCAAAAATTATGGATCTAAAATTTCTCGACTTTGAACAACCTATTGCTGAATTAGAAGCAAAAATAAAAGAATTGCGCCGAGTCGAAGTAGATAATCAGATTGATATTTCTGCTGCCTTAAGCCAATTGAAAACCGAAAGTTTAGCTTTGACGGAATCTATTTTTGCTAATCTTTCTGACTGGCAAATTTCACAACTTTCAAGACATCCAAGTCGTCCATATACTTTAGATTATATTGAACATATTTTTACTGATTTTCATGAACTACATGGTGATCGAGCGTTTGCAGATGATCCTGCTATTGTGTGTGGTTTAGCGCGTTTGGAAGGTCAGCCAGTAATGATAATTGGACATCAAAAAGGACGTGATACTAAAGAAAAAATTTATCGTAATTTCGGCATGCCGCGCCCTGAAGGTTATCGTAAAGCTTTACGAGTAATGAAATTGGCGGAACGATTTAAAGTACCAATAATTTGTTTAATTGATACTCCTGGAGCTTATCCAGGTATTGGTGCTGAAGAACGTGGTCAAAGTGAAGCTATTGCGAAAAATTTATTTGAAATGTCAACTTTGAAAACTCCAATTATTTGTACAGTTATTGGTGAAGGTGGTTCAGGTGGGGCTTTAGCAATTGGGGTTGGAGATAGATTGATAATGTTGGAATATAGCACTTATTCAGTTATTTCTCCTGAAGGTTGCGCCTCTATTTTATGGAAAAGTGCAGATAAAGCTAAATTGGCAGCTGAAGCTATGGGCATAACTTCAGATAGAATTAGGGAGCAGGGATTTTTAGATGAAGTAGTGCGTGAACCATTAGGTGGTGGGCATCGTGATGTAAAAATTACTGCAAATAATTTACGCGAAACTTTAATGCGCCATTTAGCAGAATTAAAACTGTTGGAAATAGAAACTTTATTAAGCCAACGCTATACAAGAATTATGCAGTTTGGAGTTTTTTCTGAAGATGTAGCCAAATAATAGTTTTATATTGACCAGTATTTTTCAGATACACTTAATAATACTAACATAGCACCAGTTCCGCCTTCTTTGGGAGTAGCGGAACAAAATGCCTGCACATCTATATGATTGCGCAACCAAATATTCAAATCATTTTTTAATACTGGATAGTTTGCTTCAGAGCGATAGCCTTTTCCATGCACAATATGTACACATCTATAGCCATTTTCTATACATTCATGTAAAAATCTGGCAGTACTTTTTTGGGCTTGATAACTATTTAGCCCATGTAAATCTAATGAAACGTCCAATTCAAAATATCCACATTGTAATTGTTTTAACAAATTTCTTTGTAAACCAGCAGCTAAAAAACTTACTTTAGCTTCAGCCGTTAATTGCAATTTAACCTTTTCTATTGGGTTGGTGTTGAAGTTTGATTCCAAAAGTTTTTCTTTGGGAATAGGTTTTAAAGGTTTCGGTTTTAAGGTAACCGAATTATGTTTAATTTTTTTAACTTGACCAATAGTTTGTCTAAACAATTGGCTATCTGCGTCTGAGAGAAATTTTTTTGTCACGGTGATTGATGCTGAATACCAGAATTTACGATAAAATATTTTATCTTTTTTTTTAATTAAGGGCGAATGCAATGCATATTTTACTAAGTAATGATGATGGTTATTTAGCTCAAGGACTAGTTACTTTAGCATCGGCTTTGCAAGATTATGCTACTTTATCGGTAGTTGCGCCAGATAAAAATCGTAGTGCCGCCAGTAATTCATTAACTTTAGATTTACCTCTAAGAGCTTTAAAAGCTAAAAACGGTTTTATTTATGTAGATGGTACGCCTACTGATTGCGTGCATTTAGCAATTACTGGTTTATTAAAACATGAGCCAGATATGGTGATAGCTGGAATTAATCATGGGGCTAATTTAGGTGATGATGTGTTGTATTCAGGTACAGTTGCGGCAGCTACAGAAGGGCGATTTTTAGGTTTGCCTGCAATTGCAATTTCATTAGCCGCAAGTAATCCACAACATTTTGCTACAGCTGCAAAAGTTGCAGTCGAAATAATGCAACGTTTATTAGTTAAGCCCTTACCAGCAGATACTTTATTAAATGTAAACGTGCCAGATATACCCTTGGAACAATTACAAGGTTATCAAGTAACGCGTTTGGGGCAACGGCATAAATCTAAACCAGTAGTAAAATCACAAGATCAACGTGGACGCGCTATTTATTGGGTTGGTCCTGCAGGTGATGAACAAGATGCTGGTGCAGGCACTGATTTTCATGCGATCAATACGGGTTATGTATCTGTAACGCCATTGCAATTAGATTTAACCCGTTACGATCGTATTGACAC
>DAOUSJ010000102.1 GCA_030627285.1 Methylococcaceae bacterium | reverse complement strand
TAAGTATCCAACTTTACTGTTTGCTGGTCAATGGTTTGTACTGAAAATGAATAAATTTTTTCTGACATAATGTGGCTAAACCTCAGTTATAAGTAAGTATTAATGGGTAAGCTAATAATCGCACGCCTACTACCAGTTTCAAATTTTATTTCTTTGGTAATTAAATGTGCTTCAGCTGGTAAATAGTTTAATAATTTATTCATGATAGAACTCATAACAGTAAGAGCTAATTGAGTTCCTAAACAATAATTTACCCCATGTCCAAAAGACAAGGTGTTATTGGTATCACGGGTAATATCTAAAATTTCAGCATTTGGAAACATGGATTCATCTTTATTGGCACTGGCGATAGAGATAAATACTGCATCACCACGATTAATTTTTTGCCCTAAATATTCTGTATCTTGGGTAGCATATTTTGGAAAAAAACTTCCAGAAGTATGAAAGCGCAATAATTCTTTTAAAGCATTTTGCATTAAGCTTCTATCAGATTTTAATAATTGCAATTGTTGTGGATGTTCAAACAAGTCTTTAATAGCATATAAAGTTGAATATACTGTAGTATCAGAAGCTGAGAAAATTAATACTAAAACTAATTTAACCACATCCATAGCATCACAATCAGCTCTGGAATCTATGGCTTGAATAAATTCAGTTAATAAATCTGGAGTTGGTTTGCATTTACGCTGTGCAATTTCAGTTAACAATAAATCTTTTAAATATACGGCAGAACTAATTGCTTGTGTACGCATAGTTTCTGTGGCTGAAGGATTAAATAAGCCGGTAACAATAGAGGTGGCAGCTAATCTAAATTTTGTTTCGTTGCTAGCATCTAATTTAATGCCCAATAAATTTGTAATTAAAGCTCAAGGAATTGGAGTTATAACTTCATCTACTAAATCAACTATGCCGCCGTTAGTAACATTTTTAAAATAATGTTCTACTGTGGTTTCAATAATTTCTTGCATTAAACCAATTTTTTGGGGTTTAAATGCACTATGAATTAATTGTCTATTGCGGGCATGGGTTTCTTTATTTGCCAGCACATCTACAAAAAAACCAATGCCAGCTGCCTCCCATTGTTTGCTTGCTGCATTAAAATTTAAATTGTTAGAATGATTCGGATCTCTAGAAAATACAGGATCATTTAAAGCTTGTTTAACCTCTGCATGACGACCAATCAACCAACACTGATATTTTTGCATGTAAAAAACTGGTGCATGCTCACGATATAATTTAAAAAATTTATTCGGATTTTCCGCAAATTCTGGGTTGGATAAGTCTATTTCTGGTAAATTAGTCATGGTATGTAAGTTAGTTATAGATTAAATAATAAGTTGCCTGTACGTGGCAACAGAGTTAGCTCAATAGCGGAGTCTTTTACAGCTATATGAATGCCTTCTAAAGTGGTAAATTTTGTTATTACAGGTTGAGATAGTTTTTTTAGAGAGATACTTAAATTATGGCTTAAATCACTATTATTTAGTGCCGTAATTACGGTCTCACCTTGGTGTTGGCGGGCGTAAACCATTAAGCCTCCTGACGCTACCAATAGCGGTATGCGGGTACCACAATAACTAGCAGGATGTTGCCGGCGAAAATGAATTAATTTTTTATAAAAAGCATGTAAATCTTGATCTTGTTTATCATCCCATAACATAGGTACGCGTGAAGCTTCATGCACATCTACATCACCTTGGTGCACATCATATTCTTGGGATAAACCTATTTCGGTACCATAATAAATAATTGGCGGCGGAGTTTGGGTAAATTGACATAAAGCGGCTAATTTTAAACGTCGAATATCCCCTTTCGCAGTCCATAAAAATCTATTCATGTCATGATTATCCAGAAAAGTTGGCAATAAAAAATCTTTGTCTGGAAAAAATAAATCATGCCCTTTAAGAAAATGTTCAAAACTAGGGGCATCTATGGAATCAAAAATAAAAAAATTACGAGCCTCATGTACCCAAATAAAATCTAATACTCCATCTAAACGTCCTTGATATTGAGATAAAAATGGTGAGGTTTCAGTAATTTCGCCGATAGTAAGCGTATTTGGATAGGATTTTTTAATTAAAGTACGATAATCACTCCAAAAAGTTGTGGTTACTCCTTGAGCATGATCCATCCGAAAACCATCAATTCCAACTTCTTCTAACCAAAATCGCGCACTTTCAATTAAATATTCACGTGCAGATGCTGAATTAGTGTTGATTTTAGGTAATGTGGGTTCAGCAAAAAAGGCTTCATAATGATCTGGCCAATTAATAAAATGAAACCAATCTCTGTAAGGACTATTTTCATTGCTGATTGCATCTTGAAAACATTCTTGTTCGCTAGAAATATGATTGGGTACAAAATCTAAAATAATATGCATTCCACGTGCATGAATGTCTGCTACTAAAGCTTTCATTTCCTCCATAGTGCCTAACTTTGGATTTACAGCTCGATAATCACTAACGTCATAACCATGATGTGTATTGCTGGGGTAACAAGGTGATAACCAGAGTGCGGTTACTCCTAAATCATGCAGATAAGGTAATTTATGATGTAATCCAGCTAAAGTTCCACCTAATATATCGGTAAATAATACATTAGTACCTGCGCCATATTTAGCAAATTCTGTATTTGGATTGGAGTGGAATCTATCTAAAAAAACTTGGTAAAAAATTGCATCATGCGCCCAAGTTGGAGTAGTGGTTTCATCAACTTGATAGACAAATCTAGTTGCAGTTCCCATTTCAGTGACGGATTGTCTTTCATAATGTTCTGAGCTATTAGCTTCAGAATTATATTTAGCTAGGTTTTCTACCGTGTCACGGTTATTGCTAGCTGAGCTATCGGCAAAATACACTTGTTGTTCAGTTTCTGACCAAGCAAAAATAAAATAAGATACTCGAGTGCCATCTGGAAAAGCTGGTAAAGTTGCTTGAAAATGATGTAAATAACCCCAAGCTTCTGAATTCCAGCTTACATCAGATAACACTGCTTCAATTAAAGTACCTTTGATACAACTATAAAAACTTTTTTTGCTTTGAGTGGTTTCAATAACCGGATCACCATCAGTAGCATAAACAATATATACTGCATCTGCGAGTATTTTTGGACCTACAGTAATATGTAAAGTTACTTCATCGTTTGGACGTGGATTTTGTGGAATAATTCTATTGGAATGATCCACGCCAAGATTGGCTTCAAGGATAAATTCTGCGGATGGCTGATCTATATTTTTGTAACTAGACATACTTAATTATATTGTAGTTATTATGCGTTATGTGATGAAAATTTAGCTGCAACGCAAGATTAAATGATTTTATCGTGTAATTTTTTAAGGATTGCAGTATGTCGTTCATGACTTAAGTCATAATGATTACAACACCATAAGGCAATAATGGTAAAGAACAGGATAAATAATATGTACATTAATTCAAATTGATTTAAGATATTGATATCTATATCAGTGGTTTGTACATTTTCTCCAGTTGGAAACCGAATAACATCAAGAATTATTCCTGCAATCATCGAACCAAAACTAACTGCTGCTTGCACTAAAAATATTCCTTCTAGGAATCTAAATGCCAATAGTGTCCATGCAATTACACCGGTAAATATGCCAATAAATATGGAACTGGAAACCATAGCTATGTCATCAGTGCTTAAATCCCAGAAAAAACTTACCATAAAAAAATTTAAATTATTCGATACGCCTATCATTATATAAGACGTAATAATGCTTAATGTAAACCACCGAATAACTGAGTGTAAAAAAATAATAAGAATAAACCGAATGATATGGTAAACATTCCTCCAGAAATTTGTCCAATGCCATAAAAAAATTTTGTGGATAATGAGATGGTTTTTGTTGAAGAATTCATGTTTAAGGCTCATTAGCAGTAAATTCTTTAGCATCATTTTGGCAAATGTATTGTGCTGCGCAACGTCCTGATGAGGCCGTAGTAATTAGACCTCCGCCTTGAATCCATTGGCCAGCCATATAAAAGTTTTTTAAGTTTGGTAAAATTGGGCCTGATTTTTTTACGTCCTCTTCAAATGGTTCTACGGCGGCTGCAAATGGAATCCAACCTAGTAATGCTCCGCCCATTGAACCAGTATATCTAACTACTGTGAGGGGTGTAGAAACATCAGTCATTTCAATTTTATCTGCACCTTGTGGATATAATTGGGTAAATCTATTGGTAAATATTTCTGTAACAACTTTTTTAGCATCTTGATAAGCTTTGCTTCTTTTACGCGCAACATGTTTTTTAGCTGGTTCTTTATTATTATCAATTGCGTCTAATTTTTCCCAAGCCCTGTGGTCACATAAACAAGTTATAAAGACTAATGATTTACCTTCAGGGGCAATATCTTTAAACATATTGCTTTTAATTTGCACTGAAAAACTGCTATCACTTACGCCTGTTAATGCCTGTATTTCTGCATCAGTAAAAAAATGGGTGGTACTATGTATTTCATCACTTAAATCTATATCCACGCCGATAAACATGGACAATACACCTTGAAATAATAAGCCTTCTGGTTTATTAATTGCCTCATCATAAAGGGTTTTCAAAGTAGGAGTCGTATACCGATCATCTAATAAATTTTTTAAGGTTTGATAGCCATCCATTGCGGAAACCACATAATCAGCATGGTAGTCAATTCCAGCAGAATTTTGTACCCCAATAGCTTGGTCATCTACTACTAAAATTTTAGAAATTTTTTGATCATAAATAATTTCACCACCTAAATCTTGGTAGCGTTGAGCAATGGATTTTGATAATCCCAATGAACCACCTGCTGGCAGACCTGCAAGTTGTCTAGATGCAAAGGCGATATTATTCAGAAATGGTAATACCGGCAAACCATTATAACGGGTATAAAAAATACAATT
>DAOUSJ010000023.1 GCA_030627285.1 Methylococcaceae bacterium | reverse complement strand
ATTATTTAACCACTCAATTTCAACAATTGCAGCGTGATCCCACTGATGTGGAATTAATGATGTTTGCGCAAGCCAATTCTGAACATTGTCGGCATAAAATTTTTAATGCTGATTGGACGATTGATTCAGTACCACAAGCTATGAGTTTATTTAGCATGATTCGGCACACAAGCTCCCAAAATCCACATGGAATTTTAACCGCATATAGTGATAATTCGTCAGTAATTAATGGCGCAATGGCACAAGTATTAATTCGCGATCCAAACACGGGTGAATATGCTTATGTAAGTGAAAATGCGGAAATTTTAATGAAAGTTGAAACCCATAATCATCCTACGGCAATTTCACCTTATGCGGGTGCAGCCACTGGTTCTGGTGGTGAAATTCGTGATGAAGCCGCCACTGGTAGAGGTTCACATACTAAAGCAGGGCTTACTGGTTTTAGTGTTTCACATTTGAAAATTCCTAATTGCATTCAAGCTTGGGAAACCGAACATGGTAAACCTGAACGCATTGCCTCTGCATTAGATATTATGTTAGATGCACCTTTAGGTAGCGCAGCTTTCAACAATGAATTTGGACGACCCAATTTAACTGGTTACTTTCGTACTTTTGAATATTTACATGCCAGCAACCAGCAATTATACGGCTATCACAAACCAATTATGTTAGCTGGCGGCATGGGTAATATTCGCCCAATGTTAGTACATAAACAAGCAATTCCAGCAGATTCACTAATTATTATTTTAGGTGGGCCCGCAATGTTAATTGGCTTGGGTGGTGGCGCGGCTTCTTCACAAACTTCTGGCTCTGGAGATGCGGCTTTAGATTTTGCTTCCGTACAACGTGAAAATCCAGAAATGGAACGTCGCTGCCAAGAAGTTATTAATCACTGTAATGCTTTAGGCGAACATTCACCAATTATTTCAATTCATGATGTTGGCGCAGGTGGATTATCTAATGCAGTGCCAGAAATAATTCATGATTGTAATAAAGGTGGAAAATTTGAATTACGCCGCATAAACAATGCAGATTTAAGTTTATCACCCATGCAAATTTGGTCTAATGAAGCTCAAGAACGTTATGTAGTTGCCATTGCACCCGAAAGCTTAAATTTATTTAGCGAATTTTGCCAGCGTGAACAATGCTTGTATGCAGTAATTGGAACAGTTACCGAAGCAGAACACTTAAGCTTAAGTGATGAATTATTAGGCACATCTGCAATAGATTTACCTATGGAAGTTTTATTTGGTAAAACACCAAGTTTACACCGCCAAGTTGAAACCTATAACAAACCTTTAACCAAATTAGATTTAAGTGCAGTAACTATATCTGCAGCCGTAGAACGAGTTTTAAAATTCCCAGCAGTAGCAGATAAAAGTTTTTTAATCCACATTGGTGATCGTTCAGTTACTGGCTTAGTTGCTAGAGATCAAATGGTAGGCCCGTGGCAAATCCCAGTAGCAGATGTCGCAGTTACTACTTCAGGATTTAAAGCCCTTACTGGTGAAGCTATGGCAATTGGTGAACGCGCTCCAGTAGCATTAATTAATGCACCCGCATCTGGAAGAATGGCGTTGGCTGAAGCTATTACAAATATTGCCGCTGCTCAAATTGATAGTATTGAAGAAATTAAATTGTCAGCAAATTGGATGGCAGCCGCTGGCAGCAAAGGTGCAGATGCCGAATTATTTGCTACGGCACAAGCATTAGCTTTGGAATTATGCCCAAACTTAGGCATTGCAATTCCAGTGGGTAAAGATTCTTTATCCATGCAAACTGTTTGGGAGCAAACTGGACAACAACAAAATATGACCGCGCCATTATCGCTGATTATTAGTGCCTTTGCGCCAGTTGAAGATGTGAGTAAAACTTTAACCCCACAATTACGCCAGCAAGATAGTGTTTTATTATTAATTGATTTAGGTCAGGGCAAAAATCGTTTAGGCGGTTCAACATTAGCACAAGTGTATAATCAACTTGGCAATGAATGTCCTGATTTAAATACTCCAAATTTATTAAAAGATTTTTTTGGCTTGATTCAAGATTTAAATCAACACGATTTATTATTGGCATATCATGATCGTGCAGATGGCGGTTTATTTACTACCTTAGCAGAAATGCTATTTGCGAGTAGATTAGGCTTAGATATTAACTTAGATTCTTTAGGCTCAGAACATTTAAGTAGCTTATTTAACGAAGAATTAGGCGCGGTAATTCAAATTCCATCCAGTGCTTTAGAGCAAGTCAATAGCTTAATTACTAACGCCAATTTAATTGAACACACCCATCAAATTGGCACGCTTAATTCTAGCCAAGAGTTAAAATTTTCATATCAGAATCAACTTGTATATGCAGCTAATAGATCTGAATTGCAACAACTATGGTCAACAGTAAGCTATAACATGCAAGCTTTAAGAGACAATCCAAGTTGTGCTTTACAAGAATTTGAGCAAATCAACAATAATCATAATTTGGGTTTGAGTGCCAAACTTAGTTTTGATCTAAACCAGAATATTGTGGCGCATTTAACTACTACACGTCCTAAAGTAGCAATCTTACGTGAACAAGGCGTAAATGGGCATGTAGAAATGGCCGCAGCATTTAATAGCGCTGGCTTTACTAGCATAGATGTACATATGAGTGACATTATTTCTGGGCGCATAAGTTTAACGGAATTTAAAGGTTTAGCAGTTTGTGGCGGTTTTTCTTATGGTGATGTTTTAGGCGCTGGTGGCGGCTGGGCAAAATCAATTTTATTTAATCAACGCGCTAGAAATGAATTTGCAAGTTTTTTTCAACGCAAAGATACTTTTGGTTTAGGCGTATGTAATGGTTGCCAAATGTTAGCGGCATTAAAAGAATTAATTCCAGGTGCAACGCATTGGCCAGAATTTAAACGCAATGTGTCAGAACAATTTGAAGCTAGAGTTTCAATGGTAAAAATCGCTAAATCTCCAGCAATTTTATTTTCTGGCATGGAAGGCTCTATGTTGCCAGTAGTAATAGCTCATGGTGAAGGTAGAGCTGAATTTGCCGACGCAGAAACTCAAGCAGAATCTATAGTAGCGTTAAATTATGTGGATCATACAGGTAAGCATACTACTGAATTTCCAGCTAACCCGAATGGTTCACCTGCTGGAATTACTGGTCTAACTACTACTGATGGTAGATTTACAATTATGATGCCGCATCCAGAACGTTGCTTTCGAGCCATTCAAAATTCTTGGTATCCAGATGATTGGAATATAGATGGTGCTTGGTTGCGGATGTTTAGAAATGCCCGTCTTTGGGTAGCAGAACAAGTTTAATGGCTACCCAAAAATTAAATCCACCACAAACTGAAGCCGTACAAATTACTACCCAGCCTTTATTAGTTCTGGCTGGTGCTGGTAGTGGCAAAACTAGGGTTATTACTGAAAAAATTGCCTATTTAGTTCAACAAGGTTTCGCGGCGCGTAATATTGCAGCATTAACTTTCACTAATAAAGCCGCACGGGAAATGAAGCAACGAGTAGATAAATTATTGCCCGCACAAAAAAGTCGTGGCTTGAGAGTGTCTACATTTCATGCTTTAGGCTTGGAAATTTTGCGGCGTGAACATAAAACTTTAGGCTATAAAGCCAGTATGAGTTTGTTTGATGATGCTGATAAAAAAAATCTATTAAAAAATTTAATTCAACAAAATTTGGTGCAATGTGATTTAGAGGCAGTTAATCAATATGCAGCTCAAATAGGTACTTGGAAAAATGCCTTTATTACTCCAGAACAAGCATTGCAACAAGCAGCAAAATTGGACTTGCAAGTTATCCAGTTGTATAAAATTTATGTACAACATTTGAAAGCTTATAATGCAGTGGATTTTGATGATTTAATTTTATTGCCGGTATTATTATTCCAACAAGCTCCAGAAATTTTGCAGCAATGGCGTAATAGAATTCGTTATTTATTGGTGGATGAATATCAAGATACTAATATTACCCAATATGCTTTAGTACGTTCATTAGCTGGTAATTTAGGAAATTTTACTGTTGTGGGCGATGATGACCAATCTATTTATGCTTGGCGAGGCGCGCAACCTGAAAATTTATCCCAATTACAAACTGATTACCCAAGATTAAAAGTAATTAAATTGGAACAAAATTATCGTTCTAGGGGTAGAATTTTACAAGTTGCAAATCAATTAATTGCTAAAAATCCACATAAATTTGAGAAAAAATTATGGAGCGCATTGATACTTGGAGATAAATTAAGAGTGTTGGCACACAAGGATGAGCGCGTTGAAGCCCAACAAATTGTCTCAGAATTGATTTACCACAAATTTCGCTTAGGCAGTAAATATAGTGATTATGCTATTTTATACCGCAGCAATCATCAATCCAGATTATTTGAACAACAATTACGCGTCAATAATGTGCCGTATTTTATTAGTGGCGGCACTTCATTTTTTGCATATACAGAAGTTAAGGATGTATTGGCTTATTTGCGTTTGTTAGTTAATCCAGACGATGATGCAGCTTTTTTAAGAATTATTAATACTCCACGGCGAGAAATTGGTGCGGCGACTGTAGAAAAATTAGGTTCTTATGCTAATAAAAGACATATCAGTTTATTTGCTGCTAGTTTTGAATTAGGTTTAAATGCAACAATGTCAAAACCAGCAGTTACTAGATTGCAAAAATTCACCAATTGGATGCTTGCAACAGCGGCTAAAATTGAAGTTAGAGATAATTTTACTGTTATTGAAAGCATGTTAGAGCAAATTGGCTATGCGCACTGGTTACGTGAAAATAGTAAAACTCCTGAAGCAGCTAAACGTCAACAAAATAATGTCAATGAATTATTAGCTTGGTTAAAAAAACTTGGTACATCAGATGAAACTGGTCAAACACAACCCTTAGCAGAAATAGTTGCTAAAATAATGTTGTTGGATATTTTGGAACGCCAAGATGATAATGAAGCTGGTGAACAAGTAAGTTTAATGACTTTACATGCTGCCAAAGGTTTAGAATTTCGACATGTATTTTTAATTGGCATGGAAGAAAACTTATTGCCACATAAAAATAGTCTTGAAACTGGTAGCATCGAAGAGGAACGCCGCTTAGCTTATGTTGGAATCACTAGAGCGCAACATAGTTGTACTTTTAGTTATTGCACCCATAGAAAACTTTATGGTGAAGTATATGAAACTCAAGCTAGTCGCTTTTTAAATGAATTACCTATAGAAGATTTGGATTGGGCAGCGAAAAATCCAGATCCTAATGCTGCCAGAAAAGCAGGTGCAGATTTTTTTGCAGCACGAAAAAAAAATAACATACTTTAAAAAATACTTGAAATCAGTTAAAATACTTTGGTTATTGTCATGCGCCCGTAGCTCAGCTGGATAGAGCGCACCCCTCCGGAGGGTGAGGTCGGACGTTCAAATCGTCTCGGGCGTGCCATTAAATATTCTATAAAGATAATGTTTTTTGAAGTGCGAGTAGCTGAACTATAAAAACAGTGAAAATATCTTTTATGAAAAAATGATATATTTTTAGGATTTTTAAGTTCTACTTTAAACATTGTTTAAAAAAATTGTATATCCTAGCTAAAAATATGTCAGCTAACATTGCTTCCAAATTTAAAAACAAACCCACAGTAATAAAGTTATTTTTTACTGTTATTTTACATCTTTATATTGTAAAAGTTTCCGCGCTTGAAGAGTATACATTATATTCTACGCAAATAGTTGCTAATCAAGTCCAAGCACCATTAGTTTTAAATGATACTCCAAAAGTACAAACCTTAAAAAATGCAATTGAAAATTCTTCACCAAGAGAAAAATTAGCTGTAGCTGAATTATATAAATTATCTTGGTATGAATTAATTTGGCAGCGACATCCTGAACAAGTTACTATCGCTTTAAAATTACTCAATACTGCTTCCTATCAGGGTTTAAAAGCTGAAGATTATAAAATCCATCAATTGAATCGGCAATGGCAACAATTACATGTTAGTTTAGCTCAAGCGTCCTATAAACAATTGGTTGACTTTGATTTAGCTTTAAGTAATGCATTCATGGCATATGTATTCGATTTAAATTATGGGCGAATAAATCCAAAAAAAGTCAAATTTGATTTTAAACAGAATAAAGAACCACTAAAAATAGCTCAAAACTTTTTAAATTCTATTAATAATAATGGTTTAGCTAAATTTATTCAGCAACAAACTCCAAATTTAGTTTTTTATAAAAATTTACAAAAAGCATTACGTGGTTATCAAACAGCTGCGCAAAAAAAATCACCCAAATTTAAATTTCCAAACAACTTAGCTAGCGGAGCTACACATAAGCAATTACCGCAATTGAAAAAATTGTTAATTGATCTAGGTGATTTAACTGCTAAAAGTGAAGTTTCAACTAAATTTACTCCTGCATTAGCCAAAGCACTCAAACACTTTCAACAACGGCATCGAATAAAATCTACCAGTAAATTAGATAGGCGCACTCAAAAAGAATTAAATACACCTTTAAGCAAACGAATTCAACAAATTGAAATGGGCTTAGAACGGTTACGCTGGATTCCTAGATATACTGAAAATAGATTGATTTTTGTTAATATTCCAAGTTTTAGATTATGGGCATTTAATGATTTAGCCAATAAAAATACTGAGTTTATGAGTATGCGGGTAGTAGTTGGTAAAGCTAAAAAACATCCAACCCCAGTATTTAGTACAAAAATGCATTACCTAGCATTCAGGCCATACTGGTATTTACCGCAAAGTATAATTAGAAACGAAATAGGTAGTAGAGCTAGCAGTTCAAGTTATTTGCGCAGTAGAAATATGGAAATAGTGAAATCTTCCGATAAAAGACTGCGAATTCGACAAAAACCAGGTATTAAAAATGCTTTAGGTTTGGTTAAGTTTATATTTCCAAATAAATACGCGGTATATTTGCATGATACGCCTTCAAAAAGTTTATTTAAACGTACTCGAAGAGATTTTAGTCATGGTTGCATTCGAGTTAGTGAGCCTGCAAATTTGGCTATCTTTGCTTTGGGACAACAAAATTCTACTTGGAATAAAGATAGAGTTAAAAAAGCCATGAACAAAGGTGGTAATCGACGAGTTTCGCTAGAAACAAAAATACCCGTGGTATTATTTTATAGTACTGTCATGGCTATGGAAGATGGGGTATATTTTTTAGCGGATATATATAATTATGATGCTAAATTGAAACGTAAATTGGGAATTTAAAATAACTTAATGTTACCAATTTCTAATTGAAGCAGTATCTAAATGCAAAAAATTGGAACGAGAATAATACCCAACCCCGCCTTGTTGCATTGCAATTGCAGCTTTACGTATATGGCGGGTATTTACACCTTCAATGCGAATATCAATAGCTTTACCTAACATATGTTGACTTCTTTTAGCTACGCCATTGCTATTATTACGCAATAACTCATTGGTAGCTGGGGAACGATAACCTGAAATAACGCTAAATGGTTTATTAACATCTAAACGTTGTTGCAAATTATAGAGTAAATTTAATAAATTTGGATCCATTGGATGTGCAGTATTACTTCTATGATCTCTTAAAACATGATTTATTTCTGATAAAGCCCCAGTTACATACTTGCCAGACTCGAAATAGGTTAACTTAACTTTTTCTTCAGTATGTAAATTGTGAAATGCTAATGATCTAGGAATATTATTAATTTTTTCAAGACGTAATTTAGTTATATCCGGCACGCTAATAGCTGCAACCGGACCCATAGTTAATAATTGTAAAAAACGTCTTCTCGGCATCGTTCGTTCATTAGTATTGAGATTTAAGTGACTATTTGGCATCGCATTTTCCTGTAGTAAGTAAGATCTATTTCATAAATATTGATACAGATTTTTTGATTGTATTATAAAACTGCTAACAGTAGCTACTTAAAATTCAATTTTAATTGCTGTGGTGATTAACAAATAATTAAAATCGGTAATAGCGGAATCAGAAGTTTTTCCTAAAGTTAGTTTGGATGCTTGTTGTGCATATTCAAGCCCAACTTCAAATTTTATTTTATTTGTCCATGCATTTACATTAGTTGTTTCTGTAGTTAATTTTAAACCTCCACTTAGGACTCCAAAGGCTGATAAGCGATGATCGCTAGAATAATAAGGTTCTGAACGCGTCTGGGTAAAATAGGTTTTATAAAATTGTGCTGATGATTGAGAGTAATAACGTAAGCGTGGAATTAACATCCAATTTTCGCTTATAGGTTGATGCCATACTGCTTCAAATGTATGCGAATCAATATTCCAACTATCACGAAAATAACGATAATCTACATGTAAAGCTGCATCTAATGGGGCAATATAATGTACATAAGCTATTGCAATTGCTCCTTGATGACGCACTTCTGGACGTTGATCATAAAAAACATTGGGCATTCCTGCGTTAATTAAATTTTGTACTGGGGTTGCAGTTTGAATGAATACTTTTTTATATGGATTAGATAAATAACCAGTATCGTACATATAATCAGCACTGAAATTAATTAAAGACTGTTTGCTTAATATTTGCGATAATCCAAATTTAACTTGATGCGAAATTTTATTTTCCTGAATCATTCTAGTTGAAGGCCTTATTTGATCAAAAACTTGCCCAAAACCTAAAGATAATGTAGTTAATTTTTGATTAAAATCCCATGCTAAACCTAACTTGTAAGCTTTAGATAAATAATCTGGTTCTTTAGAATATGCTGTTACAAACTTTAAAGTTAAATCATCTAAAAAATAACTAAAGCCTAGATCAACTCCATAACGACGTTCAAATGTTGAAGCTCCTGTCATTACTTGAATAACTTCTTGATTATCTAAAACTATTTGTGAATTATCTATAGTATCAATTCCTGAAGCCCCAGTAGTACTGCTGGCAATTGCGACAGGTAAATTTAATACCGGAGTCGCCCCAGAAAAAGTATCCACTACCCAATCCAGACTAAATTCTGCATTTTGTTCAATTGGCACTACTACATTACCTTGATATATATCTACATTAATCCGTTCATCACCCTCTGTATAATGGGAATATTGAAAATTTGTAGTGGGCTGAGATATTGGAGTCCCAGCATTTACCTTAGACACCATACTAGGCAAGGCTAAAGCAGCGGCAGTTAAAGATGCTAAAATATTGTTTTTTTCAGCCACAACCGCAACCACCACCACCTGCATTGCGTCCACCAGCTGATGCTTCTTTACTAGAATGCATATGTTGACGTACAGAATTTTCCAACGAATTAGACTGCAATAACATATGTGGCTTAGCTAAAATTCCACGCTCCCAAGCGGCTACTTTTGGTGTGCAAGCAATATTTACAATACTTAGCATTAAAATTATAATTGGATATAACCGCATACTATTCCGACAATAAGGCAAGTAAATCAGTATGAATTTTTGCTTCATTTCCAGCTTTAAAACCTAAATGAATCATTCTTATTACTCCTTGTTTATCAATAATATATGATGAAGGCATTGCAATTAAAGCATATTGTTTCGGACACTGTTTAGCATCATCGTAAACAATTTTAAATTCTACTGGATTTTCCTGTAAAAATTTTTCTGCATCAGCACGATTTTCATCTAAATTAATTGCTATTACTTCAACTCCTTGAGATTTTAATTCTTTATATAACTTATTTAATTTAGGAAAAGATAATCTACAAGGCGCACACCAAGATGCCCAAAAATCCAAATAAACTACTTTACCTTTATACAAATCAGCTTGAAATGGCAATTTATTTTCTTGATTAATTGTGGGGCAATTTGGAGCAATTTCACCTATTTTTACTGCATTTGCATTTGTCATGTAACAACAAAATAAGATGCTTATTGAAAGAATTTTATTTATCATAGATTTTAAATGTAAAGATTAAGGCGAATGAGAATTAAATGATTTTGTTAAACTTAAGCTTACAAATAGGTCATATGACTTATTTATTCGCTAAATAACATAGTTTCATGTGGCATTCAATAGTAAAAGATTTTCAGGCTATGGGTTCAAGTTGTCAAATTGTAATCTATGTTCAGAACAAAGCTAATGCACAAGATATAATCCAATTATGCTTAGAAATAATTAGGCATTTAGAGGTTAAATATTCACGTTATATAGTAGGTAATTGTTTATATGAAATAAATCAAGCTGCTAAACAAGGGCATAAAATTAGCTTGGATTCAGAAACTACCGCTTTAATAAATTATGCGGATGCTTGCTATAATAATAGTGAAGGTTTATTTGATATTAGCTCAGGGGTTTTAAGACAAGCTTGGAATTTTAAGACTCCAAAATTACCCACTGCCAGCAAAATAAAGCAATTATTAAACCAAATTGGCTGGGAAAAAATTACTTGGGATAAATCCGTTTTATCTTTTGGAGCTACTGGAATGGAATTAGATTTTGGTGGCATTGTTAAAGAGTATGCCGCAGATCAAATTGCAACCATGTGTCAAAACAACGGTATATTGCACGGATTAATTAATTTAGGTGGCGATATTAGAATTATTGGCGCGCAACCTAATAATAAATCTTGGTTAATAGGCATAAAAGATCCCAGAAATAAGGGTAAAAATATTGCTACATTAGCTTTAAAACAGGGTGGAATTAGCAGTAGTGGCGATTATGAACGTTCATATATACTTGCAAATAAATATTATAGCCATATTCTAAATCCTAAAACAGGCTATCCAGTAACAGGTTTGGCATCTGTTACTGTTATAGCTGATTTTTGTTTAGTTGCTGGTAGTGCTAGCACCATTGCCATGTTATATCAACATCAAGGCGGTAGTTGGTTGCAAGAAAATAATTTTCAGGCTATTTGGGTGGATATTTATGGCAATACTAATAACTCAATTATTTAATTCATCTTCAAATAATATACTGTCAATATCCAAATCTAAATCCAAATCTTCTTCTAACTCAACATTACCATCATTAATTAAATGTTTACGTGATTGTAAAAACGCCTCACGAGTAAAAATATATGAATCTAACGCTGCTTCATCTAATAATTTTAACTGCCCAGCTGCATTAGCACGTAAATTTAATAATTCTATGGCACGAATCGGTACACCTACATAAGTAGCTGGATTAAATGCAGTATCAAAAACTACTCCTGGAACTCCACGACTAGTCATAGGACCTAAAACTGGTAAAACTAAATATGCCCCTTGAGGAACTCCCCAAACAGCGAGAGTTTGGGCAAAATCTTCCTGATGTTTTTTTAAGCCAAAACCTGTAGCAAAATCAAACAAACCACCAATTCCTAAAGTAGAATTAATTAAAAATCTACCAGTATCTTCACCACCTTTTTGATATTTAGCTTGTAATATATTATTTAAAGCAACATTAATATCTTTTAAATTATCAAAAAAATTGCCAATACCAGTCTGAATTAATTCTGGAGTATATTCATCATAAGTGCTAGAAATAGGCTCACCTAAATATTCATCTAAGCCTGCATTAAACTCAAATACACTCCGATTCATATCCTCATAAGGATCAATACCTTTAGTTTCTGTAGTTGCACAACTTGTTAGACTTAAAAGTCCAGCAACAGCAACAGCAAAAAATTTATTGTTATTTTGAATACGCTTTGACATTATCTTAAACCTAAAATAAAACACTATTATTGTGCATATTGATTAATTTTTTCAGTAATTTTTTTAATTAAAACATCAAATCCAGCACGTTTTAATATGGAAGTATATTCAGCTCGTTTTAAAGCTAAATCACTTACTCCATTAGCAGCAATATTAATAATTTGCCAATGGTCAGATTTTTTCTTTAACATATAATCAAATTTTACTGCTTTATCTTGTGGGATATGTAAATAACTATGTATAACCACCCCACCACGCAAACCTTCTTCTTCAGAATCAAAAGTGAAACTTTCACCAGAAAATTCTTTGAAATTATGTGCATACGCAGCAATACTTAAACGACTAAAAACTGAGCTTAATTGTTGCTGTTGTGCTACAGATAAATTTAACCATTCACGACCAATTACAGTTCTAGCAATCTTATTTAAATCATGACTTTGATTAATAGCAATTTCTAAACGATTATATCTACCTTTAAAACCCAAATTTTGACCTTGTTGCATCACGGCAATTAATTCATTTTGAAATATTTCCACAACTTGTTTAGCTGTAAATGTTTGTTGCTGCGCATGCACAGGAAAAAATACTAATAATCCTATCAAAAAATTAATATATAGGTAAAAATTTTTCATTTTAAACATAAAATCTCAATTTTTTATAATTCTGTTTTTACAGGAATATCTTTTAATTTTTTAGCTGAATTCATATCTGCTTGAATTTGATTAGTATTCAAACTCGCCATTTCACCAGTAGTTTTTACTCCAAAAATGGATACTAATAAACCCTTTAATGGATGTGCTAACATATCTTCAACTGCTGTGGCTTCATAACCACAATGCGCCATACAGTTAGCACATTTAGGATTATTAATCGTGCCATATTTTTCCCAAGGCGTAGTATCTAACAATTCTTGAAAAGTATCCGCATAACCTTCATCAGCTAATAAATAACATGGTTTTTGCCAGCCAAATACATTTCTAGTCGGATTGCCCCAAGGTGTACAATCATAATTTTGATTGCCAGCTAAAAAATCTAAATATAATGACGAATGATTAAGATTCCATTTCCGCTGTTTGCCTAATTTAAAAATATCCCTAAATAAAGTTTTGGTTTCTAAACTACTAATAAATACATCTTGTTGTGGTGCATGTTCATAACTAAATCCAGGTGCAATGGTTACACCTTCTACACCTAAGGTCATAGCATAATCCAAAAATTCAGCAACTTCTGGAGCAGTTTCACCTTGAAATAAAGTACAATTAATCGTAACTCTAAAACCTTTGCCTAAAGCCAATTTAATCGCTGCTTCAGCAATATCAAACACTCCCGCTTGACAAACTGAATTGTCGTGGCGTTCGCGATTGCCATCTAAATGAATTGAAAAAGTTAAATACGGTGAAGGCGTATAATCATCAATGCGCTTTCTTAATAACAAAGCATTAGTGCATAAATATACAAACTTTTTCCTAGCAATAATTCCAGCTACAATTTGCGGCATTTCCTTGTGAATTAAAGGCTCTCCACCTGGAATTGAAACCATAGGTGCATCACATTCATCTACAGCAGCTAAACATTCTTCAACTGATAAACGTTTATCTAAAATTTCCACTGGATAATCAATTTTGCCACAACCAGCACAAGCCAGATTACAACGAAATAAAGGTTCTAGCATTAAAACTAATGGATAACGCTTAATCCCTTTTAATTTTTGCTTCATTAAGTAACTACTAACACTTAATTGTTGACGTAAAGGCACACCCACAGTTTTATCCTCCAAAACTTACTATGTACTTAATAAAATTGTCGTTAGAATACTATTTTTTAGGTTTTAACTCCAGTTTTTAAAGCTCACTAAAACATAATTCAAGTTTTTTTTCAGTAAATTTTATTTTACAATACAAGATTTTATTCAAACCAACAGTTTAATTGTTGAAGTATTTCATTGACTTGAATAACATAAATATTGTTTTCTCAATAAAACAACAAAATTTTGCAAAACACCAACAAAGAGGCTATGATTAAGCTTTCATTGGTAAAATTTGCTGCGTTTTTTACATTGCTATAATATTGAGATATTTTTTACCTACATAAATAATTATGACAACTGAAACAAACCCATCTATAAATCATCCAGAATCACTGCTAAATTTAAGTGATAATGAGTTGCAAGCTTTGTTATTGGAAGGGGTTTCACGTACATTTGCACTCACTATTCCACAATTACCAATTAAATTATATCCTGCTATAGCAAACGCTTATTTATTATGCAGAATTGTAGATACCATAGAAGATGAAGTGTCTTTAAATACGGAACAGAAACATTATTTTTGTCATAAATTTATACAAGTAGTAAAAACTGGTGAGCAAGCCCAAAAGTTTGCTGATGAATTATATCCATTACTTTCTAACCAAACCTTAATTGCAGAACATGCTTTAATCAAATTATCCACTAGAGTAATTAAAATTACGCATGCTTTTGATTCAACTCAAATAGCTGCATTAGCTGAATGCGTGCAAACTATGGCAACTGGAATGCTAAAATTTCAGGATATAGATTTAACAACAGGCTTAAAAAACATGGCCGAAATGGATCAATATTGTTATTACGTTGCAGGTTGTGTAGGTGAAATGTTAGCTAAATTATTTTGTCATTATTCAACTGAAATTGCTGTACACCGTGAAACATTACTTAAATTGTCAGTTTCATTTGGGCAGGGTTTACAAATGACAAATATTTTAAAAGATATTTGGGATGATGCTGAACGTAATGTGTGTTGGTTACCACAAGAAATTTTTACTGAAACTGGTTTTGAATTAAGTGAATTACATAAAAATACTAACAACCTTAAGTTTCAAGCTGGATTGGAACATTTAATTAATATTGCGCAACAACATTTGCAGAATGCTTTATCGTACACAAAACTTTTACCAGCACAAGAAATTGGCATGCGAAAATTTTGTTTGTGGTCAATAGGAATGGCTTTATTAACGCTAAGAAAAATTAAACTAAATCTTGATTTTAATCGTTCTGAACAAGTTAAAATTAACCGTCGTAGCGTTAAAGCTACAATTATAGTCACACAATTAACTGTAAAACATAATAATTTATTAACTTTTGTATTCAATAGATTAAGTCAAAAAATTATCACACCTGACTGGGATTATAAACCGCAAAATGCGTGTATCTCAGAAAAAACAGTATAGAGTTCATCATGTTTACGGAAAATGAATCACAAATAAATACCCATAATATTCAATCATCCAGTAATGATATTGAAGTGCCAACTTTTAATCTTGATGCCGCAATTAAAAAAGCCAAAAAAAATCTATTAAGTCTGCAAAATTCAGCAGGATATTGGAATTTTGAATTAGAAGCTGATTGTTCAATCACAGCTGAATATATTATTTTAATGCATTATTTGGGTGAAATCAATCTGGTATTACAAGCAAAGATTGCGGTTTATTTACGTAAAAATCAAGCTGTAGATGGCAGTTACCCTTTATATATTGGTGGAGATGGTAATTTAAGCACTAGTATCAAAACTTATTATGCTTTAAAAATGGCTGGTGATGATATTGATGCTTCACATATGCACAAGTTACGTAATTATATTTTGAGTCAGGGTGGAGCTGCCAAAGCCAATGTATTTACACGGATAACTTTAGCTATATTTGAACAACTGCCGTGGCGTGGAGTTCCATATATTCCAGTAGAAATAATGCTTTTGCCTAAATGGTTTCCATTTCATATTGACAAAGTTGCCTATTGGTCACGTACAGTTATGGTGCCGTTATTTATTTTGTGTACTTTGAAAGCTAAAGCTAAAAATCCACATAAAATAAATATTTTAGAATTGTTTGTAGTGCATCCTGATAAAGAAAAGCATTATTTCCCAGAACGAACTTTTTTGAATAAATGCTTCTTATATTTGGATAAACTTGGAAGATCTACCCGTGGATTAATTCCTAAAAGAATGCATGAACATGCTATACAAAAAGCTCAAGATTGGTTTATGCCCCGTTTAAATGGTGAAGATGGCTTGGGTGGTATTTTCCCTGCGATGGTCGCCTCGTATCAAGCTATGTTATTGTTACAAGTGCCATTAGACGATCCAAGATTAATTACTACCCGTAAAGCTATTGATAAATTATTAGCCATTCATCCAGATTATGCCTATTGTCAACCATGTTTATCTCCAGTTTGGGATACTGGTTTAGCGGCATTAGCTTTACAAGAAGCCAATAAAGTAACCAATAAAACTCATTTAGAAGCCGCTTATGAATGGCTAAAAAGCAAACAATTATCTGATGAAGATGGAGATTGGCGAATTACCAGACCTAATATTGAAGGTGGTGGCTGGGCGTTTCAATTTGAAAACTCATACTATCCAGATGTAGATGACACTGCTCTAGTTGCATTTGCAATGGCAGAATTAGATCAAGACTATTATTCTGAACCAATTCATAGGGCTACGCGCTGGATAGTAGGCATGCAATCAAAAAATGGTGGTTATGGAGCTTTTGATGTTGATAATACCTATGATTATTTAAATGAAATTCCATTTGCAGATCATGGTTCTTTACTTGATCCACCTACTGTAGATGTAAGTGCAAGATGTGCTATGTTAATGGCAAGAGTAGCTAAAAATCATCCTGAATATTTACCAGCTTTGGAACGTACACTAACTTATATTCGTGCTAAACAAGAGGAAAATGGTTCTTGGTTTGGACGCTGGGGAACTAACTATATTTATGGTACTTGGTCAGTTTTATTAGGTTTAGAACAAACTTCAATCCCAAGAAATGACCCTATGTATACCAAAGCCGTGGCTTGGTTAAAAAGTGTCCAACGTGCAGATGGAGGCTGGGGTGAAGACAACAAAAGCTATGAGGTCGCACATGATTATGATGGTCGCAATCATTTTAGTACCTCATTTCAAACTGCTTGGGCGTTATTAGGTTTAATGGCTGCTGGAGAAGCACATTGTCCAGAAGTAAAATCCGGCATTGATTTTATTTTACGCCAACAACAAGCAGATGGACTTTGGGAAGATCATGGTTTTAATGCCCCAGGATTTCCTAAAGTATTTTATTTAAAATATCACGGCTATAGTAAATTTTTTCCATTATGGGCTTTAGCACGTTATCGTAATGAGTTAAAACGACAATGATTACTGGAATTATAGTTGCCCTGCTTGAAGAACTTAGCTCCTTAACCACGCATAAGCTTAAACTGGGTGAATATACCTTTATTAATGCACATACAGTAATAATTTATGCTGGTACTGGAGTTGATAACGCTACATTAGCAAGCAAACAATTAATTACTCTGGGTGCAACTCAATTAATTAGTTGGGGCTGCGCAGCTAGTTTAATTCCAAGTTTACATTCAGGTACTTTAATTCTGCCAGCACAATTAATCAGTCACGATAATAATATTTATCCAATTAATTCTGCATGGTTACAACACGCTAAAAGCAATTTAACCAAAATACAACCTTACATAGGCAATATAGCTGAAAGTTTAACTATTGTTGCCACGCCCACAGCCAAACACCAATTACACCAAGATACTCAAGCAGTTGCAGTTGATATGGAAAGTGTTGCAATAGCTAAAATTGCAGCCCAAAATCAACTTCCTTATTTAGTAATTCGTACCATTGCAGATCCAGTAACTATGCAATTACCCAGTGTAATTAATCAAGCTCTCAATGCTCAAGGTCAAGTACAACTAAGCAAACTATTACAACTTCTATGCTTTCATCCGCAACAATTACCCGCATTAATTAAATTAGGTTGGTATTTTCACAAAGCCCAAAACAAATTAAAGAGTGTCGCCAAACATCTTGATACAATAACAAGTTTTCAATAAGCCTGAATCACATGACTTTCCAACCTAGAAATTACACTCAAATACTATTTGATACTTGGGAACGTTATATTCTGCGCCATTCTTGGACTGTATTATGCATTACTATTTTGTTATGTATTGCCAGCTTGCATTACACCGCACACAATTTAGGCATTAATACCAACACAGCTGAAATGCTAGATCCAGAATTGGCATTTCAACAAAACCGTTTACGCGTGGACGCAGCTTTTCCAGAAGCCGCTAATGCAATTATTATTGTGGTTGATGCTGCCACTCCCGAAGAATCAACTCTAGCTGCGAATAGTTTAGCGCAACAACTTAAATTACAGCCTAATATATTTACTTCGGTACAAATACCCAGCGAAAATGATTTTTTCAAACAGCAAGCATTATTGTATTTATCTACACCTGAACTATTAGATTTATCAGACAAACTTACACAAGCCCAACCATTTATTGGTTATTTAACCCAAAATTATCATCTTGAAGGTTTATTTTATCTAGTTAAAAAAGCCTTGGATCCTAAAGAAAAAACTGTAGATCTAGCTATTACGCCTTTATTAACTGCGATTAATCAAACTTTTAGCCAAAGTTTACACAACCAAGCTGCAACATTATCTTGGCAAAATTTATTTACCCCAAATAGCTTGAATTCTGAAGCCAAACGTCAATTGATTATGGTGAAACCAATTCTAGACTTTGAGCAAATTTTACCAGCGGCGGCAGCTTTAAATAGTATTCGAGCAATCGTACATACTATGACTAGCCAAAATCCGCACTTGCAAATTCATGTAACTGGTGAAGTGGCTTTAGAACATGAAGAATTAGAAAGCGTAACTGCAGGCTCAGAATTTGCTGGTATAGTATCATTAATTCTAGTTTGTAGCGCATTATGGTTTGGTCTTCGTTCTATAAAACTCTTAATTGCCACATTTTTAAGCCTAATTTTTGGTTTAATTCTAACTGCTGGATTTGCTGCTTTAGCCTTGGGGCATTTAAACATTATTTCTATAGCCTTTGCAGTATTATACATAGGCTTAGGAGTTGATTATGCTATTCATATTTGCCTACATTATCGTGCTTACAGAGCCCAAGGCTTCAAAAATTTAGCCGCAATTATTGCCAGCATTCGTGAAGTTGGCTTTGCAATTTTTTTATGCACTATCACCACTTCAATAGGGTTTTTAGTTTTTATTCCTACAGATTATGCTGGAGTTTCAGAATTAGGTTTAATTTCTGGCGTAGGCATGTTTATTAGCCTAGGCATCTCATTAATTGTCTTGCCAGCGTTATTAAAACTATTAAATATTCAGGCTGTTAATCCATTACCACACACCCAGAAACCTTTAGCAATTACCAATATTCCACTACGATTTGCTAAACCAATTCAAATATTTGCAATACTCTTGGCATTAGGTTCACCATTTGTATTAGTGAATTTAGAATTTGACTCACATTCCCTAAATTTACGTGATCCTAGCAGTGAATCCGTTATCACCATGCAAGATTTACTGCGTTCAAAAACTAATTCACCATTTACATTAACTACGTTAAGCGCAGATTTAAACACTGCTAAAACTTTAGCAGCACAATTGCGACAATTAGATAGCGTTAACTCTGTAACTCTATTAAGTGATCTAGTTGCTACTGAACAAACCGACAAAATCTTAATTATTGAAGATTTAGCTTTAATTCTTGGAAATAAATTGGATCAATTGAGTCCCAACACCTCAACCTTAAGTCCTAAACAAGTATTACAAAATTTTCAACTTGAATTACAAAATATTATCCAAACTCAATTGCAACACCCAGACCTACAACTGTTAGTGCAATTACACCAAAATATTCAAGCCTTTATTCAAATTGCAAATAATCAACCATATGTAGCTTACCCTGCATTAGAACTAAATTTATTAGGTTTATTACCACACACGTTAGAACGCTTACAATTGAGTTTGAATGCATATGAATACATATTAAATGATATACCTGCGGAAATTTCCCAACAATGGCGCAGTAAAGATGGCTTATATCGTATTTTAATTGCGCCTAAATTTGATCAAAATGACCTACATAAACAACATGAATTTGTGCAAGCCGTCCAAGCTATAGATCCAACAGTTACAGGTTTAGCAGTAGCAGATAAAGCTTCTGGAGATGCAGTAGTAGGTGCATTTATTCAAGCTTTTAGTGCTGCATTCATAGCGATTATTTTATTATTGTTTTTTATTTTACGTAATATCAAACAAACTTTATTAGTAATTTGTCCGCTAATTTTAATGGCATTACTCACAGGTAGCAGCAATGTATTGCTAGATAATCCATTTAATTTTGCCAACATTATTGCCTTACCATTATTAATGGGCATGGGAGTTGATAGCAGCATTCATATCATGCACAGCTTAAAAAATGACGTTAATATTTTGCAATCCAGTACCGCACGTGGGATATTTTTTAGTTCCATTACTACCATGTGTAGCTTTTCCAGTCTTGCATTTACTCCACATGTAGGCACATCTAGCATGGGATTGTTATTAGCCCAAGGCATTTTCTTTACCTTATTTTGCACCCTTATTGTGTTGCCTGCTTTTATTGGCAAACCATCTAATTAGAGACTGTTATGACTTTTAGTATTGCTGAACTTTTTGCCCAACAAAGTGAACAAAAATTTGCGCTACATGAACAATATTTAAATAACCAAATGGTGCGAGTATTAAAAACTATTGGCTATGATAAAAACTATAAAACTGCTAAGGGACAATATTTATATGATGACCAAGGACAAGAATATTTGGATTTACTAAGTGGCTTTGGAGTTTTTGCTGTAGGCAGGAATCATCCCACTGTAATTCAAGCATTACAAGAAACTATGGCTTTGGAATTACCAAATTTAGTGCAAATGGATGTGTCATTATTAAGTGGTTTATTAGCTGAAAAAATTCTGAAAACTTTACCAGATAATTTAAGCAAAATGTTTTTTTGTAATTCTGGCACTGAAGCTGTAGAAGCAGCAATTAAATTTGCCCGTTACACTACCAAACGCACAAAAATATTACATTGCGAACACAGTTTTCATGGTTTAACTTTGGGATCTTTATCTTTAAATGGTGAAAAAATTTTTCGTGAAGGTTTTGGGCCTTTATTGCCTGAATGTATAGCCATTCCATTTAATGATTTGGAAGCTTTAGAAACTGAACTTAGTTCTATGGATGTAGCAGCTTTTATTGTTGAACCGATTCAAGGCAAAGGGGTAAATGTACCAGATGATAATTATTTACCTGAAGTAGAACGTTTGTGTAAACAATATGGAACTTTATTTGTAGCTGACGAAATTCAAACTGGCATTGGTCGTACTGGTGAATTTTGGGCAATCGAACATTGGCAAGTCCAACCAGATATGGTCTTGATGGCAAAAGCATTATCTGGTGGCTTTATTCCAGTAGGCGCAGTTGCAATGACTAAAAAAGTCATGGATACAGTATTTAATCGCATGGATAGGGCAGTAGTACATGGTTCTACATTTGCTAAAAATAATCTTGCAATGGCAGCTGGATTAGCAACTTTGGAAGTAATTGCTGACGAAAAATTAGTTGCCAATAGTGCTAAAATTGGTGCTGAAATTTTACAACAATTAAATAACATGCAAGGTCAAAACCAATTTTTTAAAGAAGCTAGAGGTAAAGGTCTGATGTTGGCAATAGAATTTCAAGAACCAAAAAAATTAACTTTAAAAACTGCTTGGAAAATATTGGAAGCAGCTAATCCAGGTTTGTTTTGCCAAATGGTAACAATTCCATTATTTAAACAACAGCATATCCTAACGCAAGTTGCAGGTCATGGTATGAATGTAATTAAATTATTACCACCATTAAATATTAATAGCAGTGACCAAGAAAATATTGTGCAATCTTTTGCAACTACTATTGCAGCTACACATAAAGTAACTGGTTCAATTTTGAATCTTGGTAAAACTCTTGCAATTCATGCATTGAAAAATAAATTATCCTAAATTATTGACGCTCTATTACTTCTAATCTAGAAGCCCATTTTTTAGGCAAATTATTTGGGAACATTGTATGGATATATTCATAAATTTCGGCAAAATGAATTGCTATAGTTTCTGCATCTTCATCTGCAAGTTTAATAACTTTACTAACGTTTCTTTTTTGAGTAATCTTACCTGGAATATAATCAACACCCAAAACATCGGTTACTTTAGTTAACTCAGATTCATGGGTCATCGAATCCATAATATTTTCATAAAACACTACACAAACATTTTCTGCTGGAATCACTTGGTACAATTGAGATAAAGTTCTTTTATAATCAGTTCTTGAAGTTGTTTGCTCCAATTGTAAACATTCAAGTACCTTTTTTTCTGCAGAAAACTTATGTATACCCCTACGAGTTTCTTCAAATCTTAAATGTGACCAATATCTATCTACAGGATCTCTAAGAATAAACAAAATTTTTACTTCTGGAAGTATGTCTTTGATGGCTTTAAAACCACTAACATTTAACATTGAATATGATGGAGTAATTTCACCACTAATTACATGTTCTGGTTGTTTTAATAAATCAAAATATTTTAAATATTTATTTTTATCATATTTCATTTCTAATCTTAAGGTCAAACATCTAATTTCTTCTAATAATTTACGCGAAATTTTATTTCCCAGTTTAATTTTTTGAAAAATTTTAACTAATCTACGCCGACATTGTTTTTCAAAATTAGCATGTAATTTTTCACCACTAACATTATTAAAATAATGTAATTCATTTACTGGGGAAAAACTTATTTGTGGATGTTTAGAAAAATAATTTCCCATCCACGTAGTACCAGCTTTCTGCGCTCCAATACCTACAAAAAAATTCCTATCCATTAATAATCCTTAATAATTACAAATATTCATCTTTTCAGTCTAACACATTTTTTATAGATACAGAAAATTTTGGTTATTTTTGAATTCCAAAATGAGAATTGCTGATAAAATACACCTAAAATGTTTAATTTGCGAAAGTCTTATTTATAATGAAAATCACAGAAACTACATTGACTATCGGAAAATTAGCCAAAAAAGCGAATGTCAATGTTGAAACCATCCGCTTTTATCAAAAACGTGGCTTAATCCCAATACATGAAAAACCTAGTTCTGGCTATCGCATTTATCCTAGTGAAATACTCTCAAAGTTATTATTTATTAAACAAGCTAAACGCTTAGGTTTCACATTAACAGAAATACAAGCACTCTTAAAATTAGATGATGGGGCATATTGCTCAGAAGCTAAATTACTTGCCGAACAAAAGTTAACTCTCATTCAAGCTAAGTTAGATGATTTATTACAGATTAAAACTACCTTGGAAAACTTTATTGATAAGTGTCCTGAAACCAATGAAATTAATAGTTGCCCCTTGATTCAAGCATTAAAAGAAACCTCTTGGCTCTGTAGTATAGTACAGGGTTTATACTTTTAGCTAACTTAAACTAACAGAGATTTATCATGGCTAATGAAGAAGAAAAAACCGATAAAAGCCTATCTTGGCTTGGAACAGGGGCGATACTAGCCGCTATTGGTGCATCTGCTTGTTGTGTTCTGCCTTTATTATTATTGTCTTTAGGTATTGGTGGCGCGTGGATAAGTACATTAACGTCAATGGCAACGGTTAGACCCTTTTTATTTGCGCTGACTTTACTGTTAATTTGGATGGCTTTTATGAAATTATACCTGTCCGAAGAAAATTGTGAGGAGGGGGCTTGTTTGTGTCAATCCTAAAGTTTTGCGCAATCAACGCTTAATTTTTTGGATTGTGTCAATAGTGATAGTGTCATTGCTTGCTTTTCCTTGGTATGCACCTTGGTTGATGGGATAACGATTGGAGAATTATGATGATTAAGAAATTATTTTTAGTGGTAAGTTTGTTATTAATGCCTTTTGCGATGCAAAATGTTTATGCTGAAACGACTAAAAAGGTGGCAGTAGAAAACAAAGTTCAGACGGTTACCTTTGATATGCAAAATATGACCTGTGCCATGTGCAAGTTCACTATTAAAAAAGCCTTGAAAAACGTTAAAGGGGTTCAGAAGGTAACGGTGGATTCTGATAAAAAACGGCTACGGTTACTTTTGATACTAAAAAAAATAGTCTAGAAAAATTAATTAAAGCAACAACAGAAGCGGGTTATCCTGCCACTGTTCGCAAAAAATAACGCTAAAAAATATTATGTGGACTAAAAATTTAAAAATTGAAGGCATGACCTGTTCAGGTTGTGCCGCTAGCATTGAAAAAAAATTAAATGCGCTTGAGGGAGTGACAATTGAAGTTTCCCATCCTAAAAGTCTGGGGGTTTTAACCGTAACAGATGAAAGTACTTTAGCCTTTTTAATTAAGCAAATTACCGATAAAGGCTACACTGTAACCGAGTTAGATGAAATAGACCCTCAAAAACAATTACATGTTGCCATTATTGGAACAGGTTCAGGGGCGTTTGCGTGTGCTATTAAGGCGGTAGAAAAGGGGGCTAACGTCACTTTAATCGAGCGAAACCCTGTTATTGGCGGGACATGTGTCAATATAGGTTGCGTACCTTCAAAAATAATGATTCGTTCAGCGCATATTGCCCATTTACAACAACATCATGCTTTTGATGGGATTGAAAAACAACCCGCTATTATCGACCGTAAAAAACTATTCGCACAACAACAAGCCAGAGTAGATGAGCTGAGAGAAGCTAAATATGAAAATATTTTAGAAAAAAATCCCAATATTAAGCTCATAAAAGTAATGCTCGTTTTAAAAATGCCAATACCCTTATTATTGAACAAGCGAATAATAAATCCATTGATGTGAGTGCAAATCGTTTTTTAATTGCAACAGGCGCGTCGGCAAGCATTCCGCCCATTTCAGGATTAGCTAAGACACCTTATTGGACATCAACAGAAGCCTTGGAAGCAGATAAATTACCTGAACATTTAATCGTTATTGGTTCTTCTATCGTCGCTTTGGAAATCGCACAAGCTTATTTGAGGCTGGGGACAAAGGTTACCTTATTGGCGCGACATTCCTTATTATTTAATGAAGATCCTGATATAGGCGCAGAACTGCATAAAATTTTAGAAACGGAAGGGATGACTATTCTTGATGATACCCAAGCTGAATCGATTAGTTATCAAAAAGGCTTTATTTCATCAGGAAAATTCATTGTAAAAACCACACAAGGTCAGATAATTAAAGCCAATAACTTATTCATCGCCACTGGACGACCTTCTAATACTAAAGATTTGGCTTTGGAACAGGCTGGGGTAAAAATAGGTAAAGAGGGAGCTATCAGCATTGACGATCATATGCGTACCAATGTTGAGCATATTTATGCCGCAGGAGACTGTACTAATCAACCGCAATTTGTTTATGTTGCTGCCGCCGCAGGAACGCGTGCTGCCATTAATATGACAGGTGGCGATGCAGCAATTAATTTATCAGCAATGCCTGCTGTTATGTTTACCGACCCCCAAATGGCTACATTTGGTTTAACTGAAATTCAAGCCGAAAAAAACACGATAAAAACAGTGAGTCGATTATTACCTTTGGAAAATGTGCCGCGTTCATTGGCTAATTTTGAAACACAAGGGTTTGTCAAGCTGGTCATGGATGCTGAAAGCCACCAATTAATCGTATAACCTGTGGGCAATTTGATTTTTTCTTTGACTAATTGTTTGGCTTTTTTTACAAAACCACCAATATCTGAGGTTTTAATATCCACATAAACCCACGCATTCGGCTTGGAATTTTCGCTTTTTATAAAGGGTGCGCCGCGTGTTAGTTTTAATTCAGCCACTAATGCCATCGGAATTTGATTGCCTTTTGGCGTAGGAATCAATACCCGTTTCAACTGTTCAATATTATCACGCAACTCTCGTGGATAACGTAGATTAACTGGATAACGCTCTAAGCCTTCGGAGATTTTATTTTATTATGGTATGCTCAGTTTAAATATTAGTAATGCAATGCTGCCGTTGTGAAAGGAAAAAATGGATGAAAAAAAAAGAGTTTTTAAAACATAGTCAACTATCCATCGGTTATCCTGGAAATTTAGATTTTGAATATAGCCATTTTAGTGATTTTTTAAATTATCGAATAAATAATATTGGATGCCCTTTCTCTGATGGAAGTCACCGTATTAATTCTAAAAAAATTGAACAAAAATGTATCGCATGGTTTGCTAAACTTTATAAATTAAAAAAATATCGGGGATATATTACAACTGGCGGTTCGGAGGGAAATCTTTATGGTCTTTTTATGGCTCGACAACTTTATCCTAACGCCACGATATTATTTTCAGAAGATTCGCATTATTCAGTCTTTAAAGCCGCAAACATACTCAAAATTCCCTATATTACAATTCCTTCAAATAAAAATGGCGAGATAAATTACAAGGAATTTGAACAACAAGTCACTAAGCAAAAAGGGACTGATATTATTTTAAACTTAAATATTGGCACCACGATGAAAGGTGCAATTGATAATATTGACATTCTTTGTGATATTTTGAACCAATCAACATCAAGATACTATATTCATGCCGATGCCGCTTTATCGGGTGGTTTTTTACCCTTTATTGAAAAAGCTCCAAAAATAAATTTTAAAAAATATCCTATTGATAGTCTTTCTATTAGTGGGCATAAATTTATAGGTTCTCCAATTCCTTATGGTATTGTTATTATTCGTAAAAAACACACCGATAGCGTATCTAATCAATATATTGAATACATTGGTTGTAATGACTTAACGATATTAGGCTCTCGTAGCGGATTAGCGGCTTTATTTCTTTGGGATGCGATTAAAAAACGAAAAAATCAGTTTGCTACAGAAATTTCTGTTTGTATTAATAATGCTCGATATTTACATAAGCAGTTAAAAAAAAGGCTATACCATCCTTTCCTTAATGAATATTCAATTACTGTATTTTTTGATAAACCTTCCTTAGCAATTTGCAAAAAATGGCAATTAGCTATTCAAGGAAATTTAGTTCATATTGTGGTGATGCAACATGTTTCTATTGATAAAATTGACCAGTTTCTTGAAGATTTAAATAAACATTCATAATTACCCTAATGAGAACTCTATTGCTATGTCTTTAAATAAATTATCCACGCCTGATTTTGAATCTTATAACAATGATATTCCTATCAAAGAAAGTAAAATAGATAACGAAATTATCTCTATTACATGGAAAGATGAGACTAAGAGTAAATTTCATTCTATTTGGTTAAGGGATAATTGTGCCTGTCCTTTGTGTATTGATACCACAACAAAAGAAAGAATTTATGATTTATCTGATATTCCTGATTCAATTAAACCTTTAGCAATTTCTGTTACTTGTGATGGAGCATTAGAAATTATATGGTCTCATAACAACCACAAAAGTATTTATCACCCCGAACGGCTTAGAGTTCATTGTTATTCAAATTTAAAATCTATAGACAAACAAGATAGTGAGCAAAAATTATGGAATTCATCTTTTCAAGAACATATCCCCATTTTCGATACTCAGCTTTTTTTAGAGGATGATAATGTTCGTTATGAGTTCCTGCGTTCAGTTCAAAAATATGGTATTTCACTGCTGACAGGCGTACCAAAATCAGAACAAGATTTTGAAAAAATTACTAAAAAAATAGGTCTTTTACGCGATATGAATTGGGGTAATATTTTCAGTATTAAAATGGATCCTGATGTTGGTTATATTGCCAATGGAACTTATAAAATAACCCCTCATAATGATGCTTCTACGCGCGAAAGAATACCTGGAATTCAAATCTTTCAATGTGTTGAAAATACCACAGAAGGCGGTGGAAGTTATTGGGTTGATGGTTTTTTTATTGCTAAATTATTAGCCGAAACATATCCAGAAGACTATAAGCTATTAACCACTGTGCCGTGGGAATTTGCTAATCGAGATAAAAATTCTCATTATCGAAATAAGCAGGCGATTATTAAAGTTAATCAACAAAATGAGCCTGTAGAAATAAATGATACTTATTGGTTACGCGAGCCTTTAATGATTGATTTTAATCTAATTAACCTGAGTTCGGGATAAAAGCATTTGATAATATTGATGTTTTTGTAATTCAATATTTTATAGCCTTTAAAATCAATACGCTGTGGCCGTATTTTCAGAGAAAATTGCGATAACT
>DAOUSJ010000063.1 GCA_030627285.1 Methylococcaceae bacterium | reverse complement strand
GCATGTAAAACGATAGCAGCAGCTTCATCTAAAGGGCTAGCAGTGCCATGACCTAGAAAAATTTCGGCTTTAGCAAAGCAACTGGCACCCCAACGAATATAATCTTTAATTCTAGTTAAGGTGTATTTAATTTCGGCACTATGGTTCATAAATTTAAATAATTTAAGTGTCTGTAGGCATTATAGTTTATAGTGAATTACGGTTTCTTCAATAGAAATAATTTTTTTTTGGGATAGTTTATTTATTAAGGTGCTTACTTCAATTTTATTTAGCGAATTCATAAATAAAGAGTTTATGGTATTAGTTAATGCAACTACAGTTTTAGGATTTTTTCCAGCACGTTTGATTAAATATTCAATAACTAGATTAATTTTCTCATCCATTGTTTTTAACCCTAATACAACAATATCATCAATTTTATTATAACGTTGTACTAATAAATGTTTATTTCGTAGGTGATTGATTAATATATCATAACCACAGTCTTTTGAGATTATATGAAAATATCCATTTGGATCTATCTCTAAAAACTTTCCCAAATAAAAAGTGATATGAAAATCTAAAGCATTTTTACCGTTATCTGTAATTTGCACATATTCAGCATTATTTCCTAATATGTGCATTGCTATGGATAATTCTACGGAAATTTTTGTTTGACTTGCACCAATAAATAAAATCACTTTAAAAAAATTATTATTAGGTAAATTTAATAAACTAGGCTGAACATTCTCATAATCAATAAAAATATAATTTTTTCTATTAAGTTCCATAAAAATTGCTATATATATCTTAGAAAATTAATATTGTATATTATAACGTAATTTACGAGCATTAATTAATGCTTGATCTGCGCCGGCAAAATCGTGTTGCCTTTTTCTAGCTTCGGAAATTAACAACCAATTTTGGCGTTTTAAAGCGTTATTATGTTGGGCTAATAAAATAGATTTTCGGGCTAATTCTTCGGCTAATTTTGGTTGCGATTGTTTTAAACGTAAACTTGCAAGTTTATGTATCAATGTAGGTTGACGTGGTTGAATAATCATGGCACGTTCCAATTGTGCTGAAGCTGCTACCAAATTACCTGCATTACTATATTGATCTGCTTTGGAAACTAAAGCTACTACTGCTGGAGATAAATTAGCTGCATTAGAAGGTCGTCTAATAGTGGGGCGATAAATATGCGAATTATTTTGCTGTTGTTGCTGTGGTCTATTAGTTTGTTGTTGATTGTTTCTGTGTCTGTTGTTATTTTGATTAGTTGCGGTTTGCGATCTATTATGAATAGCTGGTTGTGGTTGATAAACTCCAGCTTGTTTGCCCGTGCCTGAACTGCTAACACACGCGCTTTGTAATGGAATTAAGCTTAATAAAAATAAACGTTGTGCAGTATTCAAGTTGGTCACCTATTATTTAACCGTACAAATTTAGTAAGTTGAATTAAAAAATATCTAACCCAACTTACGTTTTAAATATAAAAGTTTAGCCTAAAAACAAGCCTTCATTGCCGCACCAATTTGAGTTGGAGAAGCTACCACTTCAATATTAGCAGCTTTTAAAGCATTTATTTTACCAATTGCAGTTCCTTGTCCGCCAGTAACAATTGCGCCAGCATGTCCCATACGTTTGCCAGCAGGAGCAGTTTGTCCAGCAATATAAGCAACTACAGGTTTAGTTACTGCATGTTTAATATATTCAGCAGCAGCTTCTTCTTCACCGCCGCCAATTTCACCCACCATTACAATGCCGTGGGTTTGTTCATCAGCTTGTAAACGACTAATAACATCAATGAAATTCATGCCGTGAATTGGATCTCCGCCGATGCCCACACAAGTGCTTTGTCCCAAACCTTCTTTAGTAGTTTGCGCCACAGCTTCATAAGTTAAAGTTCCAGAACGTGAAACAATTCCAATCTTGCCAGCTTGATGAATATATGCTGGCATAATGCCGATTTTGCAAGCACCAGGGGTAATTATTCCTGGACAATTAGGCCCAATTAATACTACATCCGTGCCTTGCATGGCAGCTTTGACTTTTAGCATTTGTAATACTGGAATGCCTTCAGTAATACAAACTATCAATTTAATGCCTGCATCAATTGCTTCTAAAATTGCATCAGCAGCAAAAAATGGTGGCACATAAATCATACTAGCAGTAGCTTGAGTAGCAGCAACTGCAGCCGTAACAGTATTAAAAACAGGTAAACCTAAATGAATTTCACCACCACGATTAGGCGTAACTCCACCAACTAGTTGAGTTCCATAAGCTAAAGCTTGTTGTGAATGAAACGTACCTTGTTTGCCAGTAAAACCTTGACAAATAACTTTGGTGTTTTGGTTAACTAAAATACTCATGCAACATTCTCCGCCAGTTTAACCACTTGCTCGGCAGCAGTAGCTAAATCATCCGCTGCAATAATAGCCATATTTGATTCCGATAATAATTTGCGCCCCGCTTCAGCATTTGTGCCTTCTAAACGCACCACAATAGGGATATTAATTTCTATTTGTGCAACTGCGGCTAAAATTCCTGCTGCAATTACATCACATTTTACAATGCCACCAAAAATATTTACCAATACCGCTTTAATATTGCTATCAGAAACAATTAATTTAAAAGCTTCAGTAACTTTTTCAGTATTAGTGCCACCACCAACATCTAAAAAGTTAGCTGGAAAGCCACCGTTTAATTTAATTAAATCCATGGTTGCCATAGCTAAACCAGCTCCATTAACCATGCAACCAATATCGCCACTTAAAGTAATATAATTTAGATCAAATTGTGCAGCCTCATTCTCTTTTGCATCTTCTTGAGACGGATCTTTATAAGCTAATATTTCTGGATGTACTGCAACTGCATTGTCATCAAAATTAATTTTGGCATCAATGGCTAATAAAACTTCATCTTCAATTTCAACCAGTGGATTAATTTCTATTTGACTTGCATCTTTAGCTAACATTAAAGCATACATACCTTGCATAATTTTAGCTAATTTAGGCATTTGGGCTTTGCTTAAACCTAAGTTAAAACCAACTTCACGGCATTGATGTGCTTGTAAACCGGTAGCAGGATGAATACTAAGAGTAAGGATTTTTTCTGGCGTAGCTTCTGCAACTGCCTCAATATCCATACCACCTTCACTAGAAGCAATAAACATTACGCTTTCAGTAGCTCGATCTAAAATAATACTAAGATAAAATTCACGCTTTAAAGTGTAAGTTTTTTCAATTAAAACTGAATTAATTGGTAGACCTTCAGCATCAGTTTGCTTAGTAACTAAGCGCGTGCCTAACATTTCTGCAGTTATATTAGCAACTGCATCTAAACTATCAACTAATTTAACGCCACCAACTTTGCCGCGTCCGCCTGCATGAACTTGTGCTTTGACAACCCATTGTTGCCCGCCTAAGGCTTCAGCTGCAGCTATTGCAGTGGTAGTCGAGGTTGCTAATTGACCATCAGGTATAGCTATTCCAAAATTTTGAAATAACTCTTTTGCCTGATATTCATGGATATTCATACTAATCTCCTTGGTTATGAAAGTCTTGCGCTGTTCATCAATGTTATGATGAAACTTTGTTATTGTAATTTGAATCATGTCGTTAAACCAAGCTCAAACTATTTATCCTTGCCCTTTTTCTAAAGCCTATGGAATTTCAAGCAGGCAAGCATGGATACTATTAAAAGTTTTCCTACTCTATCGCTTCATAACTGCGAGTTCATTCTTAATTGTGTATTACAGTGCTTTATCCAAAACTGTAATAGATCCTAATTATCTGCAACTATATAATTACACCAGCAAAATATATGTAATTCTGGCTATTTTATCAGGTATATCATCTTTTTGGCGGTTTCTGAGTTATACCTTACAAACCCAAATAGTCATATTCACGGATATTATAGTTATTACTTTATTAATGCATGCTTGTGGCGGTGTTAGTAGTGGCATTGGAATTTTACTTTCAGTTACTTTAGCTGCCGCAGGTTTATTAATTGGTGGACGTTGCTCCATGGTATTTGCAGCTATCGCCACCACCTTAGTCTTAAGTGAAAATTTATATACTATTCGTTTCAATGGCGGCGTAATCTCTTCATATTCCACATCTGGCATGTTAGGTGCAACTTTTTTTATTACCGCATTATTTGCTTATATATTAGCAAAACGTTCAGAGCAATCTGATTTACTTGCAAACCAACAAAAACAAACAATTACCAGCTTGGAAGAATTGAATCAATCAATTGTGCAGCATTTGCAATCTGGAATTATTATTATTAACAAACAGCAAAAAATTTATATAACGAATGAGTCTGCATTAGTTTTGTTAAATGTTCAGCAGCAAACCGAATATTTAAAGCAATTATCTAGCCAATTAAGTAAATTATTTATATCTTGGAGTTATGATACTAGCCAAGATTTTATGACTTTATCACTATCAGATCAAGTAAATATCTATGTAAGATTTAGCCTATTCAATACCCGTTATGAAATGTTTTATATGTTAATATTAGAAGATATAAATTTGTATCACCAGCGTTTACAACAAAAATTATTAGCTTCTTTAGGCAGACTTACAACCAATATAGCCCATGAAATTAGGAACCCATTAAGTGCTATTAGTCATGCAGGACAATTGTTGTCAGAAAACCCTAAATTAGAACCACAAGATTTACGTTTAACCGAGATTATTCAAACTCATAGCACCAGAGTAAACAAAATTATTAATGATATTTTACAAGCTTCCAAACAAAATAAATCTTGCCCTGAAAAAATTCTATTAAATCAATGGTTAGTTAATTATTTGGCGGATTTTACTGATGAATATGGGATATTGCCAGCAAAATTACAGTTAAACTTACCTAGTAATGATGTTTATGGCTTAATAGATCAGGGACATTTGAAACAAATTTTAGATAATTTATGTCAAAATGCACTTAAATATGGACAATCCGAGCAGGGGAAAATTGAATTGAATTTAAGTTGTTATGAATTAATTCCATGTATTGAAGTTTTAGATCATGGAACAGAATTAGAAAAAAGTGTTGCCAATCAATTATTTGAGCCATTTTTTACCACTTCAAACACCGGTACAGGCTTAGGTTTATATATTTCGCGTGAGTTAGCTGAAACCAATCAGGCTAAATTAAGTTATAGTTTAAATTCGCAGCAAAAAAATAGCTTTAAACTTTGTCTATATCAGCTTGAAACTACTCGAATTACCTTATGAAATCACCATTTATTTTAATTGTCGACGATGAGCCTGATATTTGTGAACTCTTAGAGATCACTTTGAACAGAATGAATTTTAAAACTTGTAGAGCAATGACTCTTCAAGCAGCCAAAGAATATATTACACGCCATAAATTTGATTTATGTCTCACTGATTTGCGCTTACCAGATGGAAATGGCATTGATTTATTGGATTATATAGCCGCAATTCAGCAAAACTTTCCTACGGTAGTTATTTCTGCACATGGAAATATGGATACTGCAATTGTAGCGATGAAAAAAGGTGCATTTGATTTTATTGCCAAGCCTATTGATTTAACCGTTTTAAGGCAAATAATTGCAACTGCTTTAAAATTGCGTGCTACAAAAGATGACGTTTTACCAAACAAAATCGTGCAATCGGAACAAATTTTATTTGGTAATTCTGCTGCAATGGTGGAAATTCGGGCAAAAATAGATAAATTAGCTCGCAGTCAAGCTCCAGTATATGTTCGTGGTGAATCAGGTTCTGGCAAAGAATTAGTTTCTACATTAATTCATAAAAAAAGCCCTAGAGCTGAAAATGCTTTTATTGCAATTAACTGTGGTGCAATTCCACCTGAATTAATGGAAAGTGAATTCTTTGGGCATATTAAAGGCAGCTTTACAGGTGCAATAGCAGATAAAAAAGGCTTTTTTGAAATGGCGGCTGGAGGCACTTTATTTTTAGATGAAGTAGCTGATTTACCCCTGAATTTACAAGTTAAATTGTTACGCGCCTTGCAAGAGAAAAAAATTCGTCCCATTGGCGGTCAAAAAGAAATATCTGTGGACATAAGATTATTAAGTGCCACTAACAAAGATTTAGCATTATTAGTTAATGAGGGTAAATTTAGACAAGATTTATATTACCGCATTAATGTGATTGAATTGCATATTCCGCCATTGCGTCAAAGAGCTGCAGATATTCCATTATTAGTAGAACGTTTATTGACCAAATTAACCACCAATGTAAATAATAGAGAATTACCTAAATTATCTAATCAGGCTTTGGAAGCTTTAAAGCAATATTACTTTCCAGGCAATGTACGCGAATTAGAAAATATTTTAGAATGCGCCTTAACCTTATCTGAAGACAAGGATATTGAATTAGCTGATTTAAATTTATCCAATGATAATGCAACTTTAAATACAACTATTCCAAGTGATAATAATATCCACGACAGTATTGTTACTGAAGCTTATAATTATAAAAGCACGTCCTTAGAGAGTTACTTGGAAAAAATAGAACGCAATATTATTCATGCAGCTTTGGATCAGCATAAATGGAATAAGGTAGCTACAGCAAAACATTTAGGAATTTCAGCTAGATCATTACGCTATAGATTAAAAAAATTGGACTTAGAATAACTATATGACTATAAAAAAATCTTTGAATGCTATTACGGCTTTGCAACACAATATTTGTTGGAATAAAGCTACAGAAGCCCCATTTACCGGTCAATATAATAATTGTACTACTGTAGGGGTGTATGTTTGTGCATGTTGTAATAATCCGTTATTTAATTCTAAACAAAAATTTGATTCTGGTTCAGGCTGGCCAAGTTTTTGGGCTTCCATGACTGCAACTAGTGTTAAAGAAAATTCGGATACTAATCATGGTATGCAACGGATTGAAGTATGTTGCCAAACATGTAAAGCTCACTTAGGACATGTATTTAATGATGGTCCTCAACCTACAGGTTTACGTTACTGTATTAATTCAGCCGCATTATTATTAGATGAAAGCCTATGAACGCACGCAAATCAGTACAAGAACTGTTAGATTTTATTGATGCTAGCCCTAGTCCGTGGCATGCAGTTACTAGTATAAAAACTCACTTGGAAATTTGGAAATTTCAGGAATTATCTGAAACTCAAATTTGGAACTTGCAACCCAATCAACGTTATTATGTAGTGCGGGATGATTCATCCATTATAATTTTTGTTACTGGTAAGCAAGCTGTAGCAGAAACTGGCTATAAAATAATTGGCGCGCATACTGATTCCCCTGGATTACGTTTAAAACCTAAAGCTGCCTTTGGAACTGATGGCTTAATAAGATTAGGAGTTGAAATGTATGGTGGCGCGATTTTAGCCACTTTTACTGATCGAGATTTAAGTTTAGCCGGTCAAGTAAATTACCAAACTCCAACAGGTAAATTAATTACCCAACAGCTTAAATTTCCTCAAGCATTATTGCGCCTGCCTAATTTAGCCATCCACATGAATCGACATGTAAATGAACAGGGTTTAAAGCTAGACAAACAAACAGAATTGCCATTAATTTTAGCCACTTTAAAATCACAACTGCCTAAAGATTATTTGCATAATTTAATCGCGCAAGCACTTGCAATTAATCCCGAGCAAATTTTATCTTGGGAATTTAATGTTTATGATACACAAGCTGGAACTTTTTGGGGTGCAGAACAAGAATTTTATGCGAATAGTCAATTAGATAATTTAGCTTCTTGTCATGCAGCAATCATGGCATTATTGAATGAATCCGTGCTGGATAATGAGGCTACTTTAGTTTGTGCTTTATTCGATCATGAAGAAGTTGGCAGTGAAACAGCTAAAGGCGCAGATGGGAATTTTTTAACCGCAATATTGCAACGCATTGCTGATTCTTATGATACTGCAACTGAAGCATATCAACGGGCGTTAGCTAACAGTTTTATGTTAAGCGTGGATATGGCACATGCATATCAGCCAAATTTTCCCTATGCTTATGAAACTCAGCATAAAGTGTATATGAATCAAGGTCCAGTTATTAAAATTAATGCTAATCAACGCTATGCTTCTGCAAGCGTAGGTACAGCTAAATTTATGCAATGGTGTCAACAGGCATCCGTGCCATATCAACAATATAGTCATCATAGTAATATTGCTTGCGGCAGTACTATTGGGCCTATGAGTGCAGCTAAATTAGGCGTGAAAACTGTGGATATAGGCAGTCCAATGTGGGCAATGCATAGTATTCGCGAAAGTGCTGGAGTGTTAGATCATTATTATTTAATTAAAGTTTTAAAGCAATTTTTAAATTCCCCATGAATTCAGTTTATTTTGCATTGATAAGTGTTTTAAGTTACATAATCAGTGCTGGTTTGCTAGCAAAAGCTTTTTACCGTGTAAAACCACACGTAGCATGGAGGTATTTGGCGATACTGGCAGTTTTGGGTCACATAAGTTATACCGGTCTAACCTTAGTTAATTTATATAGCTTCAGTTTCAGTTTTTTTAATACTGCCTCTATAGTCGCGGCTTTGGTTGCTGGATTACTCATTTTAGTAAGTAGCAAACATGCTATTGAAAAATTAGGTTTAATAGTATTCCCATTGGCAGCAATTCTATTATGTTTGGATGTAATTTTTCCCGAGAATAATCAAGCTATATCTACGCAAAATTGGCACATGGACACGCATATTTTTAGCTCCATAATAGCTTTTGGACTATTAAATATTGCCGCTTTGCAAGCCATTTTATTATCTATTCAAGAACAACAATTACGTCAACATCCGCCAAATAAACTTATGTTGCATTTACCTGCATTACAAACTATGGAGGCATTGTTATTTCAAATGCTAACATTAGGCGTGCTATTTTTATCAGTATCGTTAATTACAGGTTTTATTTTTATTGAAGATTTATTTGCGCAACACTTAGTCCATAAAACCGTATTATCCATTTGTGCTTGGCTAATTTTTACAGGTTTATTATTAGGTCGCCATTATTACGGTTGGCGCGGACAAACTGCAATTCGTTGTACTTTATCTGGGTTTGTAATGATTCTGTTAGCTTATTTTGGCAGCAAATTAGTCTTAGAAATAATTCTAAGCAAGCATTAAAATATACCGCTTAATTGTAACAATTACAATTCATCTCATCATAGGCAACTAACATAATGACTACAGATCCCTTAAGTAAAATTTCAGCAGGAATTGAGACCTTATATGAGCAGGAGCAACGGTTGTTATTTGCTTATTATGCCAGAATGGCTTATGAAAATATTGCTGATTCTAAAAAAATGTTGCAGCAACTTGCTATTGAAAATGTGTACCTTATTGATATAGAAGGTGCGCAAGCATATGTATTTTATAATCAATTTGATTTAGTAATTAGTTGCCGTGGCACAGAACCTAGTGCCTTAAATGATATTTTAGCTGATTTAGAAATTATTAAAGCCAGCTGGAGTTCCAAACCAAATACAGGGTTTGTGCATCGAGGTTTTAAAGAAGAGGTGGATAAAGTATATGCCGATATATTGCAATCTGTACTGCAAAATTCCGCTAATAAAAACATTTGGGTAACTGGGCATTCTTTAGGTGCAGCAATGGCAACCCAGATTGCAGCAAAATTAATCGAAGATGCTTGTAAAATCCAGTGTGTATATACATTTGGCTCTCCTAGAGCTGGAGACGCTGAGTTTGCAAACTGGTGCGATAAACATTTAACTCATCAAAGATTTGTAAATAACAATGATATTGTGCCGTGCGTACCAACATTCTTACGCTGGCGACATTCTGGACAATGTAATTATATTAAATCTTCTGGAACTGTTATGAAATTAGGCTTTTTAAGTATGGCTAGAGTTTTAGACAAAGGTTCAGCAATTGTAATTGCATTGTTTGATGCACGCCTAGATGCAGTTGCAGACCACTCTATGGACGATTATGTACGCCAACTAGGATTGCATAAAAAATAATTGTAATGAATATCATTTAACCTGAATAACTCAATATAGTTACTAAGCGTAAATATTGTAATATAATGAATAAAAATTAATATGTAGTTGTTATAACTATCACATTTTTAAATAGAGGTAGATTTGAAAGAGCAAATTAAATTTTCAGGAAAACAATTAATTCAACTAAAAAACACTGTCATTAGTAATTTTGATTCTTCCAATTGGGTAGAACTTGGTGCGATAACAAATATGTTAGATGAAGTTGAAAATCACCCTCGATTATTAAGAAGTTTAAGTTGGAATGATACCGATTATGATGGTGTTGCTCTGACAGTATTAAGAGATATTATTGGGGAAAATAATGAAAACCTAAAGGATGTTCAAGAGTATATGGCTAAAAAATTTGTTGTTGCAGGTGAAGATATATCTAGCGAACAAACAGAAGGGAGAAAAATTATTTTTTCACCTAATATTTTTAATATTCCAGTTGAGGATGTAGACTCTTCCCTTGTGTCGGTAATGATGCCATTCAGTACAAATTTTTCGCTTATATATGAATCAATAAAAGAAGCTTCAAGTGACGCTGGTTTTTCTTGTAAAAGAGTTGATGATATTTGGGAGCATTCAACAGTAATTCAGGATGTGTTTTCTTTAATTTTTCGTTCACACATAGTTGTATGTGATTTTTCAGGTAAGAATCCAAATGTTTTTTACGAGGCGGGCATCGCTCATACTCTAGGAAAACATGTGATTCCCATTACACAATCAGAGAGTGATATCCCTTTTGATTTACAGCACCATAGATACTTAAAATATCTAAATAATAATGAAGGTCTTAAAAGCTTTAAAGAAAAATTAAAATCAAGATTTTTAACTTTAGCAGCGTAGGTTGGGTTATTCGTAACCCAACATTTCATACAAAGAATTAGGTTTGAATAATGCAATATCGACGTGATTATACAAAAGGGGCAAGTTATTTTTTCACACTTGCAACCTTTCTTCGTAAGCCATTATTTAATCAACCTGAAAAAATTGCTAATTTACGAAGAGCATTTTCTGAAGAAATGGCGCGTCGCCCATTTTATATTGATGCAATTGTTATCATGCCAGATCATATTCATGCCATCTGGACATTGCCACTTAATGATGCAGATTATTCTATTCGATGGCGTAATATTAAACGTTCTTTTACTTTAGCAGTCCCTGAAGATCAACGCCCAAAGGTTTTTGGTAGTCGTCAACACAAACAAGAACAAGCTATATGGCAGCGGCGTTTTTGGGAACATAGACTTCGAGATGAAAAAGATTTTAATCAACACATTGATTATATTCATTACAATCCTGTAAAGCATGGCAAGGTAGCTCGACCTGTCGATTGGCAATACAGTAGTATTCATAGGTATATCCGCAATAAAATTATTAGCTCTAATTGGGTAAATACTCCTATTTCTTCGTTTGATTCTATTGGGCATGAATAAAATGTTGGGTTACAAATAACCCAACCTACGTGGCTTGTAAATAACACCCAACAAAAAAATCAAGCGGACGGCTAAAAGCTTTACAAGCCATATTGCAAATTAAAATTATTGATTAATTACTTACTTAGTGTATACAATGTATATACAAATTTAGGAGAGCAATATGTCTGTAGCAATATCAAAATGGGGTAATAGTGC
>DAOUSJ010000017.1 GCA_030627285.1 Methylococcaceae bacterium | reverse complement strand
TAATGGAGGCAATGGCTTTTATGTTACATCAGCTAATTTATGGAAAATTGCGATTGTATTTTCAGTTCGCCAATTGGAAAAACATACTTGGATTAATCATAACGACCAGTTTTTACAACCAACAGAAGCAATTTCTAATACCTTTAAAAATGATTGCTTAATTTGGATGCTTTTTAACGGAAAAAATATTACTGCCAGCGCAGATAAACTAGAATGGAACGACAAAACATGGTCAATCGTTAATCACTTCATCCCTTTTACCGAAGACGAAGTAAACGCCCCAGACCGTTTTGAATCCGACTTCATGGTGCAATACCTCGAAAAAAAGAAACTCTCAAAAGAAGCTAAAGCCGTTTTAAATGCAGGACGCGAATTATGGAAGGCTTATTTTTCTGAAACTGATGTTTACAACGTCCGCGAAGAACTCAAACTCAACCGCCCCGATGTTGGCTGGTATCAAATCCGCAACGCCCTTAAAAAACGTAATACAGATAGTGACGTTATGCCTACAGATTTTAGTGCTTTTGAAGAAAGTTATAAAAATTTAACCGAAAAACTTAAACCGCAAGTTTTTGAACTGGGATTTTTGAAAGTATAAGAAATTAAATGTCAGTAAAAATCTATACGTTTAATTACTTTATACAAGAAACTTTTGATTATTTATTAGATGTTATTGGCAAAATAGAAATTTTTATTCTGCAACAAAAACATATACACCATTAACCTTAAGAGTAAACTAAAATTATAAGGAATTTAGTATGCAATTAATTTTAGAACACTGTTTGTCTCAATAAGATGTCAACATGATCCTAAAAAATAACTTATTTTGGCTGCTATTATATTTAGTTGTTGGAATTGCTAATGCAGTAGAAACTACAGATAAAATTTCTACTACTATGGATATTGCAACTCCAGTACAACAATATGTGTATAGCATTAATCCTGGCGATATTTTAAATGTTTCAGTTTGGAATGAGGAAAAATTAACTCGTGAATTGCGTGTGCTACCTGATGGTACTATAAATTTTCCACTAGCTGGTAAGTTAATCGTAATTGGCAAATCATTTACTGAAGTACAAAGTGAGTTAAAGCACAAATTGTCCGAATATATTACTGAACCTGAAGTTAATGTTTCGGTTAAATCACCTGAAGGCAATGTGGTTTATGTAATTGGTCAAGTGCAACGGCCAGGTAATTATATTATGTATAAGCCTATGAATGTTATGCAGTTATTAAGTCATGCTGGTGGTTTAACTCCATTTGCTTCGGAAAATAATATTGTAGTGTTAAGGAAAGCTCATGATGGTGAACAGTCTATTGCATTGAAATTTGAATATGGTGAAATAGAAGATGGAAATCAGCTAGATAAAAATCACCGATTGGAAAATGGCGATGTTATTGTTGTCCCCTAAGGAGGCTTTATTAAATTATTTATGCCTGATTTTTTTAGCTAGTTATACAGCTGTAGTTCATGCAGATCAATGGTATATCACAGGCAATGTATCCCAAAATATAATGTATGATGATAATGTTTTTTTAACTAAAGATAATCCTGATGGTGCCATAGGATATAAATTAACGCCAGTAATAAATTTGGGTTATCAAACCGAACGTTATAATCTTGCATCTAATTTAAGTTATGGTTTACAAAGGTATTTGGAGATTAAAAAATTAGATTATAATTTACAAAAATACGCGCTAATGGGAGAATATAATTTCACCAAAAGATTAACTGTTGGTGCTAATACGGACTATGATATTTCAGATTCGCGTCAAAGTAGTGCGTCTATTTTAGAAGATTTTTCTGCAACTTCAGTCCGTGAAACTCAATCTGCATCTACATTTATTGATTATAAACTTACACCATTAGATAATTTAAAAACTTCAGCACTATATTCTAAAAGTAGCACTCAATCTGAAACCAAAATCACTCAAGTAATCAATAAAAAGTTTGATTTGGTTTGGGGTCATGATTGGACAGAACGTTATTCAACTAAAGTAACTGGATTTTATTCAATATATAATGCTGATTTAACTGATAGCAATACTATCGGCACCAATTTTTTTATTAATTATTTATGGTCTGAAACTTGGGAAGTTTTTGCTACTACAGGCGGGCAAGTAACTGAAAGTGCTAAATTAAGTGCAGGCTTCTTATTTGATACTGGAGTTAAGTATCAAAGTCAACAATTATCAACAGGTATTTCTGTAGCCAGATCTTTATTACCTTCTAATGAAGGCAAATTATCTGAAGTGGATAGTTTAGATTTTAATTTACAATATCAATTTACTTACAAACTTGCAGCTAGTTTTTCTAGTAGCTATAAAACTACCAATAGTTCAGGCAATGAAACCCAATCAAGCAGTAAAAAAGAGTTTTTTAATCTGCAAGCAAATATTAACTATCAAATTAATCCTGAATGGTCAGTTTCAGCTAGCCATCAATATAGATTGCAACAACAAGAATTAATAGATTCAGGTGGATCTAATCTTTTTACATTCTCATTAAATTATAATTGGCAAGGTTTACAAGGCTTAATATAAACCATGGAAATAGAAGCAGAAGAAATAGAAGAAGAAAAGGGCATAATGGATTATGTTCATGTTTTAAAACGGCGTAAACAATCAATTCTAATTACTTTATTTACCATAATAAGTTTAAGTGTGGTAATTATTTTTTCTTTGCCAGCAGTTTTTCAATCAGAAGCAAGTATATTAATTGAACAACAACATATTCCAGAATCATTAGTAAAATCTACTGTAGTAAGTTTGGCTAACGAAAGAATAAATCAAATCCATCAAGACATTATGGCAACAAATAATTTAAATCGAATTATTAAAAAGTTTTCATTATATCCTAAAGAACAACATGAATTAACTGCTTCTGAATTAGCTTTAATGTTCCGTGAAAATAGCACCTTAAAAATAATTGATGCTGATACCATAGTAAATGGAAAAAAAGTAAAATCTATTTTATCGTTTAAATTATCTTTTATGCATAAAGATGCTAGTTTAGCTCAAAAAGTTGCAAATGAAATTATGGGGTCGTTTATTGATAATAATATTAAAAAACGGCAAAAATTGGCTAAAGATACTTCTGATTTTTTACAAGAAGAAGCGGAAAAGTTTAAATTTGATATTCAAAAAATAGAAACAAAGATTGCAGATTATAAAGAAAAATATAAAGATAGCTTGCCTGAATTATTAGTATTAAATAAAAGTTCTATTGATACTATTGAAAATGGAATTAATCAGTTAAATTTGCATGAAAATGAGTTAAATGGTAATAAGGTTAGTTTGCAAAGACAATTATTAGTTACTAGTCCTATTTATGTTGATCCAAATGCAATAACAACGGACATTTCTTTAAATAATTTACCTGCTTTAGAGGCGCAGCAGAAAATATTATTAGATAAATATTCTACAAAACATCCTGATGTTAAAGCTATTAAACGTAAAATAGCAAATTTTATTGATAATCCAATTGTAACTACTCCTGAAGATAAGTTTTCTAAAGGAATTACTAATCCAGCTTATTTGCAATTGAAAAATGAATTGGATATTGTAAATGTAAAATTACAAAATGTAGTTATCCAACGGCAAAGTTTTTCCGAAAATTTAAAATTATTAAATGCTAGAGTTGCAGAAACTCATCAAGTAGAACGTGGTTATCATAATTTAATGCGTGATTTGGAAAATAATAAACTTAAATATCAAGAATTAAAAGCTAAACATTTGGATGCGCTTTTATCGCAAACATTAGAGGATGAACAAAAAGCAGAAAAATTTTCTATTTTAGAACCTCCTAGATTACCAATTAAACCAATCAAACCTAACCGGACTAAGTTTTTATTTATGGCTATAATTGTATCTATTGGTGCTGGAATAGGTGTGGGATATGCATTTGAATTAATGGATAGTAGTATTCATGGATATAAAACTTTAACTTATTTAGCTCAAGCAGAACCATTAATTGTAATTCCTTATATTAAAACTCAAATAGAAATAGATAAAGAAAATTATCGCCGTTTGCGCAATAAAATAATTATGTTTACATTACCAGTTATATTAATAGTGGTGGCTTTATTTGCTACACATATTTTTTATATGCCATTGGATATTCTACATAACAAACTATTGCATGATTTTAATTTAGTTTAATTGAATTTAATTACTTGTAAAATATATGTCTCCAAAAATTAAAATCCATCCAATTGATATTGAAATATTACGTCAACGACGAATTGTAACTTTACATAAAGATAGTTATGAATTAAATTTTTTTAAGATTTTGAGAACTAAAATTCTTAATTTACTTAGAAAAAATAATTGGCATAGTTTTGCAATTACTGCTCCAACGCCTAAAACTGGTAAAGCTTTAATTGCTGCAAATTTGGCAATTGCAATGGCAATGGATATGAATCAATCAGTATTATTAGTGGATTTAGATTTGGCAGAACCTAAAATTCATTGGTATTTTGATTTAATTGCTGAAAATGGTTTGAAAGAATATATTTTAAATGATATTTCTATAGATGAAGTTTTAGTTGCTCCTGAAATTGAGCGGCTATTATTATTGCCAAACTTTAATCCAACTCCACAAGGGCATTCAGAAATATTATCTAGCCCTAAAATGCGCCAACTTATTGCACAACTTAAAATTGATTATCCAGATGCTATTATTATGTTTAATTTGGCTCCGGTTTTATTAGGTGATGATATTTTAGTTAGCATGGATTATTACGATGCTTTGTTAATGATTGTGGAAGATAGTAAAAATACTCCTAATGAGATTAAAGAGGCTTTAAAAGTTGTTAAAAATAAGCAATTATTAGGTACAATCTTGAATAAGGCTGAAATGTTGCCTGAAAGTCAAGGTTATTATGAGAATGCTTAGTGACTGCAATAAATTATTATGTCAACTGGTTATTTTTAATATGAATAAGTATATTTAAGTTAATCCAAGCTATACTAGGATGCGAAAATATTGCATTTTAATGAGGACGAGATATGCAGAAGGGTGGCAATCAATTAGTAGAAGTCAAAATTTCAGTACACGATTTGAAGTTACAAATGTATGTTTCTCGTTTAGATAAGGACTGGACAGAATCTTCATTTTTATTTCAAGGGTTTTTGGTTGTAACTCAAAGTCAAGTCAGTCAAATCCAGCAAGAATGTGAATATGTATTTATTGATGTTATTAAAAGTGAAAAAACTCATAAGGCCGCATTATTAAATCCAGCTGCACATAAAAAACATAGAAAAAAATCTTTTTTTAATCTTAAATCCTTAATTTCTAAAAAGCATAAATCAGGTCGTGAAAATACTTATCAATTAAAAGACATCATTAAGCAAAAAGTTAATATAAATCAAATTGTTCCACCAAAAAAACAAAAAAGTTTCGATCAAGAAATGCATGTAGCTAAACAATCGCATTCTAAAGCTAGTTTATTAGTCAAAGATTTTATGCGGAATGTTAAATCTGGTGGTGCAGTAGATATGGTGGTAGCTAAAGATACTGTACGTGATTGTATTGATAGCATTTTACGTTCTCCAGATGCAATGTTATTAATTACCCGTTTAAAAACCCAAAAATATAATGTTTGGCAACATAGTATGAATGTAAGCGTGTTAGCCATTAGTTTAGGGCGGTATTTGAATTTAAATAATGATGATTTAATGATGTTAGGCTTATGCGGCATGTTTCATGATATTGGCAAACTGCATATTTCTAAGAAAGATTTTTTAAGTGCGGTGAATAAAAAACAATTATTAGAATCACATACAAGTTTAGGTCGCAATATTTTGTTAAATAATATGGGTGAATTGGCTGGAATTGCTGCCGAAGTAGCTTATTCACATCATGAACATTTAGATGGTAGTGGTTATCCACGTGGTTTACGGGATGTACATATTTCTGCGTACGCACGTATGATTGCAATCATTGATAGATATGATAATTTAATTAGTGATAAAAATGATACACTTGCGTCAACTCATTACGAGGCTATGGGGGTGTTGCTAGAAAACGCTGGCAAGCATTTTGACAAAGATTTAGTTAATAGCTTTAATCGTTGTATTGGTACTTATCCTGTTGGCAGTATTGTAGAAATGAATAGCGGTGAAATTGCTATGGTGGTAGAGGCGAATGAAACTCAAAAATTACGTCCAAAAATTTTGTTATTAACTACCTCTGATAAGCAAAAATGTTTAAAGAAATTAATTAATTTGGCAGATATAAAACTAGATCAGACTGCACCTCAAGAATTTTATGCAATTCGTGGTATTGTGCGCCCTGAAACTTATGGAATAAAATTATGATTGCATGGTTATGTTTATTTATGGCAGAAATAATCTTTGCGGTAAGTCTTAAATACAATCATGGATTTACCAAATTAATCCCTAGTATTATCACTGCAATTTCAGCTTTAAGTAGTTTTTATTTATTATTAATCGCCATTAAAACTTTGCCTTTGGGTACAGCTTATGCAATTTGGACTGGCATGGGAGCGGTTGGAGTCGCAATTTTAGGAATTATATTATTCAATGAATCCATTCATTGGCTACGGTTATCATCCATAACATTGATTGTTATCGGCATAATTGGGCTTAAACTTTCACATGTAGAATAAATGTTACATTTAATTTTTCAAGCACCTTTAGAAACTGCAACTTTGGAACGAATTGTTGCTACTGATGCAATAGTGTTTTTTGAAGATTCACTGTTTCAAATTTTAAATCTTGGTGAAAACACCATGAAATTACAACAGCTTGGAGCAGAATTATATGTGCTGGCAGATGATATAGCTAGTCGTGGTATTCTTGCGCAAGAATTAATTCCTACAATAATAGTAATAGATTGCCCTGAATTAGTGAACTTAACTACCCAGCATAAATTAATTCAGACATGGAATTAAACGAAATTCCACAATATTTCAATGCTGAAGGTTTTCTCCGTGATATGCAGCTTTGGAATCCAGATTTAGCTGTGTTAATTGCCGAAGCTAATGCGATTCAACTTACAGCCGCGCATTGGGAAATCATTGAATTCATTCGCACTTATTACCAAAATTTTCAGCACTTACCTAACGCGCGTGTATTTACCAAAGCGATTAAAAATACTTTAGGGGCTGATAAAGGTAATAGTCGTTATTTACATGTTTTGTTTCCTCAAGGGCCATTGAAATATGCATGTAAAATTGCTGGCTTACCTAAACCAACTACCTGTTTATAATCTGTTGATATAAACAAGCTACAGCCACTGCAGGCGCACAGTCCGCACTAGTTAATTCTGAATTTTGAGGTTTAATAGCAACTAAATTATTAAAATCTTGATATGGTAAGGATAAATCTGTAGCAATTTCGGCAACTAAAAATCTTCCAATACCTGCACCTAAAATAACCGGCTCTTTAGTTGACTGTAAACGTTTTAATTGCATTTCACAAGTATGTAAAATTCTAAGTTTTTGTTGTTGTTTCAAATTTTGCGCAAATGCTATCCAAGCAGTTAAATCTTGCTCAGAAAATTCATAACCAGTCATTCTGGATAAGCGTTTTGCACTTGCTAAGCTAGTTTTTTCTGTACCATCAGCAGTTGCAGTATGATCGTGGGCTTCATTTAATTCTCCTGTAAGCCGATACACATCTGCCATGGTCGCAAAATATTCTGCCATTAAACCCACGGTTTGCCCTTGAAATACAGCGGTATGTGTTAATGCCATGACCGCAGTTCTAACAATTCCAGTATAAATTAATTCTTGGGATTGCAAGCGTTGATAATCAGTATAACCTAGGGCTTGCACTTGAGAATTTGCACATAATAAAATATCTGTAGTGGTACTGCCAATATCAACAAATAAACCAGTGTTAATATGGGCGGCACTCAAATTTGCACTTGCTAACCAATTTGCTGAAGCTATCGCGGCATAATTAGCCTTACAAATATTTGTTGCTGGGATAAAACCTTGTTGACCTGCATAAATAAGCACATTTTGACCGGTTAAATAAGTTTGCATGGCTTGAATAATTTGTATTACGCCGGCATCGCGACTAGCAAATAAATCAACTAACTCGCCAGTCATAGTAATTACATGGGTATCAATTTGTGTGGTTACATTCGCTAACACTGTTGTTACTGCGTGTTGTAGATGCGTCAAACCTTGCCATAATGGACATGCTTGTAAATAAACTTGCTCAATAGAATTATTTGCATTTAATACTGCGGCTTTTAGATGCGCTCCGCCTATGTCCCAACCTAAGATCGTGTGTGTCATTGTGAGATTAATGTTTTTTGGTCTAATAGTTTTAATACCAAAGCCGCAGGGTTAATATCCAAATTTGGATTAATTCCAGCATAAGAACTAGTTAAACGTGGGTTGATTTCTAACACCAACCAAGTGCCTTGATGCCAAATCAAATCAATTCCCACATAACCCCACAAACTAGGAATTGCCGCCGCAATTTGTTGCGTTAATAGATTTAATGCCTGTATTTGGGCTTGAAGTTGCAATTCAATTTCACAGTTTAATAATTTAAATTTGCCTTGAATTAATTGAATAAGTTGCCGATTCAAACAAATTAACTCAGCAGCTCCATGCTGAAATATCGCAGAAATACTGTAATTGTTTCCAGCTATATATGGTTGCAATATATACTTACTCAAATTTTTACATTGATTTACAAATTGATGTAATTCGATTGCGGATTGGATTAATACACAATCTTCACAACCCACACCATCACGGATTTTAAGTACTATATCGTGGCTAAATACATATTCAGCTGTTAATAATTGGCTGGTAACTGTGGCAATTTGGTGTTGAGATAAGTGTTGATAACAACGCCATTTATCTGCGGTCAAGGCAATTGCATTTGTTGGTGAAGTTAATAAAATTTTATCTGTAGCTTCAACTAGTTGACATAGTTCAAATAAGATTTTGTTAGTTTCTGGAGCAATTATCCAAACTGCATCACAAGTTGCTAAAGTTTGAGAAAATTTCTCTAAGATATTATCATTCGCATAAATCGGAATTAATTCTAGTTTAGATGATGTAAATTCTAGCTGCTTTAATCTAGTGTCAATTAAAACCTGTAGCTGATGTTCTTCAAGAAGTTGCAAATCATTTATTAACGCTGTTAACATTAATAAACCTTCAGCAACTAAATCTTTGGATAGAGAATTTTTATTCCAACCACCACTAGTTAAATATTCAAAAATCAAAATTTTCATTAGTTTTAATATTTGAATTTAATTTTTAACATTATTGATTGTTGCAAATATTAGTCACAGAAATAGAATAACATATTGAAATTGTTGCGGATAAAAAACAGGAAAGTTTGAAACGTTATTTATAGTTTAATTGACATATCAAACCTGCTGCTAATTATAACAACAGGTTTTTAAATTTTGGTGGAGGCGGCGGGAATTGAACCCGCGTCCGCAAGCACTCTGCCAAAAGCTCTACATGTTTATCTCGCGCTTTGATTTAACTACCTACGCCCCGACGAGCCAAGAAAATAAATAGCGATTTCGATTGGGTTTAGCGGGGTTAACTCCGAACTAAGTTTAGCCGCGATCTTATGTAAGATGACCTTCGAATGTTCCGAGGAACTCTACCCGCATAAGCACAGATAGTCAAAGGAATGGTGCTGGTTTTACGCAGCTAGAGCCATTGAGTAGTTTTCGTCATTTGCGAATACTGTATTTCAGTAGGTTTTACAAGCTGTACTGTGCTTGACATGCACTCAAAGTTTTGCTACCCACGTCGAAGCCATGTCGCCCCCAATAGGTAAATTTAATTATACACCATTATAGCTAAAATAAACTAACTAATTCTAAAGCCAGCATTACCGCATCTTCGCGCCCAGATTCAGTAGGATAATAATCTTTCCGTACTCCAATTTCATTAAAACCTAAACTTTTGTACAAACTAATTGCATTCAAATTTGAAGGTCGCACCTCTAAAAAAATAGTTTCAGATTTTTTACGCGCTTGTTTGATTAAATGTTGCATGAATAATTTACCCACGCCTAAACCTTGACTAGCAGGATCAACTGAAAGATTCAATACATGTGCTTCACCAGCCGCAACTGAAAGAATAGCATACGCTACAATATTTTCAGTATCTTCACAAACCCAGCAACTATAACTAGGTGCAATAAAACAATCCTTGAAAATTTCTCTACCCCAAGGATAATTATAATTTTTTGCTTCAATGGCTAATACAGAATTTAAATCACTAAGAAACATTTTTCTTATTCGCATAAGATCAATTTTTTCAACAGATTCAGGAAAGACTTGTGCATAAAATTCTCGATCTGCATCATAAATCACTAAATTTTTAATCGCATTTAATATTTTCATAACTTATTATTATGTTGATAGACACTTAATGCAAATTGCAAATCCTGCCACGCTTGATTTTTTTGATTTAAAAAGCGCAATAAATATGCTGGATGATACACTACAACCACTGGAATGTTAGTAAATTTATGTACTTTACCGCGTAATTTTGTCAAAGAATCAGTAGTATTTAATAAATTTTGCGCAGCAATTCTACCCACAGCTAAAATAATTTTGGGCTGAATTAAAGCAATTTGCCTATGTAAATAATTTTTGCAATTTTTCACTTCAGATACATTTGGATTTCGATTATTCGGTGGGCGGCACTTTAAAATATTAGCAATAAAAACCTGTTCACGATCCAAAGCCATTGCCCGTAACATTTCAGTTAATAACAATCCAGCTGTACCTACAAATGGCTTGCCTTGCAAATCCTCCTCTTCTCCAGGAGCTTCACCAATTAATAGCCAATCGGCATTTTTATTGCCACTGCCAAATACGGTTTGTGTGCGCGTAGTTGCAAGTTGACATTGTTGACATTGTTTAACTTCGGTAGCCAATGTTTCCCATGTATCTACTTGAGTTATGCTAGGAATATTTTCTACGGTTGCCGTTTGTATTATAGGTGCTGGTGCTGGTGTTGATATAACAGGAATGTGAGTTATTGGGATTTGCGGTGCAGGTAATTCTACATTAGCACTTTTAGGTACCCAAACTTCTATGCCCATTGCTTGAAGATATTCTAAGCGATTTTCTGCACTCATGTATTAACCTTTGACACTTATTTTCAAAGCTGCAACCGTTGCAAACGGAGCAAACAATAAACTTACTACTAAAATTGCGCCTAAGATCGCCGAATATCCAACAATAGGCATTCCCATGCTGGCTGCTTGCACCATAGCGGTACCGAAAATCAACAATGGAATATATAGCGGTAAAATTAACAAGGAAATCAAGACCCCGCCATTACGTAAGCCCACGGTTAAACCAGCACCAATAGCCCCAATTAAACTTAAAGTTGGTGTGCCTAATAATAAACTGGCTACCAAGGCAAATAAAGCTTCTGAGGGTAAAAATAACATTAAAGCTAATAAGGGCGATAATAAGGCTAAACAAAATCCGGTTACTAACCAATGACTAATGATTTTAGCTAACACCATTACTATTAAAGGTTGTGGGCTAATCAGCATTTGCTCTAAGGATCCATCGGCAAAATCACTGCGAAATAAACCATCCATAGACAATAAACTGGCTAATAATGCCGCTACCCAAATCACTCCAGCAGCTATTGCAGCTAGAAATTTAGCTTCAGGGCTAATTCCTAATGGAAACATTACTGCAACCATGAGAAAAAATGCCAGCGGATTAAAAATATCACTTTTATGTCTGAAACTAAGTAACAAATTTCTTTTGATTGCGGCGAAAAAAAACTGCATTATGTTACTCGTAAACTATCTAAATTGAGTCGGCGTTGAGAAATTTTTAACTCTTGATGTGTAGTTAAAATCACACAGCCACCTGTTGCAACATGTTGTTGAATTAATTGTTCTTTTTCTGTAACTCCAGTAATATCTAAAGCGGTAAATGGTTCATCTAAAATCCATAATGGCGCATTACTCAAATATAAACGCGCTAAATTTACTCGCCGTTGTTGACCGGCAGATAGACTATAACAAGGTACAGTTTCAAAGCCATACAGCCCCACTTTTGCTAAGGCAGTTTCTAAATCCAGTTGCTGTAATTGTGGTGATAATTGTTGCATCCAAGCTAAATTTTCTAGCGGAGTTAAAGTTGCTTTAACGCCAGTTAAATGTCCTACATATAATAAAGCTTGATAATATTCTGCTTGCACTTGTGAAATGTTATTACCTTGCCAAAAAATTTCACCACTAAAATTACTTAATAAACCACATAAAATTCGCAATAAAGTGGTTTTGCCACTGCCATTTTGACCTTCAATTTGTAATACTTCACCAGCATGAATTTGAAAACATAAATTTTCAAACAATAACCGTTCATCGCGTTCACAAGTTAAATTTTTTACTTGTAAAATTGGTTTATTTTCTGGTGTGTGCATTCATTTTAGATTTTTTTTTCGCAGCTTTGGAAGCCCGAATAAGTTTTAATTCAGCTAATTCAGTTTCCATCATTTTTGGAGTTTCCCAGCTAATTTGCCCCAAAATACCTGCCCGAATTTCAGACATTAAAATTTTAGCGGTTTTGTCCATATCAATATTACCACCAGCGCGTAAACAACCACGTTGTCGTCCAATAATTTCCATCAATTCAGTTTCATTAGCTGGTAACACTGGAATTTTAAATCTATCCTTAAGTAATTGTGGATATTGATGCAATAAATATTCAGCAGCAAAAAAAGCCACATCATCATGATGCAAAGCCGTATCTTTAATTGCACCTGAAACTGCTAAACGATAACCAGTATTTTTATTTTCTAAATTTGGCCATAACATTCCTGGGGTATCAAACAGGATCAAGCCTTGTTTAAGTCTAATTTGTTGCTGGCGTTTAGTTACTGCAGGTTCATTGCCGGTTTTAGCAATTATTCTGCCAGCCAAAGCATTGATTATGGTAGATTTTCCTACATTTGGAATCCCCATTATTAGTGCGTTTATACTTTGATAAGCTTGCTTTGCAGGAAACATTTTATGACATAATTCTGGAATTAAAGCAGTTTTTTCAGGAGTGTAAATATTCAGTGCTAAAGTTTTAATATCTTGTGTTTGTTCTAAATAATCTTGCCATTCACTAGTAATATCAGCATCGGCCAAATCAGATTTATTTAATAATTTAATACAAGGTTTATCGCCGCGCAATTGAGATAATTTAGGATTTTCGCTGCTAAATGGCAGGCGTGCATCTAATACCTCAATAATTAAATCAATTTTTTGCAAAGTGTTTTTAATTTCTTTGCCGGCTTTGTACATATGTCCAGGATACCATTGAATTTGCATAATTAATTCAGTAGCTTAAAGCCAAAATTGTAGACATCTTATTTCCACGTAGTATTAGAGATAGCGTGTAAACGCTGGGTATGTGCTAATAATTCTTCAGCAGTTGCAGGGATTATTTTTAATTTTGCACGTTGTTGGAGTGAATGTTGAATCACCTTAACTTGGGTATGATGTTCAGTGTGTGCTGCATTCAATAAAGATGACTGTCCACCAGTCATTAATAAGTACACCTCGGCTAAAATTTCCGAGTCTAATAAGGCTCCATGTAATTCACGTTTACTATTGTCAATTCCGTAACGTTTACATAATGCATCTAAACTATTGCGTTGCCCAGGATGTTTTTTGCGCGCATATTCCAACGTATCCAATACACTGTTATGATCTGCAATAGTGCCTAATTCTGTTGATGCTAAGGCGTATTCATGATTTAAAAATCCAACATCAAAAGGCGCGTTGTGAATAATTAATTCCGCATCTTGAATAAAATTCATGAATTCAACTACTATTTCAGCAAATAATGGCTTGTCTTGTAAAAAATCGTTAGTAATTCCATGGACTTTAATTGCGCCAGCATCAATTTCTCGTTGTGGATTGACGTACATATGAAAATGCTTGTTGGTTAAGCGTCGATTAATTAATTCCACACAACCAATTTCAATAATTCTATGTCCCAATTTGGGATCAAGTCCAGTAGTTTCAGTGTCTAAAACAATTTGGCGCAGAGTTTTAATAGCCATATAATCTTGCTTTAATGAATTCAATTAACATTATAGCATCAATGCTTATTAAGATGCTGAAGCTAATAAAACAGCTAATATTTATTATTACAGTCCACCAAAAAATTTTGCAAAAAGGTTGTTTACTGGATTTGTGATGCAGAGTATGTCGAGCTATTAAAGCTCCTGGCCAACCACCTAATATGCTGAATAAATGCAAAGTTTTTTCTGAAATTCGCCACTCATTTTGTTGCGCCGCAGATTTATCAATAGCATAGGTTGAAAATGTAATTAAACTTAGTAAGATATAAGTATACAAAAACCATAAAACTTGCGAATTAATAATGCTAAATATGGCTACAAACAAGATAAAATTTAGTGCTATAGTTAATGCCTGTACAATATTCTTATTAGAATTACTTTGGATCATATCGTCATTTTTTCTAGATATATTTATTGCACAATTTCTACCTTGCTTATCTTTAGATAAATTATAGCTAACAACTTGATTTAATTTTGGTAATTGATGTTTGTCATTAAATGATTTAATGTGGGCAAATATTGGTTTTGTTTTTGCTTTAGGAGTAATAAAACCAAAGCCTTTAGCCTCATTCCAGTGAGTTATTTTACCTTTATTTCGCATATTATCGCCCATTAGATTTGTATGTTAATTTACTAGGAAATATAATGTATTCTTATTCAGATCACAAACTTATAAAAAAATTTGTTGACTTGACGTGAGCAATTTAAAACAGTATCTTGGCTGGTCTTATAAAAAACGTAAGGCTTTTAAGGATTGTAAATAGTTTATAAGTCCATTCGCATAGCTTTATTCGAGGATATTAACGTGGAACTCAGTGGTGGGCAGATTGTTGTCCAGTGTTTAAAAGACGAAGGTGTAGAATTTATATTTGGCTATCCAGGTGGGGCAGTCTTGCATTTGTATGATGCCTTATTTCATCAAGATGATGTCAAACATATTTTAGTCAGGCATGAACAAGCAGCAACTCATGCCGCCGATGCGTATGCACGTGTTACTGGAAAAGCTGGTGTAGTTTTAGTAACTTCAGGTCCTGGTGCGACCAATGCAGTCACTGGAATTGCTACTGCATATATGGATTCAATTCCAATGGTAATAATTTCTGGTCAAGTACCTTCATCTGTTATTGGTAGTGATGCGTTTCAAGAAGTTGACATGGTTGGAATTACTCGCCCATGTGTAAAACACAACTTTTTAGTTAAAGATGTGCATGAGATTGCAGAAATCATGAAAAAAGCTTTTCATGTAGCCACAACTGGAAGACCAGGCCCGGTAGTAGTTGATATTCCTAAAGATATTACCGCACCAGAACCAAAAATTCCTTATCATTATCCACAAAGTGTGGTGATGCGTTCCTATAATCCAGTTTTAAGGGGTCATAGTGGGCAAATAAAAAAAGCGGTGGATTTACTCTTAACGGCGCAACGTCCAATGATTTATGCTGGCGGTGGGGTAATTTCTTCTAATGCCAGTAATGAATTAACTAAGTTTACCCAAATTTTAGGCTTTCCATTAACTAATACTTTAATGGGTTTAGGCAGTTATCCAGCTACTAATAAACAATTTGTTGGTATGTTAGGTATGCATGGCACTTATGAAGCTAATATGGCTATGCATGAAAGTGATGTAATTATTGCCATTGGAGCGCGGTTTGATGATCGAGTTACCGGCAAATTAGAACTTTTCTGCCCTTACGCAAAAATTATTCATATAGATGTAGATCCAGCTTCAATTGCCAAAACAGTTAAAGTTGAAATCCCAATTGTTGGTGATGTTAAAATCGTATTAAACGAAATGATGCCATTAATTCAGCAGAATTTAGACACTATTAATACAGATGCTTTAGATAAATGGTGGCAACAAATTAATACTTGGCGCGCGGTAAATTGCTTAGAATATGATCGTGATAGCGAAATTATTAAACCCCAATATGTAATTGAACAGTTATATGAAGTCACTAATGGTGATGCGATTATTACTTCCGATGTTGGTCAACACCAAATGTTTGCTTCACAATACTATCATTTTGACAAGCCAAGGCGTTGGGTAAATTCAGGTGGTTTAGGTACTATGGGCTTTGGTTTGCCAGCAGCAATTGGGGCAAAATTAGCCTTTCCAGATACAGAAGTTGCTTGTGTAACTGGTGAAGCTAGTATCCAAATGTGTATTCAAGAATTATCTACTGCGTCGCAATACAATACCCCAATCAAAATTATTAACTTAAATAATCGTTACATGGGCATGGTACGGCAATGGCAAGAATTTTCATATGAAAGTCGTTACTCAAATTCTTATATGCATGCATTGCCAGATTTTGTAAAATTGGCTGAAGCTTATGGACATGTAGGTATTAAAATTGAACATCCTGAAGAAGTGCGTCCAGCACTAGAAAAAGCATTTGCGCTTAAAGATAGATCGGTATTTTTGGATATTATTACTGATAAAACTGAAAATGTTTATCCCATGATTGAATCTGGAAAAGCGCATAATGATATGAAACTACGGGTTGCAATTGATACGCCGATAAACCGGGAGTTAGCATGAGACACATCATTGCTATTTTGATTGAAAATGAAGCCGGTGCATTATCCAGAGTTGCGGGTTTATTTACAGCTCGTGGGTATAATATAGAATCGCTTACAGTTGCAGTCACAGAAGATAGTACTTTATCCAGAATGACTTTAGTAACTCGTGGCAGTGATGAGATTGTGGAACAAATTACTAAGCAATTAAATAAATTAATTGATGTAGTAAAACTGATTGATTTTGCCGAAACTTCTCATATCGAACGCGAATTAATGATGTTAAAAATCAAAACTCGTTTAGATACTCGCGAAGAAATTAAACGCACAGCGGATATTTTTCGCGGTAAAATAATAGATGTGACTCCAACAACTTATGTAATTGAAATGACAGGCACTTCAGATAAATTAGATGCTTTTATTGCTGCTATTGATGAAGATTCAATTATCGAAGTAGTGCGTTCTGGAGCAACTGGAATTTCCCGTGGTGAAAAAGGTTTACATTTGTAAGCTTTAACTTTAAATTCAACCTACTTAAATTTTACAAGAGAAAAATAATGCAAGTTTATTACGACAAAGACGCTGACCTTTCAATTATCAAAAGCAAAAAGGTTGCGATTATTGGCTATGGTTCACAAGGTCATGCTCACGCAAACAACTTAAAAGATTCAGGCGTTGAAGTTGTAGTTGGTTTACGTGCTGGTTCTAGTTCAATTGCTAAAGCAGAAAAATCAGGGTTAAAAGTTGCAGACGTAGCATCAGCTGTAGCATCAGCTGATATAGTAATGTTGTTAACTCCAGATGAATTTCAAGCACAATTATATAAAGAAGAAATTGAGCCAAATATTAAATCTGGAGCTGCATTAGCTTTTGCGCATGGATTTGCAATCTTATTTAATCAAGTTGTACCGCGTGCTGATTTAGATGTAATTATGATTGCACCAAAAGCTCCAGGTCATACTGTACGTTCTGAATTTGTTCGTGGTGGTGGCATTCCTGATTTAATCGCAATTGAACAAGATTCATCTGGAACTGCAAAAGAAATTTGTTTATCTTATGCCTCTGCAATCGGTGGTGGACGTTCAGGAATTATTGAAACTACTTTCCGTGATGAAGCTGAAACTGATTTATTTGGTGAGCAAGCAGTATTATGTGGTGGCGCAGTTGAATTAGTTAAAGCTGGATTTGAAACTTTAACTGAAGCAGGTTACGAGCCTGAAATGGCTTATTTTGAATGTTTGCATGAATTAAAATTGATTGTAGATTTAATGTATGAAGGCGGGATTGCGAATATGAATTATTCAATTTCTAACAATGCTGAATATGGTGAATATGTTACAGGGCCTAAAATCATTAATGATGAGAGTCGTCAAGCGATGCGTGAAGCTTTGAAAAATATTCAAAATGGTAATTATGCGAAACAATTTATTACTGAAGGCATGACTAATTATCCAGAAATGACTTCTCGTAGACGTTTAAATGCTGAGCATCCAATTGAGCAAGTAGGTGCAAAACTACGTGCAATGATGCCTTGGATTCAAGCTAATCAAATTGTAGATAAGTCTAAAAATTAATAGTTATCAATCTATATCATAGCCCGTTGTAATGACGGGTTTTTTATAGCGCGTCCCCCAAACTTATAATGTCGCCAACTTCAGATTGCATACCTTTAGCTGCTAAATTTAGACCACAATCCATAGATGATTATGTGGGACAACAGCATTTATTAGGTATCGGCAAACCTTTAAGAATGTTATTAGATTCAGGGCAATTACATTCAATGATTTTGTGGGGTGGAGCAGGCGTAGGCAAAACTACCTTAGCGAAAATTTTAGCTCACCATTCAAAAGCTTATTATATTGAATTATCTGCAGTTTTAGCTGGGGTTAAAGATATACGTGCAGCAGTTATACAAGCTCAAGTTGCTAGACAAAAAGGTTTACAAACCTTATTATTTATTGATGAGATTCACCGCTTTTCAAAAAGTCAGCAAGATTCATTATTAGCTCCAGTAGAAAATGGCAGTTTAATTTTAATTGGCGCAACTACTGAAAACCCTTCATTTGCCTTAAATAATGCTTTATTATCCAGATTACGAGTATATGTATTACGTGCCTTAGATAATGATTGTTTAAATACTTTGTTAACCAAGGCTTTAGTTGATAAACAACGTGGTTTAGGCGAATATCAAATTCAAATTGCGGCTGAATTACTAATAATTATTGCTAAAAGTGCCGATGGTGATGCGCGCAGAAGTTTAAATGTACTCCAAATAGCTGTGGATTTAGCCCCTGAAATTAATGGGGTGAAAATTATTACTGCAAATATTATTAATGAAGCTTTGCAAGGTAAAATTAGTCAATTTGATAATAAAGGTGAGCAATTTTACGATCAAATATCGGCTTTACATAAAGCTGTGCGTGGTAGTAGTCCTGATGCAGCCTTGTATTGGTTTTGTAGAATGATAGATGGTGGTTGTGATCCATTGTATATTGCTAGACGAGTGATTAAAATTGCTTCAGAAGATATTGGTAATGCAGATCCACGCGCTTTAGGGATAGCTATTTCAGCTTGGGAAAGTTATGCTCGTTTGGGAACTCCAGAAGGTGAATTATCTATTGCCCAAGCAATTGTATATTTAGCGGTAGCTGCAAAAAGTAATGCTGTTTATATGGCGTATAAACAAGCTATGTTAGCGGCTAAAAATAGTGGTTCTTTGGATGTTCCATTACATTTACGTAATGCACCAACTAAACTAATGCAAGATTTGGATTATGGCACTGATTACCGTTATGCTCATGATGAGCCAGAAGCTTATGCAGCTGGAGAGAATTATTTTCCAGAAGCTTTAAAAAATAGTCTGTATTATCATCCAGTTACACGTGGATTGGAAACTCAAATTAAACAACGCCTAGATTATTTTCGCCAACTTGATGCTGAAGCAATGATTAAATAGCCTGATATTTATTCCCTTAAAACCAATATATTAACGAGCAAATTTATGCAATTATGTGATTTTACTGTAGGTTTAGATAAGCCATTATTTTTAATCGCAGGCCCATGTGTGATTGAAAGTGAAGCCCTAGCCTTAGAAACCGCAGCTTATTTAAAAGAAATAACCACAAAATTAGGGATGTCGTTTATTTATAAATCATCTTTTGATAAGGCGAATAGATCTTCACACGCTAGTTTTAGGGGGCTTGGAGTTGAAGCTGGTTTGCGAATTTTGGAAAAAGTTAAACAAGAAATCGGTGTACCTATATTAACTGATGTGCATGAAGATACGCCGTTAGATGAAGTTGCAAGTGTAGTTGATGTAATGCAAACGCCAGCATTTTTATGTCGCCAAACTAATTTCATTCAAGCAGTGGCACAACAAGGCATTCCAGTAAATATCAAAAAAGGACAATTTTTAGCTCCTTGGGATATGCAAAATGTAGTTAATAAGGCTCAAGATACTGGCAATCAGCAAATTATGGTGTGTGAACGTGGTGCATCTTTTGGGTATAATAACCTAGTTTCAGACATGCGTTCATTAGCAGTAATGCGTGATACCAAGTGTCCAGTGGTATTTGATGCGACTCATTCAGTACAATTACCTGGCGGACAAGGTACAGTTTCTGGTGGACAACGTGAACATGTACCAGTATTAGCACGGGCGGCTGTTGCTGCTGGAGTTGCAGGTTTATTTATGGAAACACATCCAAATCCAGACCAAGCATTAAGTGATGGGGCTAATTCTTGGCCGTTGCATAGAATGGCTGAATTATTGGAAACCTTATTAATTTTAGATACCACAGTTAAACAACAAGGCTTAATTGAAACCACTTTATAATGAGGTGAATGTGATGTTAGAAATTACCCAATTATCCCAGCTAGATTTGAATGCAGAGTATAATTATGCAGATTATTTGACTTGGAAATTTGATGATATGTTGGAATTAGTCAAGGGAAAAATTCAACTAATGTCACCTGCTACGAATGTAAACCATCAACGATTATCATGGCGTTTAAGTGGTCGGTTATTTAATTATTTTGAAACTAAAAATTGCCAAGCTTTTTCAGCCCCATTTGATGTGCGTTTGTATGATAGCAATAAATCATTATTAGCCAACAAAGACATTACTACTGTAGTGCAACCGGATATATGCGTGATTTGCGATCCAAGTAAGTTGGATGAGCAAGGTTGTAATGGCGCGCCTGATTGGGTAATTGAAATTTTATCCAAAGGCAATTCTAAAAAAGAAGTTAAAACCAAGCATAAATTGTATGCAGAAAGTGGTGTGCGTGAATATTGGTTAGTATTTCCTTATGAACAGGTAATTCAACAGTTTGTGTTGGATGCGGAAACTAATCAATATCAACTATTAAATAATTATGCCGGCGATGATCTAGCTGCGCCGCATTTATTCCCTGATTTAGTAATTGAATTATTTAGTTTGTTTAAGAATTCTTATTAAGTAACAATTTTTTTAAAACCTTTGGAAAAATATACATGAGTAAAATCGTTGACATTAAAGCACGAGAAATCCTTGATTCACGCGGAAACCCAACTATTGAAGCCGACGTAATCTTAGCGTCTGGAGATATTGGCAGTGCAATGGTTCCTTCAGGTGCATCAACTGGTGAGCGTGAAGCGATTGAATTGCGTGATGGTGATAAAAACCGCTATTTAGGTAAAGGTGTTTTAACTGCGGTTAATAACATTAATACTGAAATTCGTGATGCTGTTATTGGTATGGATTCAGCCGATCAAGCCGCGATCGATCAAAAAATGATTGATTTAGATGGCACTGAAAACAAAGGACGTTTAGGCGCAAATGCTATTTTAGGCGTGTCTATGGCGGCAGCTCATGCACAGGCAAAAGCTGCGAAGATTCCTTTATATCGTTCTTTAAATACCAGCGGTAAATTTGTGTTGCCCGTGCCAATGATGAATATCATTAATGGCGGCTCTCATGCCGACAACAGTGTGGATTTACAAGAATTCATGATTTTACCGGTTGGCGCACCGACGTTTCGTGAAGCAATTCGTTATGGCGCAGAAGTTTTTCATAATTTAGCTAAAGTTTTAAAATCAAAAGATTTAGCCACAACTGTTGGTGATGAAGGCGGTTTTGCCCCTAATTTGTCGTCAAATGAAGAAGCGATTAGCGTTATTTTAGAAGCGATTGAATTAGCAGGTTATAAAGCCGGTGAAGATATTTTCTTAGGAATGGATGCCGCTGCCTCTGAATACTATCAAGACGGTCGTTATGTGTTAGCCGCAGAAGGAAAAAGTTTAACTTCAGAAGAAATGACTGACTTTTTTGTTGATTGGGTAGAAAAATATCCGATTGTCTCTATTGAAGATGGCTTAGATGAAAATGATTGGGATGGTTGGAAAATTCATACTGAAAAATTGGGTGACAAAATTCAATTAGTCGGTGATGATTTGTTTGTGACGAATCCTAAAATTTTGAAAGAAGGTATTGAAAAAGGCATTGGAAATTCAATCTTAATCAAAGTTAATCAAATTGGAACCTTAACTGAAACTTTAGAAGCGATTAAAACCGCTGCTGATGCAGGTTATAGTGCAGTGGTTTCACATCGTTCAGGTGAGACTGAAGATACAACCATTGCAGATTTAGTCGTTGCGACAGGCACAGGACAAATTAAAACAGGTTCATTAAGCCGTTCTGACCGTATTGCAAAATACAATCGTTTAATGAAAATTGAAGACGAACTAGGTGATGCAGCAAGCTATGCAGGTCGCAGTGCCTTTAGAATGCTTAAATAGTTTTAAGCGTTAAATCTTGGTTTTGCTAGGACACAAAAACATTTAGTTTAAATGGGGTTTGTGTCCTTTCTTGTTTTAAGGAGACAGCAATTAAATTTTTTCTATTAATTACGATTGTATTAATTTCCTTATTGCAATATCGCTTATGGTATGGAGACGGAAGTTTAATGCAAGTGAGCAACTACCAACAACAATTAGACACTTTAAAACAGGAAGAACAAATTAATCAACAACGGAATGCAATGTTATATGTTGAGGTGTTGAATTTAAGAAATGGTACTGAGGCTTTAGAAGAGCGTGCTAGGCATGAATTAGGCATGATTAAGAAAAATGAAACTTTTTTTCAAATTATTGAATGATTGTTAAAAAATAGAATTTGATATTGCAAGCAACTCAACATTTTTTGCCGAGTTGCCAATATGTAAATCTACTTAAGATTAATTTTTCAATAGATACCAATGAGTATTTGCATTTTCTGTTAAATTAATAAAATAAGTTCCATTTATATATTGAGTTGCTATTTTAGTACCTGATTTTCCAGCTCGATTAATAGGGTACAATTTCAAACCTACAGGTGCATTAACTACAATTTCACCGATAACTGGTTCAGAAAGAAATGGTAGTTTATCAGTTGAATCTATTGGTTGTGAACGTGCAATTGCAGTAATAAAAATTTTCTTAGAATTATTAATATTCTTTTGATCCAAACTTTGCACAGCTACAGTAGCTTTTTTAGTTTGCAAAGCAAATTTAACATGTTTTAATCGAAGTTCTTTGCCACCTATCCATCCAGAAGCTACTTGAGATTTTTGTGTATTAATAGTATGAGTGCCTTGTACCCAATTACGTTTTAATTCTCTAGTATCAGATTCAACAAAATTTTGATCTTTAGGAATAAAATCCTTTTGAAAATCACGAATAATAATACTATCTTTGGCAGCTTTATTAGGTTCTAACCAAGGTAATTCCTTAGTTTGCGGGATTTTAATATTTAAGCGACTAATTTCTAATAAAGTTCTTAAAGTTTTAGAAGTTTCAGGGGATTGAGTTTTATAGAAAAAGTCATTTCTACTAGGACTTAAAGTATAAGTTTTTTTAGCAGCAGACACATGATTTTCTCTATATAAAAGCGCGGCTGCTGGCATTAATCCCATTAAACTAGGGTCATTAAAGGTTGAATAATTACTGCCTTTATTGCTACTGTTCAAATGCAATTGACTATAACCATATAACATTAATGCGTCCCATTGTTGCAAATTCGCAATACTTGCTACATACAATGGCACTGTAAATCTATCAGCAGCTGGAAAAGGTTCAATATTCCATTCTGTAACTGCCAAGGGTTTATTGGCTAGTTGCGCACTAGCAATCCAACTTAAAAAATTAGATTTAAAGCGTGGGTTATAATTTAATTCTTCAGCTTTACCATATGAATGTGTGCTAATAATATTACCTTCACTTAACGCTGGCAGACTAAAAATAGGCATTTTTCCCCAACTTGAAGTGGTTACTAACGGAGCTTTAACCCCAAATTGCCTAAGATGTCTAATCATTGATTTATTAAATTGATGTTCTTGATCATTTAAATAAATTTTGGAAGGACCAGCTTCCCAAGTTTTTTGAGTTTCCTTCAACGGTAATCCATGTCGATTAGAAAATGCTTTTACACTTTGCATAAATCTTGCATTATGTTTTGGCACGCCTTTATTGCCTAAAACCATATTACCATAATGGTGGGTTATATCATTTTCATTGGTAATTGTTAAAGCTACGATTGCTGGATCATTTTTGTAAGCTAATTTACTAAATGTATTTACATGAGTTAAATAAGCTCTATTAAAAACCTGCATTTGTTTGCGAATACTGTCATTAAAATAACTAAATCCTTTTATAAACGGGCTTTTTTTCTGACCTGCTACTTCATTAAAGTCAGTAATATTATCATTCTTGGTAACTACTCTACCAACATGTAAATCAAGCCAAATATGCACTCCATTAGCTTTTAAAGCTGTAATCCAAAGATCCAATTTTTTTAATGAATCTTTATTTAATCTTCGAGTATTATTAGTGGGATCAGAAAAAACATTTGGTTTAACCCAATCAGAATCATGGTGATGAATCCTAACTAAATTAAATCCTAATTGCGCAATTCTTTTTGCATGCAATCTTATATTATCATCAGTAGTTTTAAATAATGCTTGCGCTTGTACATTAGCACCCCAAAATTTTACTGGAGTGCCATCTTCAAACATTAATTGATCGCCAACTGCTTGGATAAATCCACGTTTCCCAACAGGCATATTAGATTTATTTAAATAAGATAAATCTATAGGAGAGGTTTTAGCAGGTAAAACATCTTTATACCAAGTATTAACGTTGTCAGAATCATATAGTGCTGAAGTTGGAGCTACAAAAGGTACATTTTTTTTGGAACTGGTAACAATCATTTTACTAGATTGGACGCCCTTTTTTATATCTTCAAAAAAGAAAGCCCTAATTTTATTTTTATTGCCTCTTTCAAAATGTATTTTTGCTAATGCTGGTTTAAATTGTACTTTAATTAAACCGTCTGGAGTTCTCCAGCTCCAACCACTATTATTTGGTAAAAATATTGGATCTTGAGATTTAGTATTAAAACTAGATGACTTCAGATCCAAAGAAAATTCTATGCCAGCACCAATTGCTTCTGGAATTTCAAGTTTTTTATTCCAAGTATATTTCCAAGTCATTTGGCTACTAGTAGGATTAAGTACATTTTTGCCAGTAAAATCAATACTTAAATTTTTAAAAGTTCCATCAAAACTAGAGCCAGTATAATTTTGATTGGAATTACTACTATGTTCAGCAGTTATTTTGGGTAAAGCCCATTTCCAACCTTTATCCCAACCAATATATTTGCTGGTCACTATTGGAATGGTGTTATCCATTACGGAAAATAAAGCTTCGTCCTCACTAATGCTGATTTGATCGAAAGCATAACTAGCTGAGGTCGATAATATTAATAAACTACAAATTTTTACTAAAGGTTTTTGCATAATTAAACTCCTAAGGTTTTCTAAATAAGCACGTAAATTATAAGTTGCACTTTATTAAGATATATAACTTATAATAACCTATTTTAAGATCTAACATTGCTGTGTAAGCAGATAATATATTCAATTAGTATGTCTTTAAACATCGCCCTAGGGCAACAAAACTTTTTAGTCGGTGATATTGAAGCCAATGTAAACCAAATTCAACAGGCTACTGCACAAGCAATTCAATTAAATGCTGATTTAATTATATTTCCTGAATTAACTCTTACCGGTTATCCAGTTGAAGATTTACTTCTACGCCCTGATTTCATTGCCGCAGCCAATAATGCCATCTATAATTTAGCCACTATATTTCCAGAAATAGCAATTGTGATTGGCTATCCAGAAATTGTGGGTGATAAGTTATATAACAGTGCAGCAGTATTACATCAAGGTGCAATTATTGCTAATTATCGCAAACAAGCATTACCAAATTACGGTGTATTTGATGAGCAACGTTATTTTACTGCTGGCAATCAAGCATGTGTCTTTGAGCTGCATGATGCTTTAATTGGTTTAAGTATTTGTGAAGATGTTTGGCAACCTGAACTTGTGGCGCAAACTCAACAAGCTGGCGCGACAATATTATTAACATTGAATGCTTCACCTTTTGAGCGTGGCAAACAACAACAACGTGAAGCCCAGATTAGTAACCAAGCTAAAACTTCTCAAATACCAATTGTATATGTTAATCAAATTGGTGGTCAAGATGAATTAGTCTTTGATGGTGGATCTTTTGTGGCTAACAAAGATGCTGAAATAGTATTTCGCGCGCCAGTATTTCAAACAGATTTAAGCGTAGTAAACTTTATTGACAATCAACCCCAAGTAACTACCTGCACACCTATAGTGAATCCTATTGCAGGCATATATTCTGCTTTGGTATTGGGTATTAAAGATTATGTGACCAAAAATAATTTTAATGGCGCAATTTTAGGATTATCGGGCGGGATTGATTCAGCCTTAGTTTTAGTCTTAGCAGTAGATGCATTAGGTGCGGATCAAGTCGAAGCAGTTTTAATGCCCTCTTGTTATACCCAAGATATGAGCAATGAAGATGCAGAATTAGAAGCTCAAGCTTTAGGTGTAAAAACCTATACTATCCCAATTGCTAGTGCAGTCACAGCATTTGAGAATTTATTAGCTCCAATTTTTGTTGAAACTAACAATGATGCTACTGAAGAAAATATCCAAGCTCGTTGTAGAGGTTTATTGCTCATGGCGTTATCGAATAAATTTGGGCGTATGGTTTTAACTACTGGCAACAAAAGCGAAATGAGCGTGGGCTATGCAACTTTATATGGTGATATGGCGGGTGGCTTTGCACCTTTAAAAGATGTTCCCAAACTATTAGTTTATGCATTAGCTAAATACAGAAATACATTATCTGTTGTGATTCCTGCACGAGTTATTAGTCGTCCACCATCAGCTGAATTAGCACCTGAGCAAATAGACACTGATTCTTTGCCAGCATATGAGCAACTAGACCCAATTTTAGAACGTTATATTGAACTAGATCAATCCAAAACCACAATTATTGCTGCTGGATTTGCTATTGCTGAGGTTGAACGCGCAATAAGTTTAGTTGATAAAAATGAATATAAACGTCGTCAAGCACCCACAGGAATAAAAATTACTGCCAAAGCTTTTGGACGTGAACGCCGTTATCCTATTACTTCAGGCTATGATGGTCTTAAGGAAATTTAATTACCTATGATACAAGAAACAATTGTTACCAGCATAAATTCAGCTAATCAAGTCCATATTGCCCCCATGGGGATTCATGTTATTGATACTGGATTTATTATTTTACCTTTCAAACCTTCGACAACTTTAGCTAATATCATCACCCAAGGCAGCGCAGTAATTAATTATTCTGATGATGTTAGAGTTTTTGCAGGCTGTATAACTGGACGTAAATCTTGGGACACTATCGCAGCTGAAAAAATTCATGGACAAGTTTTGCAACATACTTTAGCTCATTGTGAAGTTGAATTAATTAAACTTGAGGATGATGCTGTACGACCAAAATTATTTTGTAAAACCGTGCATCAAGTTAATCACAAGGGTTTTACTGGCTTTAATCGCGCTCAATATGCCGTATTAGAAGCAGCAATTTTGTGTAGTCGTTTACATTTCTTGTCTTTGGAAAAAATTAATCGGGAAGTGGAATATTTAACTATAGGTTTGGAAAAAACTGCTGGCTCTAGGGAATTAGAAGCTTGGTCTTGGTTAATAGAATATATTGACACTTACAAACAAACTCTAGGTGCGACATAATGACAGGCATGTTGGCGAGTGTAAAAAATCTTGCTGAAGCACGGCAAGTATGTGCTTTAGGTGTGGATATTGTAGATTTAAAGCAACCTGCAAGTGGTGCTTTAGGCGCGTTAGATGTTAACGAAGTTAAGCAAATTGTCACGGAACTAGATACTCAACAATCAATTAGTGCCACTATTGGTGATTTAGAATTAATTCCAGCAAAAGTTTTACATGCGGTGCAAGAAATGGCTGCAACTGGAGTAAATTATGTAAAAATAGGCATTTTTCCAGATGGAGATGCAATTGCTACGATTCAAGCATTAAGCATGTTAAGTCAACAAGGAGTGCAATTAATTGCGGTATTGTTTGCAGATTCTCAGCCTAATTTTAAGTTATTGCCCGAATTAAAAATTGCGGGTTTCTGTGGAGTTATGTTAGATACACAAAATAAACAACTGGGTTCATTAACTCAAGTTTTAGATTGGCAACTTATTCAACAATTTGTGTTAATGGCACAAAAATTAGATTTATTATGTGGTTTAGCTGGTTCATTAAAATTTGCAAACATAGAAACATTATTACCTTTACAGCCAGATTATTTAGGCTTTAGAGGTGGTTTATGTAAAGATAATAACCGTATAGCTACCTTAGATTCTAAACAAATTCAAGCAATTCAATATCAGATTCAAATGGCTACAAATGATACCTAAATTATTTGAGATCCCAGCTGAATTTAAGCAAATTTGGATGTTTATAGCTTTATTATGTATATTTCAAGGCGGATATATTTTCTTATGTCACCAATTCGCACTAGAATTGCAAGTATTGGATTTGAAGCTTGAAACTAGGGTCTTAATTCGCAGTATTTTTTATATAATTGCAATTATAAATTTTCCGTTAACTAATTTAATTAGGCATGTTTTATTACGTTTAAACCAAATTATGTTAAGTAATAAAACTGCTTTGCAACGTTATACCACTACGGTAGTGATTTCATTATCATTTATGGCAATTATAGGAACTTTCGGTATTCTAATGTTTATCCTAGGCGATGATTTTAATAGCCTATATATTTTTAGCGTTTTAGCATTATTCGGATTTTTCTTACAACGGCCTAAATTCAGTGAATATACAACCATTATTACAGCTTTAAACTCTAGGTAAATAATCTATACCAACAAATTTAAAACTAATTATAAGTGCTAATAAACAATACTGTTATACTCTTCTGTTAGGAAATAATTATTTGTGTTAGAGTATAAGGTTTATTTACATTAAGGATATATTTATGTTAAAAGCTTATGCTTGCCCTGTTTGTAAAAATAACAGTCTGCCGTTAGATGTAGTGGATTTCAACAAGTCATGCGAAGAACTTAGAGCTAAGTTTTTACCTATGTCAGGAAACTCAGTATATTATTATTTATG
>DAOUSJ010000070.1 GCA_030627285.1 Methylococcaceae bacterium | reverse complement strand
GCTATTTTGTTGCAAAAAATTTTAGTGAAATTAGATGCACAAGTTGATTTAGAGCGAATTTTTATTGAGGTTTCTTCACATGCTTTATCTCAAGGACGCGCAAATGCATTGAAATTTAATGGTGCTGTGTTTACTAATTTAAGTCGCGATCATTTAGATTATCATGGTTCTATGGAAGCATATTTTCAGAGTAAATTGAAATTATTTCAACGTCCAGAATTAGAGTTTGCAGTGATTAATCTAGATGATAAATATGCTGAACGGTTAATTGCTGCCTTACCAAGGACAACCAAATTATGGACTTATAGTCGTCAAGCTGTAAATCAAACTCAAAGCCAATGTGTCACTGCTGTTCAAGTAAAAGCATCGTTAGCTGGTTTAGATTTTACCCTATGTTTTCAAACTGAATTTATGCCTGTGCAGATGAATTTATATGGCGAATTTAATCTAGAAAATGTATTAGCTGTGGTAACTACTTTGTTAGCTTTAGGCTTAGATTTTCAAACTGCAGTGACAAAAATTGCCAATATAGCTTCAGTATCAGGGCGTATGCAAATGTTTGGCGGTGGTTTATTACCGACGGTAATTGTGGATTATGCGCATACACCGGATGCGTTAGCAAAAACTTTGCAGGCTTTAAAACAACATACAAATCAATATATTACAGTGATATTTGGTTGTGGCGGCAATCGAGATATTGGAAAACGCTTGTTAATGGGCGAAGTAGCATCTCAATTGGCAGATAAAATAGTTTTAACAGATGATAATCCTAGGTTTGAAGCTTCCGAAGATATTTTAGCGGCAATTGTATCTGGTTGTGAATTGCAGAAAGTCAAATTAATTAGTGATAGAAAACAAGCCATTATGCAAACTATTGCTACTGTTAAAGCTGGTGAGTGTGTATTAATTGCTGGCAAGGGACATGAGGATTATCAGGAAATTAATGGGATGCGGTTACCATTTAATGATAGTTATGAAGTTGAGCAGGCTTTAGCCATATTTGAACAGGAATTGAATTGATTTATTTAAGTGAAATTGCCCAACAAATTTCAGGACAATTAATTGGCACTGATCTTAGTATTACTCAAGTTGGAATTGATAGTCGTACTATACAAGCTGGAGCTTTATATGTTGCGATTTCAGGGCAGCGTTTTGACGGGCATGATTTTATTAGTTTAGCTTTAAAATCTGGCGCGGTGGCAATCGTAGTATCACAGCAGCAAAGTATTGAGATTCCACAAATAGTAGTTTCTGATACACGTTTGGCTTTAGCGCAAATGGGAGCGTTATGGCGTGCAAAATCTGCGGTGAAGCTAATTGCAATTACTGGTAGTAATGGCAAAACTACGGTTAAAGAAATGTTAGCAGCTATTTTGGGTTTAAAAGCAAAAGTTTTGGCGACTCAAGGAAATTTTAATAATGAAATTGGAGTGCCGTTAACTTTGTTGCGTTTGCGGGCTGAACATGAATATGCAGTTATTGAAATGGGTGCTAATCATGTAGGTGAAATTGGTTTTAATAGTCAGTATGCCCAAGCTGATGTGAGTGTGATTACTAATGTTGGTGCGGCACATTTGGAAGGTTTTGGTAGTTTAACTGGAGTTGCACAAGCAAAATCTGAAATTATTACGGCTTTACCAGCACATGGAGTGGTGGTGTTGAATAAAATGGATGTTTTTTATCCATTTTGGGCTAAATTAGCTGGCGCGCGGAAAGTAATAAATTTTTCTTTGGAGAATAATTTAGATTCGGATGTGAGTGCAAGTGAGATCCAAATGCAATTACATGGGCAGCAATTTTTGACTACATTTATGTTACATACAGCAACTGATATTATTCCAGTGCAATTAAAATTGGCTGGTTTGCATAATGTGAATAATGCTTTAGCGGCGGCGGCAGCAGCATTAGCAATTGGTATTCCGTTGGCACAAATTAAACAAGGTTTGGAAATCATGCAGCCAGTAACTGGTAGATTGCAAGCTTATATAAGTAGTGTTGGCAGCGTAGTAATTGATGATAGTTATAATGCTAATCCTAGTTCTTTGCAGGTAGCATTGGAAGTATTAAGCCAATGTGCTGGTGAGCCGTGGGTAGTTTTAGGTGCATTTGGTGAATTAGGCGCAGATTCTGCAAATTTGCATCAACAAATGGGTGCAAATATTAAACAATTTGGAGTAGTGCGATTGTTGGCAGTAGGTGCAGTGGCGGCAGAAACTGTAGCTAGTTTTGGAGTTGGCGGTAAATTTTTTCAGACTCAAGCCGAACTAATTGAGTTTTTGCAAGCGCACACACAAGGACATGAAACTGTATTAATTAAAGGCTCTAGAATCCAAAAAATGGAAAATGTTGCAGCGGCTTTAATCAAAAATTTTAGGGTGTAAATCAAGATGTTGTTATATATATTTGACGTATTAATGTCATTAGATGAAAGTTTTCGAGTGTTTCAATATTTAACCTTGAGGGCAATATTAAGTGCATTAACCGCGTTAATTATTTGTTTTGCCATCGGCCCTTGGATGATAAAAAAATTAACTCGGAAAAAAATTGGCCAAAGTGTGCGTGAAGATGGCCCAGAAACCCATTTTGAAAAATCTGGCACTCCAACCATGGGTGGAACTTTAATTTTAGTCGCGATAATTTTTAGTACCTTGTTGTGGGGTGACTTAGGCAATCGTTATGTATGGACAGTAATTTTTGTCACTACTGGCTTTGGTTTAATTGGATTTATAGATGATTATCGCAAAGTTATGGAAGGCAATAGTGATGGCATTTCTGCGCGAGATAAATTATTTTGGCAATCATTAATTGGCTTAAGCGCAGCAATATTTATGTATGTTTCCGCTGAATTACCTGCAGAAACTGAATTAATCGTGCCATTTTTTAAGGATGTAGTGCTACAAATAGGCTTTGGTTATGTGATTTTAAGTTATTTTGTAATTGTTGGGACTAGTAATGCAGTGAATTTAACTGATGGTTTAGATGGTTTAGCAATTATGCCCACAGTAATGGTAGGTGGTGGTTTAGGAGTATTTGCGTATTTATCTGGACATGCACAATTTGCTGAATATTTATCTATTCCATTTTTGCCGCAAAGTGGTGAATTAGTTATTTTTTGTGCTGCACTAGTTGGGTCTGGGTTAGGATTTTTATGGTTTAACACTTATCCAGCAATGGTTTTTATGGGTGATGTAGGTTCGTTAGCTTTAGGAGCTGGCTTGGGAGTTTTAGCAATTTTAGTTCGCCAAGAAGTAGTATTAGCAATTATGGGAGGGGTGTTTGTAGTAGAAACTTTGTCAGTAATTATTCAAGTTACTTCATATAAATTAACTGGTAAACGAGTGTTTAGAATGGCACCAATTCATCACCATTTTGAACTTAAAGGTTGGCCAGAACCACGAATTATTGTACGTTTTTGGATTATTACTTTTATCCTAGTATTAGTAGGTTTAGCAACCTTGAAATTAAGATAATGCCAGTATTGAATCAATTATTTATAGCTCAAGTTAAGCAAAAGTATGCTTTATGCTCTGCAAACTCTAAAATCTTAGTAGTTGGTTTGGGTATTACTGGTTTAGCAGTGGTGAGATTTTTATCGGCACAAGGATTTAAATGTACCGTATTGGATAGCAGAACTAAGCCGGCAATGTTAGCAAATTTAGTAGCTGAATTGCCTAATATTGAAGTTTTATCTGCAGATTTAGCTCAGTATGATTTTACTGAATTTAGTCATTTAGTGGTTAGTCCAGGTTTATCCTTAAATTATGCCAGTATGCAACAAGCGTTTGCGGCTGGCGTAATTCATATTAGTGAAATAGATTTATTTTGTTGCGCCACTAAGACTCCAATTGTAGCTATTACTGGTTCGAATGGCAAAAGTACGGTGACGAGTTTATTAGGAGAAATGGCAGCATCAGCAGGCAAAAATGTGGCTGTGGGTGGAAATTTAGGTTTGCCAGCATTGGATTTGCTCGCGGATACAATTGAATTATATATTTTGGAATTATCCAGTTTCCAACTAGAACGAGTTAAAAATTTAAATGCCGCTGCTGCTACAGTATTAAATATTAGCCCAGATCATTTAGATCGACATGGTGATTTAGCTACTTATAAATTAGTGAAACAGCAAGTTTTTGCTGGTAATGGTGTGTTGGTTTTAAATGCTGATGATGCTGCGGTGGTAGATATGCAATTACCTAATCGGCAAATTAAGTGGTTTAGTTTGCATCAAAGCACAGGTTTTCATTTAGGTAAACGTGCTGGCGTAGAATATTTAGTTGCTGAAGATAAATATTTAATGCCGGTATCGTGTTGTGGGTTAGAAGGTCAGCATAATGTGGCAAATGTGCTAGCAGCGTTAGCTTTAGGTGCAGCAGTGAATTTAGATTTGGATGCTATGTGTACAGGTTTAAAAAATTTTCAGGGTTTAGAACATCGGATGCAATTGGTGGCACAAATTAATGGGATTAAATGGATTAATGATTCTAAAGCTACTAATGTAGGCGCATGTATTGCCGCTTTGGAAGGATTTAAAAACCAAGTAATTTTAATTGCTGGTGGAGATGCTAAAGGTGCGGATTTACAAATTTTACAAGCTATTTTAATTGCCAAAGTACAAATTATTATTGTGCTTGGTAAAGATGCTAAATTGTTATCTGCAATCGCGGTAGCAGTTAATATTCCTGCGATTAATGCAAATTCTATGCAGGATGCAGTGCAATATGCAAACAATATTGCTAGTGTTGGAAGTACAGTCTTATTGTCACCTGCATGTGCTAGTTTGGATCAATATAAAAATTATCAACATCGGGGTGATTGCTTTAAAAATGCAGTGTTAAATTTAGCGCGTGAATTTCAAAATGGTTAAAAAATCACAAACTGGCGTAGCTGGTTATTTAAACACCCTGCATGTAGATTGGTTTTTATTGGTAATAGTGTTGATATTAATTAGTTTGGGTTATGTAATGATGGTGTCTTCATCCTTGCATTTAGGCGTGAAATTAACTGGCAATAGTTGGCATTATCCGATTCGGCAAGGTATTCATATTATTGTGGGTATAATTTTTGGGCTGTTAGTAATGACAGTGCCATTAAGATTTTGGGAACGTTATAGTACCAGTCTATTTTTAATTGGTATGGGATTATTAATTTTGGTGTTAATTCCTGGTTTTGGAGTGAAAGTAAATGGTAGCTTACGTTGGTTATCAGTTTTAGGGCTGAGAATTCAAATTTCTGAAATGATGAAATTATGTGCAGTAATTTATATTGCTGGTTATGTAACTAGGCATCAACAAAGAATTCAAATGGCAGCGTTTAGTTTATTGCGTCCTTTGTGCTTATTTTCATTAGCCTGTTTTTTGTTATTATTAGAACCTGATTTTGGTTCGGCAGTAGTATTAATAACTATTGCTTTAGCTGTGATGTATTTAAGTGGGGCTAAATTATGGCAATTTGCAGTGTTAATATCTGTGGTTGTAGTGTTAGGGATTACATTAATTCTTAGTTCACAGTACCGCATGGATAGGGTAACTAGTTTTTTAGATCCATGGCAAGATGCGCAAAATACAGGCTTTCAATTGGTGCAAGCTTTAATTGCTTTTGGACATGGTGAAGTTTTTGGGGTGGGTTTAGGTAGTGGAATACAAAAAATATTTTATTTACCTGAAGCACATACAGATTTTTTATTTTCGGTTTTAGCAGAAGAATTAGGTTTAGTAGGAGTTATTGGGGTAATAATTTTATTTACTTTATTGGTTGTAAGAGCTTTTGCAATTGGAGCTGAAGCTGAGAAAATTGGCTTAAGGTTCGCAGCTTTTATAGCTTATGGTTTAGGAATTTGGTTTGCTTTTCAAGCTTTTATTAATATGGGAGTAAATATGGGGATTTTACCGACTAAAGGTTTAACTTTACCGTTTATGAGTTATGGTGGTGGCAGTATGGTAGTGATGTGTGTAGCAGTAGCATTATTATTTCGGGTATACAGTGAAGTTGCAGAAAAAATTGCCAGTATCCCTAAAGCAAAACGTGAATGGATTAATGTCTAAGATGAATACAAAACGTATTATGATTATGGCTGGTGGTACTGGAGGACATGTGTTTCCTGCTTTAGCTGTAGGTTTACAGTTACAACAGCAGGGTTGGGAAGTAACTTGGTTGGGTACGCATAAAGGTTTGGAAGCGCGGGTTGTACCTGCAAATGCTTTGGAAATTGATTGGCTCAGTATTACTGGTTTACGTGGTAAAGGTATTGTTGGAAAATTTAAAAGTATATTTTTATTGAGTCGAGCTTGTATGCAAGCATGGCAACACTTACGTAAACGGAAACCGCATGTGGTTTTAGGAATGGGTGGCTTTGTAGCTGCTCCAGGTGGTTTAATGGCACGTTTGTTAGGAATTCCATTAGTGATTCATGAACAAAATCGAGTAGTTGGCACGACAAATAAATTGTTGTCCATATTTGCTAGTCGAGTTTTGCAAGCATTTCCAGAGAGTTTTCCCGCAGCTAAACATGCTCTAACTGTGGGTAATCCATTACGTGCTGATTTTGTGGTTTTAGGTTCGCAAATTAAACCAGAAAAATCTGCAAATAATTTAAAAGTTTTGATTGTGGGTGGCAGTCAAGGTGCGCAAATTTTAAATCAAATAGTGCCTACAGCAATGGCATCATTAGAAAATGTGCAAGTGCGACATCAAACTGGTGCTGCTATGTTGTCAGCCGTACAGAAAAATTATCTGGATTTAAAGCTTGATGCTGAAGCTGTAGCATTTATTGAAGATATGGCAGCGGCATATGCATGGGCGGATTTAGTAATTTGTAGGTCTGGTGCTATGACAGTTAGTGAAGTTGCGGCTGCTGGTTTGGCAGCTATTTTTGTGCCGTTACCGCAAGCAATTGACGATCATCAAACTGCTAATGCACGCTATTTAACTGATGCTGGAGCTGGAGTTTTATTAAAACAAGCTGATCTAACTGTAGAAACTTTGGTAGCTAGCATTATAAAATTACGTCCTAAATTAGCTGATATGGGTTTAATTGCTAGCCAACAAGCTAGTTTAGAGGCTACTGTTGAAGTTGCTAAAGTTTGTATAAGTGAAGCAAAATCATGAATAATTTAGATCAACGAGTACGTAAACAGGCTTTAAGTGAAGTGAAACGGATTCATTTAGTTGGAATCGGCGGCACTGGAATGAGTGGCATTGCAGAAGTTTTAGTAAATCTAGGCTATCAAGTTTCTGGGTCTGATTTAAATACAACTGCGATTACTGCTCGTTTACAAACTTTAGGCGTAACAATTTTTCAAGGACATAGTGCCGAAAATATTCAGTTAGTAGATGTAGTGGTTACTTCCACGGCGGTGAATAAAACTAATCCTGAAGTGGATGCTGCTTATACACAACGGATTCCAGTAATTCCACGAGCAGAAATGTTGGCTGAATTAATGCGCTTTCGGTTTGGAATTGCTATTGCAGGCACGCATGGAAAAACTACTACTACTAGTTTGACTGCAAGTCTATTGGCCGAGGCTGGTTTAGATCCAACTTTTGTAATTGGTGGACGTTTAAATAGTGCTGGAACTAATGCAAAATTGGGTTCAGGGCAATATTTAGTTGCTGAAGCTGATGAAAGTGATGCTTCTTTTTTGTATTTGCAGCCGATGATTGCAGTGGTAACTAATATTGATAAAGATCATATGGAAACCTATGGTGGCAGTTATGAACGTTTGAAAAAAACTTTTGTGGAGTTTTTACATCATTTGCCATTTTATGGTTTGGCGGTAATGTGTTTGGATGATATTGGAGTGCGAGCGGTCTTGCCTGAATTATCTAAACCTGTGAAAACCTATGGTGTGCATGTGGATGCAGATGTACGTGCAATTGAGATTCAAACTCAAGGTTTATTCACTGAATTTAAAGTATTACGTTGGGGTCAACATTTGCCGTTATTAGTGCGGTTAAATATGCCTGGACAACATAATATGTTAAATGCTTTAGCTGCGATTACGGTAGCCACGTATTTAAATGTTGATGATGCCAGTATTATAACTAGTTTGGCGACTTTTAAAGGTATTGGGAGAAGATTTTTTGTGCAGGGTGATGTGGATATTAATACTGGTTTAGTGACTTTAGTAGATGATTATGCACATCATCCGCGTGAAATTAATGCCACTATGCAGGCTTTGCGTCAAGTATGGCCACAACGGCGGGCAGTGGTGATTTTTCAACCACATAGATATACCAGAACTAGGGATTTATTCGAGGATTTTGTGGTGGCATTATCTGGCGCAGATGTATTGATTTTGTTAGATATTTATGCGGCTGGCGAAGCTGTTATTAGTCATGCAGATGGTAAAACTTTATGTAGAGCTATTCGTACTCGTGGGCAGCTTGAACCGGTGTTTGTGCAGCATCAGGCTGATTTAGTATCAGTATTATTGGGTTTGTTACAAGCTGATGATGTTATTTTAACTATGGGTGCTGGTAATGTTGGGCAATTAGCCGCTGAATTACCACAAAAACTAGCGGTGGCTTACAATGGTTGAATCTGTATCTAAACAGGGTAAATTATTGCTTAATGAAAATATGGCGAAATATACTAGTTGGCGTGTGGGTGGTGTGGCTGAACAAATGTATTTACCGCATGATAAGGCTGATTTAATTGCATTTTTACAAACTATATCTAGCACTACTGCTTTATTTTGGTTGGGATTAGGCAGTAATTTATTAGTGCGTGATGGTGGAATTTCAGGGGTGGTAATTAATACTCGTGGACGTTTGAAAACCATGCGTTATCTAGGTTTAAATAGAGTTTTTGTGGAAGTTGGAGTTTCATGTGCGCGCGTGGCTAAATTTTGTTTGGAACATGGTTTAGTAGGTGTGGAGTTTTTAGCTGGGATTCCTGGAACTATGGGCGGTGCATTATCAATGAATGCTGGTGCTTTTGGTGGAGAAACTTGGGATTTTGTAAGTGCGGTGGAAGTGGTTAATCGTGCTGGTAAGGTGATGCGTAAGCCTGCAAGTGATTTTGCAGTATCTTATCGCAAGGTCGTAGGTTTAGAACCAAATTCAGAATGGTTTTTGGGGGTTGAGTTGAAATTATCTGAAGGTGATACTGTTGCAAGTCAGGCACGGATTAAGACATTATTGGCGCATAGGGCTTTCACTCAGCCATTGAATTTGCCCAGTTGTGGTTCAGTATTTAAAAATCCAACTGGTGATTATGCCGCGCGGTTAATTGAGGCTACAGGATTGAAGGGTTATGCTATTGGTGGTGCTTGTGTATCAGAAAAACATGCAAATTTTATTGTGAATACAGGTAATGCGACTGCGGCAAATATTGAGGAGTTAATTAATTATGTCCAGCAACAAGTACAATTACAACATGGTGTTTTATTGCAAACCGAAGTATGTAGAGTTGGGAATGCATAATTATGGCGAATAAACAGATACATAATCCTGCTGATTTTGGACGAGTAGCAGTATTAATGGGTGGCATGGCTGCTGAAAGAGAGGTTTCTTTAAATAGTGGTGCTGCGGTATTGGCAGCTTTACAACGGCAACAAGTTAATGCAATTGGGGTTGATATTGAGAGTGATTTTTTAACTGAATTCCAGCCGCAGAATTTCGATAGGGTGTTTAATATTATTCATGGTCGTGGCGGTGAAGATGGAATTTTGCAAGCAGGATTAGAGCTATTGGGTATGCCTTATACTGGTAGTGGGGTCTTAGCTTCGGCTTTGAGTATGGATAAATTGCGTACCAAATGGTGTTGGCGTGGTTTGGGTTTACCTACTCCTGAATGGGTATTATTGACTGATGAAGCTTCATTAACTGAATGTGTGCAAAAATTGGAATTTCCAGTAATTGTAAAACCAGCTCAAGAGGGTTCTAGTTTTGGTATGAGTAAAGCGCGTAATTATGCGGAGTTGGTAGCAGCATTTGAATTGGCATCTAAGTATGATTGTGATGTGTATGCAGAACGTTGGGT
>DAOUSJ010000056.1 GCA_030627285.1 Methylococcaceae bacterium | reverse complement strand
TTATACCACAATGTTTACACTTAGTAAATATATTGAGTTATTTATCATATCATTTTTATTATATACATATAAAAATACTGATATGTGATACTTGGGTTTATGTTGCATAAAGCGACAAAATGTCGCATAATGATATTGACGAATAAAACAAATAAACAATAAAAGGTAAATTATATGGCAACTAGCGTAAGATTAGATGATAGTTTTGTCACCCATGCTAGAGTTTATGCAGAAGCTGAAAGCCGCTCTTTACCAAAGCAAATTGAGTATTGGGCTAAAATTGGGAAAATCATGATAGATAACCCTGACCTTTCTTATGAGTTTGTGCATGAATCTTTGTTATCGATTGAAGAAGTCAACCAAGGATTAACCAAACTATATGTTAGAAGAACAAATAGAGATTGATATTTATCAATCCAAACGCTTTGAAAAAGTTTTAAAGAAATTGCCTGAACCTCAACTTAAAATAGTTGAAGATGAAATTGATATAATTATTAAGGAACCAGAAATCGGTGAATTAAAAAAAGGGGATCTTTCACATCTAAGGGTTCATAAATTTAAAATAGATAATGAGCAAGTTTTACTTGGTTATTCTTGGATAGAAAATAAAATTGAAATTTACTTACTTTATCTAGGATTACATGAAAATTTTTATAAAAAGATGAAAGAACAACGAAAAATAGACCTTAAACTTATTAAAACTTAGGACTGAACTTTTAAGCCGAAAACTGCTTGGTATAGTTTTCGGTATATCAAAATGTTTACACTTAGTAAATATATTGAGTTATTTATCATATTATTTTTATTATATACATATAAAAATACTGATATGTGATACTTGGGTTTATGTTGCATAACAAGAAGCTTCTTAATTGAAATTTTTTGATAAGTCAGCCAATTTTAATATCACAGATCATAAACTTGCAATCCTGTATAATTGTTCTTTTTAGACCTATTTTAAGTTGACAAGTTTTTTCCAAACTTGCACTAGGAGATTCGATTTAATGTCCGCTATGCTCAATAATTCGCCATGATTGGAATTTAGATGAAGTTAAGGCTTTGTTTGCATTACCATTTAATGATTTATTATTTCAAGCTCACAGCGTTCACCGGAATAATTTTGATCCCAATCAAGTTCAGGTTAGTAGTTTGCTAAGTATAAAAACGGGTGCTTGTTCAGAGGATTGTGGTTATTGTCCACAAAGTGCGCGTTATGATTCGGATTTAAAACCTGAAGCTTTGATGCCGATTAATGAAGTTTTAGCGGCGGCAAAAAATGCCCAAGCTCAAGGTGCATCACGTTTTTGTATGGGCGCAGCTTGGCGACAACCCAAAGATAAAGATGTGGCTAGAGTAGTGGAAATGGTTCAAGGGGTGAAGGCATTAGGCATGGAAACTTGTGTTACTTTGGGTATGTTAACCGACACACAAACTCAAACTTTAAAACAAGGTGGCTTAGATTATTATAACCATAATTTAGATACTTCAGAAGAATATTATTCCGAAGTTATTACTACTAGGACTTACCAAGACCGTTTGGATACCTTAACTAGAGTCCGTGATGCTGGAATTAATGTGTGTTGCGGTGGTATTGTCGGCATGGGTGAATCAGATACAGATCGAGCAAATTTATTGATTGAATTAGCTAATTTGCCGCAACACCCAGAAAGCGTGCCAATCAATATGTTAGTTCAGGTTGAAGGTACGCCATTAATGGGAACTGAAGCTTTAGATTCACTTATTTTTATTCGCACGCTTGCAGTTGCACGAATTTTAATGCCAAAATCAAGAGTGCGTTTATCGGCAGGGCGTAATGAAATGAATGATGAAATGCAAGCATTGTGTTTTTTTGCTGGTGCGAATTCAATTTTTTATGGTGAAAAATTATTAACCACCGAAAACCCAATGACACAACATGATAAAGTTTTGTTTCAACGTTTAGGCTTACATTCTGGTGGTTCTAGTCATGCTATGTAAATCTATAGCTGATTAAATAATATTTATTTTCATGCAATTAATTCCAGTAATTGATATATATAATGGCGTGGCGGTACATGCAAAACTTGGGCAGCGTGCGCAGTATCAACCAATTAATTCAAAGTTATGTGCTAGTTGTAAAGTTAGTGAAGTAATTGAAGCTTTTTTAACTATCGCCGCATTTCAGAAAATTTATATTGCGGATTTAAATGCGCTTACTGCACAAGGAAATAATGCAGAATTAATTCAAACTTTAGTTTTAGCGTTTCCACAAATTAATTTCTGGGTGGATGCTGGTTATCAAGAGTATCCATCTGCATTAACCCAATTAGGCAATTACACTACAGTATTAGCTAGTGAAGCTTATCCAAATTCTAAATTAAGTGTGTTGCAGAATTTTTCCAAGGATTTTGTGTTGTCATTAGATTTTTCTGCCCAAGATAAACCTTTGGGTAGTTTGGAATTATTTCAGCAGTCAAAATTTTGGCCATCACAGATTATTATTATGACTTTAGCGCGGGTTGGTAGTGAAGCAGGTTTGGATGTGGATAAACTTAGTTATTATCAGTCTTTAAATACTAAGACTGATTTTATTGCTGCGGGTGGAATTAGGAATATTCAAGATTTACAACAACTTAAAACTATGGGAATTCAACAGGCATTGTGTGCTAGTGCGTTGCATAATAAAATATTGCAGGCTGCTGATTTACAAAACTTATAGGCAAAAAAATACCTCGCCTAAACGAGGTATTTTCTTCAACAGTTACAACAGTATTATTATACTTTGTTAGCTGCGAATGGATGCTCAGAAGTTGCTTTAGCAGCAACAACTTCAGCAGCTGTAGGAGTACCAGCAACTGCATTTTTGATAGAAGCTTTAACTGCATCATAGTTATTTTTTTCAATGGCAGTATCATCTTCTGCTAACCAATGAATGAAAACACCAACAGAAATGAATAAATCATCAGCTTCGTCAGCAGGGATAGTGCCGTCTTCAACACAATCAGCAACTGCCATAGCTACGCCACGCTGTGCAGGTCCAAACATTTGTACTGCTTGTTTAGAACCTTTGATAGTAACTTTGTTAAACATAACTGTTGCTGGCTTAACCATTAAGTTAGGCGCAACTACTGCTAATAAGCTAGAAAAACCATCTTTATTGTTGGTTAAACAGTTAGCAAAAGCAGATTCAGCAGCAGAACCACGTGGACCCATCATTAAATCAATGTGTGCAACTTCATTGCCGTCACCATTTAAAGATTCGCCTACACGTAGATTGTTAATTGTAGCCATGTTTTTAATGTCCTATATAAATGTTAATAAAGTGGTTAAAATATAAAGCAGGATCAACAATTTAGGGCAAACTATTTATTAAGTATACAAAAATAGTTGCTACGGTTAAATCTGCACTTGTTCCTGGGTTAATGCCTGCTGCCTTAAATAAAGTATCTATTTTATGCAACATAGGTTCAAGCCGTTGTGGTGTATCAGTATCTAAAAGTTCATTATGCATTAATAGCATTTGTTCTTGCACTATTTGATTATACTGATTGCCATATTTTCTTTCAATGTGACTATCTGAATAACGACTTAACAATGCTGCGTAAACTGCAACTGCCGACCAATTCAAATTATCATAAGAATTCATTCCCTCATTATAACGTATAATTGTAAATTCAAAAATATCTTTATAATAATTAGTGTACTGTAATGCGATTCTATCCCGATTTGCGGCAATTTGCATAGATTCAGTTAGGGTCATGCTTGCGGTTGTATGCACGTCAGCTTGTGCAGATTTACCTAAGCCACCTGGATTAGCTAATGCAATTGCTTGAAAAACCCAATTCGCATCTACAATGGTAGTGTTGTTTAAAACTTTCCGTAAACTTGCACGTAAATCACCATTATAAGCAGGACTTTCTAATGCAACTATTAAAGGCGCGCACAGTAACACAATGCCTAAATTGGTGTTGCAGCCTACCGCCGTATGAGTAGCTTGGATGGCATAATAAATTTTTTCGCCTAAGCTATATTTAGGATTACTTAAAGCAATTGCACTGGCTTTGGCACTGAGTTGGAAATCTGCCACATTCATATCATGCCCATCTGCGTACACACTGACATTACCAGCTTTAAAGGCATGTAATTCTATTTCACATGCTTGTTGATATAAGGTGCTGATTTGTTGGCTGGATAATGACATGGATATTTAATTTAAATTTGGAGTTACTAAACTGAGTAAATCATCAACTAATAATTGTGCAATATTTAATTTGCAGACAGATTCCAGACCTTTCCAAGCGGGAATACTATTAACTTCAATAATTTGATAATTTCCCTGTTGATCTTGAATAATATCAACGCCAGCATAATTCATGTGTAAACTTTGGCTTGCTTGTACTGCTAAAGTAGCTAGTGCATCTGTTAATAGTTCTGGTTCGCAACGCGCGCCTTTTGCAACATTATTTAACCATGAATTTCCACGGCGACGCATTGCAGCAATGGCTTCACCATGAATAACAAATACTCTGATGTCGGTAAAACCTATGCCGTTACATTGCACAAAACGTTGTAAATAATAAATTCCATTGCTGGGAGTTAACCAGATTAAATCAAGTTCAGTTTCAAAACGTCGAATACCTTCACCTTGAGAACCAAATATAGGTTTGCTAATTAAAAAATGACCTTGTGCTAATTCAGTATTAGCAATTTCCATAGCTTGTGCAGGTTCACGTACAACCCAAGTTTCTGGAGTTGGTAACCCAGCTTGTTGGAGTAAAAAACTGGTCATGCCTTTATCTACACTGCGTTCAATAGCAGTTGCATCATTATATACTGGAATGCCCAAGTGTTTTAAAGCATGTAAAATATCCAAATAAAACACGACTTCTTCTAATGATCCAGCTGTAACTCCACGAACAAATACTGCAATGGGTAATGTATTTACAAATCCAGGTATAAAAATTGGTACATTCACGCCATCCAAGTTTAATTTGCAGGCACTCAAAGATACAAATTCAGTTTCAAAACCACGTTGTGCAAACGCAGCCAGTAACTGTTTTCCATGCCAACCGGATTCATCGGTGATAATAGCAATTTTATTCATGGATTTAATTGCTTAGTTTAATTAATTGCCAAAAGATTCATTTAACAAGACGTTATCTAATGTGCCTGCACGAAAACTATTGCCAGATTCAACTGCGGTCACAATCACGCTGGCAGGACTAAATAACATGCCATCAATTTTAAAAAAATCATATTTAGCTTCTTTAAATATTTTAGCGAAAGGTTTGCCGTAATCTTTTGAAGTTGAACTAGGTAATTCTGTAGCTAATTTCTCTGCATCAGCATCAGAACCTTTAACTAATAAATGTACTTTTCCAGCAAATAAAATTGCATCATTAGTGCGTCCCATTGCTTGTACAAAATCAGGATGTGGTGGACATAAAGGCGCGCTACCACTGCCATCCAAAATATTTTCTAATGGAAAATGCAATTCATGGGCTTTATGCATGGCAACTTCTAATACTCGTCCAACCACTTGTACGGAGCCAGCAATACTACTGGTTGGAGTTACAATAATAGTTAACTTTTCAGGCGCAACTTTACATGCAGTAGCAATTTTTTCAATGATTTCTATAGGTGGAATTTTATCATTTTCAATTACTAACACAGTGGTATCACTAGTATCACGATAGTCTAATTCTTGATACAAATTTTCAACCGGTACAATGTCGCCAGCTTTTAATTTAGTTGCCATTGCTCGAGCTGGGCCTGAACCTAATGCATAATATTTTTCATGCGCTAAACTCCAACCAGCATATTGACTGCCTAAGCAAGCTAAGACTGGATTAGAAGTATGTACATTAATTGTTACTGGCCATTTATCTGTGTAATCGCTATGTGCAATGGTGACGCTGCCCATGCCACCTAAACAAATTTCAGTAATAATTCGTCCTGCTTCTAAACCACCATCAGCTTCAATACCAGCATCAACAATGGTGCAACCATTGGCTAAAGTGTGGATCTCTAAACGATATTGGGCAGCATTATTAATTAATTTTTGCACTAAAGGTTGAGTTAATTGGTTAACGCTAGCAGTATATTTCATAGGGTTATAAAAGTTGATTTAAAACAAATTGTTGATGATTATGCAAAGCCTTCTTTAAGACTTTCCTATCCATATGTGACGCTATAATACTGCAAATGGGCTGATCTTGGGGAATAATTGTATTCGCAGCTGGTAAATCACAACATTCATTTAACCAACGCATATGTGTAGGAATAGTTATCTTTACAGGTGCGTAAATAATTTGATAAGCCGTATATGCTGGTGGTAGCGCGGTAATTTGGGTTTGATAATCTAAACTTGCATTAATATGTTGCTGAAATAAATTTGCTGAATACAACTGCATACTTGCTGGAGGACGTGGGTTTATTTCTAACACATAGCATTGTTCTTGATGCAGAATAAAATCTAAACTGCATACACCTAGCAAAGCATAACTAAGAGTTAATTGTTGCACCCAAGTATTTAAAATCTGTTGTTGTAAACTAGTTAATTGAGCATGATTAATAATTCCTGCAAAGATAAATTCTTGCTGCCATTGTTGATTATAGCCAATAATTGTAGCTTGAATGCCAGTAGCTAAAAATAACACTGACATTACTTGACCGCTAAGATATTGTTGATAATAATAATTTTCTGGAGATTGAGTAAAATTATTGGATTCAATTTGTCGAATGTTTACCCCGCCATAACTTTGGAATGGTTTGATTAAGTTGGTTGAATTTAGGGGTTGAGTAAACGAAACTGGCGGAAAATTGATGTTTAAAGTTTGTAAACATTGAAAAAAATCTGGCTTATTTTGTAAAGCTAACATTGTGGTTGCAGAGTTACCAACTAATTGATAATACTTAGCTAATAAGTTTAAACTTTCAGGATAAGCTTCAAAGCCATTGCCATAAATACATAAATCAATTTTTTGTTGCAGTAATACAGTATTGATAACTGGCTCTAAATCTAAAGCATTTAACGAAGCTAATTTATAATATGCAGCAGCTAAATTTTGGGTATCAAGATCGCCAATGCAATCTATTATTACGGGTTGATAACCTTCATTGCTAGCTAATCGCGCTAACATTCTGCCAGATTGCGCCACAATTAAGACTTGCAACAATTAAATTTGGGTTAATAAAAAGTTAACTTCAGTTTGTAATTTGTTCCGATAAAATAAAAATTTCCATCTACTACCACCGCATTGTCGCCATAATAATGCTGCTCTAATTCCAGCTAATAACAAAGCACGAATTTTATTTACCACATCTGGACGTGATAAAAATTGTTGATCGCCATTAATCATGATTCTAGGTTCTAAAGTGCTAATAGTTGCATGATATAAATCGCCTAAATTCGCTAATACATTTTCGTGTAATATGCCAAATTGGGTTACTTGAGTTTGTGCTTGTTGGATTCCAGTTTGAATTTGCTCAAGCATTTTGGCATTAGTATTTAACTTTCGTTCTAAATATACCAATGCAGCAGCGTAGCGAGCTTGTTCTGGATGATTAATTTGATAACCAGTAATTTGTTGTTGAAATTGAGTTAAGCCTGCTTTCAAACCTGCTAAATCGCCAAAAATTTCGATTACATTTTCTGAATCAAGTTTTAAAATACTGCCAATGCTAGCATTTAATGCTAGTTGATTTGAAGTTCCAGTAGTAGCTAATTCTTGCACTAAAGCTGTAGTTTGAGCAATTCCAGCCAAAGCTATGGTTTGATTAGTCAAGGTATTGAGTGACATTAATTTTATATTAACTTGTTGGAATAAAGCTTAATTGTAAGTGGAATTATTTTACAAGGCAACTTATTCAGGATTACTTTTAGACAATGTTTGTACTGCATCTGCGGTTTGAAAAAATACTTGGCTGTTTGCTAATTTTTCTAAAAATAAGGTATGTTTTAATTTATCCATTACTGGCCCTTTAACTTCAGCAAAATGTAAGTTAATTTGTTGTTGCTGTAAGCTATGTACAATGACTTCTAGAGCTTCTAAGGCGGTACTGTCTATATAACTAACAGAGGTGAAAATTAAGACTACATGTTTAATTTGCCGTTGTTGCAAACGTTTAAAGATAAATTCGCTAATATAATCAGCGTTAGTAAATGTCAGATTTTCATCCACTCTTAATAAGAGGATATGTTCCCAAGTTTCAGCTTCATGTCGATCTATATTGCGGTAATGTTCGCTGTTGTTAACTCTACCAACTTCAGCAATATGTGGGTGACTAGTTTGGCGTAAATAACTGGCAATAGTTAATATAATCCCCAAAGTTAAGCCTTCTTCAATGCCAAAAATTAAAACTCCAAGTAAGGTTACTAATTCCGCAGTGCCATCACCTTTGTCATAACGCCAAGTTTTGATAATATCCCTGAATTTTATCAGTGGAAAAATTGCCATTAAAATTACTGCTGCTAAGGTGGCTTTCGGAATAAATTCAAAACTGTCACTAGCAAAAACTACTGCAAAGCCTAAAATTATTACTGCAATCAACATTGCCATTTGAGTTCTAGCACCAGCAGTAAAATTAACCATAGTGCGACTAAATCCACCTGCAACTGACATGCCACCACTAACAGCAGTAGCTAAATTAGCGCAACCAAGTGCGATTAATTCTTGATTTGGATCAATTCTTTGTTGGCGCATGTTAGCAGTTATTTTGGCAATCGCGACACTTTCAACATAAGCAATTAAAGCAATAAAACCTGCATAAGGTAACAATGGTTGCCATTTATTGGAGTTAATAAAATCAAAACTAATGCTGGGTAATCCCGCTTGAATTGCGCCTACAATAGCAACATTATCAGTATTGGATAAATCATACTGGATAACCAATAAAGTGGTGGTTACGACTGCAATTAAAGGTGCGGTTTTGCTGATACCAACAATAATTGCTTGACTAAGATTGGTTTTTTTTAAAACTGCAATTAGGGGTTTATTAAGTAAGATTAGAATTGCTAAGCTGAGTAAGCCTAATTGAATTGCGCTGGGATTTAATTGTTGAAAACTGGTTTGATAACATGCAATATCAAATCCACATTTTGGTTTTGGAATGCCTAATAATTGTGGGATTTGGCTAAAAATAATTAGAATGGATGCGCCACTAGTGAAACCTGTTAATACTGGATGACTTATAAAATTTACCAAACCTCCCATGCGTAATAACGCCATAAGTAATAAAATTATGCCACTTTCAGCAGCTAAAATAATTGCACTTTCTACAGAATTACCTAATAGGCTAATTTCAGGGGTATTTAAAACACTAGCAATCATAATTGCCGCAATTGAAACTGGCCCAACTGACATGGTGCGGCTAGTACCTAAAATTGCGTACACAATCGCTGGAATAATACTAGCGTATAAACCTAGCTGCGGTGGCAGTCCAGCTAGCATTGCATAAGCAATTCCTTGTGGAACTAGCAGAATCGCAGTAATAATGCCTGCAAAAATGTCGCCATTAAAATCAGTTTTGCTGTAACTTTTTAACCACTCAAGGATTGGAAATAAATGGAGCATAATTTTAGTGTTATTGAGTGCTGAAAGTAGTGTGAAAAAGGTGAGCAAAATTTTAGCCCACCCTAATAAAATTTAAGTTTAGGTGTCTTTTTTAACTAATTTGGCACTATATTTTTCTAAATGCGGAATATCAAAACGTGAACCTTTAAGCATCAAAGACCAATACATCCATGGAAAACCCATAGTTTTTCCAAACCACCACATTTTGCTTTCAGTGCGTGGATCTAAGAAAGGAAATGATGGCGTAACTTTGCCAGCATAAGAAAATTCGGCGAGAATTACAGTATTTAATGAGGTAGTTAATGGGCAAGAACCATAGCCATCATAGCCTTCAACTACAGCAGAATTATTAATTAATTTCAAGATGTTATCTACTACTACTGGTACTTGTTTACGTACAGCTGCAGCGGTTTTTGCATTAGGTGTGGTAGTTACATCTCCTAAACCAAACACATTTGCATATTTGGTATGCTGTAAGGTGTTTTTATGCACATCAACCCAGCCAGATGCAGCAGCTAAAGGACTTTGCTTAATAAAATCGGGCGCACTTTGAGGTGGGGTCACATGAATTATGTCGAATTTTTTCTCAACATTTATAGGATTACCATCTGCATTAGTAGTTGCAAAAGTAGCAGTTTTCGTTGCACCATTAATAGCGACTAAATTATGTCCAAAATTACAATTAATTCCATAATTTGCCACTACTTTTTTCAAGGCTTTGGCAAAAAAAGGTACGCCAAACATTCCAGGGCCAGCATTACAAAATTGCACATCAATATTGTCACGGACTTTTTTCTTAATAAACCTGTCCGTAGCTAAATACATGATTTTTTGCGGCGCACCAGCACATTTAATTGGCATTGGCGGCTGAGTAAATAAAGCTACCCCAGATTTAAGATTCTTGATACATTCCCAAGTATATTCCGTCGTTTCTGGAGAATAATTACTACAAACGCCATTTTTATTTAAAGTTTCTTTTAAACCTACAATTTTATCCCAGTCTAATTGTAATCCTGGACACACTACTAAGTAATCGTAGCTAATTTGCTCGCCTGAACGCAAAGTAACACTATTGTTATCTGGTTGAAAACTATCAGCATAATCTTTAATCCATTTAACTGAAACATCAATTAAATCAGCTTCATTTCTAGTTGCCTTCTTTAAAGTATATGCACCAGCACCAACAATGGTAAAACCTGGTTGGTAATAATGTTTTTCGGAAGGTTCGATAATTGCTATATCCAACATTTTATCTTGTCGACGCATGTTATTAGCAACTGATACGCCTGCTGCGCCGCCGCCGATGATTAAAACGCTATGGTGTTGTTCAGACATTGAGGTCTCCAAAAGTTTGTTGTTATTGTTTTCGGCTATAAAAAATAGCTTAGATTAGACAGCCGCTTTAGATGACACGCATCTCAAAAGTCGTACTGATTTGCTTATGATAATGTAGTTATTCATATAGTTCATTATCAATCCATAAATAATGTTCAAGTTAGTTATTCTGTGGCTATATTTGAAGTTAATTCGTGTAAAAATGCTTCCAAATCTTGTTGTTCTTGGGTGGTTAAATTTAGTGGAAAAATTGCTGGATCTAACCAAGGGTTTTTATTTCCACCTTGATTATAATAGTTAATTACCTCTGCTAAAGTAGCAATACTACCATCATGCATATATGGTGCAGTTAAAGCGATATTACGTAAATTTGGGGTTTTAAATTTGCCTATATCACTAGGAATTTTAGTAATTTGAAATCTACCTAATTCTGATATTTGTTGGTTAGTTAAAGCCAATGAATTAATTGCTGTAGTGTGTTTAAGTTGCGGCAAAAATTCATTTAACTTAGGCATACCTATGCCAATATTATAAAAACGATTATCAGTAAAACGAGCGTTATTCCAAGAAATTTCATGACAATTGGCGCAATTGCCTTTCCTACGAAAAATTCTTGAGCCTCTAGCAGCACTTTCAGATAATTTAGTTTTATCGCGTCCAAAAAAATATTGGTCAAAATTGGAGTTGCCACCAATTAAAGTGCGTTCAAAACTAGCAATAGCTTGGGCAATATGTTCAGTAGTAATTTTATTGGTTTTGAATACAGTTTTAAAAGCGGTTTTATATTCAGCATCAGTTTGCACAATTTTAATAATTGCAGCTGAATCTTTTAAGCCATGTTCAATAGGATTAGTTAAAGGTGCTAGTGCTTGAGTTTCTAAACTGTTACTGCGACCATCTACAAAAAAACTGGTGTAAAAAGCTGCGTTCATAACTGTAGGTGCATTCCTAGTACCTGTTAAACCATTAATTCCTTTGGAGGTTTTTAAACCATCAGTCAAGGCTTTATCGGCTTGATGACAACTTGCACAACTTATTGAACCATCTGCACTTAAACGTTTATCATTAAACAAACGCTGTCCTAAATTTATTTTTGCTGGAGTTTGTAAGTTATTTTCTGGAATAATTAACGGTGGGAGACCCAATAAATTATTCGCCAGCAAGATGCTAGGAAAGCAGAAACTTAGAATTAAAATTAAGCGCATGATAAATTTTTATGTATGCAGAGCCGTTGTTTAAACGACTCTAGTTTGAATGCTGAAAATTCTAATCTTGTTCAGGCATATCTTGCACAATCATAATATATGGTTCGCCCAAAGGCATTTCATCTTGAGGCTGTTTAAAATAAATTACTTTACCGTAAGTTTCATTAATTGCTGGTAATAATTTTGCGCCTTCTTCAGCTGTTAAATCAGGAAAAGTAGCATGAGCGCGTGGTACTTCGACTAAATGATAATGCCAATATTTTTTCTCAGATTCAGGCAGTGCATTAAATTGTGCGGTGGTAATGATATATTCAAAGCCCATAGGTTTGTCCTGATCTTTCATGCCAGAATGAAACATCAAACATAATAAAGTTGAATCTTCATAGGCCTTACAATGATGATGTACAATCATTTGTAATTTAGGGTCATTTACATCATGGGTATCAGGTTTTAAATGTCTAATCGCTTGAATATGTAAATCATTAAAACCCAAATGATTAGGGTATTCTTTTTGGCGTGGATTCATAACTTCATTGTAAACTTTGGCTCTTGGAGTCACTAAATCCTTAATTTTATCCAGAGTTTCAGCAGGAGTTGCTTGAATTTCAGTAGCAGGAGTTTCAGCATTTACATAATTGCTGCTAGTGATTAATAATATAGCACTAATTAATAATTTAAGATTCATTTGCCTTCCTGTTAGTATGTTTATAGTTATTTTTTAAGTTAAAGCGTGGTTTAATTATAACTAAGCTATTTGGTTTTAGACCAAGCTTCAAAACCACCAGTCATGGATAAAACGTTGGTATAACCTAACTCTTGTAAAGTTTGTGCTGCCAGTGCTGAACGGTTGCCAGTACGACAATAAATTAATATTTTTTTAGATTTGTCGGCTAATTCTGCAACCTTAGAAAATTTAAATTCTAATACTCCACGGGGTAATAAAATAGCCTTATCAAGATGACCAGCTGCATATTCATTACCTTCACGTACATCTAATACAGAAATATTGCCTTCAGTAATTAATTGTTTAGCTGTTGCTACATTAACTTCAGTAATTTGTTGTTTGGCGGCAGCAAGTT
>DAOUSJ010000094.1 GCA_030627285.1 Methylococcaceae bacterium | reverse complement strand
CTTTTACTACTGGGTATAGATACGCTGAAATGGGCTACACAGCTGGTTTTGAACCCGCAATCTTACCAGTTAATGCTAGACAAGCACATATGGAAATGGGTGATATACCTATTTTAGACAAAGGTGGCTATGTATTGTTAGGTAATGATGATTTTTTCTTGCGCATGATGACTGCCAAAAAAGATCAACAAGCAATCAACGATTATGTCGCTTGGATTTTGCATGCTTCCAAAGCCATTGGAATCAAAGTAGTAAATGCAGGCGGAATTAATGCATTTAAATTTAATCAACGCCAATTAGATCTTGATGAAACCAACCAATATTATAATGTTAGCCCCAGAGAAATTTTAATTGTCTTAGCCACTGCGGTTAAAGAACTTGGAGTTACCCACCCTTTACATGTACACGGCAGTAATTTAGGCGTTCCAGGTAATATTGTCACTACCTTAAATTCTATTTCTGCAATTGATGGTTTACCTATGCACTTAACTCATGTGCAATTCCATAGTTATGGCACTGAGGGCGAGTTTAAATTTTCTTCTGGAGCTGCTGAAATTGCCGAAGCAATTAATAATAATCCCAATGTTTCTGTAGATGTGGGACAAATTATGTTTGGGCAAACTGTAACTGCATCTGGGGATAATATGCGCCAACATGCGAATCATCAACATGCAAATCCTAACAAATGGGTTTGTATGGATATTGAATGTGATGCTGGTTGTGGCGTAGTACCATTTAAATATCGCGATCAAAATTTTGTCAACGCTTTACAATGGGCGATTGGTTTAGAAATTTTTCTGTTAGTTGACGACCCTTGGCGGATTTTTCTTACCACTGACCATCCTAATGGCGCGCCATTTACTTCATATCCACATTTAATTAGGTTATTAATGGATAAAAGTTTTCGCAATGATATGTTGGCAACTATTAATTTAGAAGCCCAAAAAATGACTACTTTGGCAAGTATTACCCGTGAATATAGTTTGGAAGAAATTGCAATTTTAACTCGTGCTGGGGCAGCAAAAATTACTGGTTTAACTGGACGTGGTGCTTTAGCTGTTGGCGATTATGCCGATATTACGGTTTATACTGAAGATGCTGATCGGGAAAAAATGTTTAGTAAACCAGATTATGTGTTTAAAGATGGTGAAGTAGTAGTTAAAAATGGTGAAGTAGTTAAAGTTACTTGGGGAACTACGCATGTGGTTGAACCTGAATTTGATATAAGCATCGAAAAAGACTTAACCAACTATTTTAATCGTTTTATGACTATGAAATTAGGCAATTTTAAAATGAGTAACGATGAAATTACTGAAGATGGGCGTGGGAGTATTACTGTGCATCCAACAATTAGGAGTCGAGTATGATTATTAATGGAGTCAGCATAGACGATACTTTTGCAGAAGCGTTTCCAATGAAAGCAACCCGAATAATTATTACTGCACATAATCCTAAATGGGCGATGATTTCTGCTCAAGCCATGACTGGTTTTGCTACCTCGGTAATTGCTTGTGGTTGTGAAGCTGGCATTGAACGCATCTTAACTCCAAATGAAACTCCAGATGGTCGCGATGGCGTAAGTGTATTAATTTTTGCTATGGGTGGTAAAGGTTTAGCTAAACAGTTAGAAACCCGCGCTGGACAATGTGTATTGACTTCACCTACTTCAGCTTTATTTGCTGGAATTGAAGGTGAAAAACAAATTCCATTAGGCAAAAATTTACGTTATTTTGGCGATGGTTTTCAAACTTCCAAATTAATTGCTGGGAAACGCTATTGGCGGATTCCAGTAATGGATGGCGAATTTTTAACCGAAGCAACTACTGCACAAGTTGGCGCAATTGGCGGCGGCAATTTTTTAGTTCTTGCTGAATCTCAAGCCCAAGCTTTAACTGCTTGTGAAGCTGCAATTGAAGTCATGCGAACTATTACTGGGGTTATTATGCCATTTCCAGGTGGAGTAGTCCGTTCTGGATCTAAAGTTGGTTCTAAATATAAAGCCTTAATGGCCTCAACTAATGATGCATTTTGTCCAACTTTAAAGGGCATTACCAACACCCAATTATCCCCAGAAATTGAATCAGTAATGGAAATTGTTATTGATGGTTTAACTAAAACTGCAATTGATGAGGCTATGCGAGTAGGTATTCAAGCAGTATGTGATCTAGGTGCAGACACAGGTATTCAGAGAATTAGTGCAGGTAATTATGGCGGTAAATTAGGGCCGCATCATTTTCATTTACGGGAGATCATGCAATGAGTGCCTTAACTTTTACTTTAAAAAAAATTCCGCAACAAAGAGTCGATATGTCACCTTTGGTATGTCAATTATTAAAGGATAAAACTGTAGCTGAAATTGCTGCTATAACTTTACATAGTGGTAAAGCTAAGTTGCGTGTAGACACATTATTTGATATAACTGGCTCAGATACTGAAAATATTGTAATCGCCAATAGCATGAATAAATTGGATTACATTGGTAAAGGTTTGCAAGCTGGAAATCTTACTGTTGAAGGTAATGCTGGCCATTATGTAGCAATGCAAATGCAAGCAGAAGCAAATATTACCGTCACTGGCAATGTGGAAATGTTTGCAGCTTGTGAAATGCAAGCTGGTTTATTAACTATTCAAGGTGATGCTGGAGATTTTTTAGGCGGAGCTTTAATTGGCAATAAAAAAGGTATGCGTGGTGGTACGGTATTAATCAAAGGTAATGTTGGCGCGCGTGCTGGCGACCATATGCGGCGTGGAATAATTTTAGTTGAAGGTAATGCTGGCGATTATTGTGGCTCTAGGATGACCGCTGGAACTATTGCTATCATGGGAACGACTGGTAAATATATTGGTTACGCTATGCGTAGAGGCACAATTTTATTGTGGAAAAAGCCTAAATTAATGGCTACTTTTAATGATTGTGGTTCACACACTTTAGCCTTTTTAGCTTTATTATTTAATTCGTTTGCCAATTTGGATTCAAAATTTTCTGATTCAGACAACTCATTTAATAGTATCCAACGCTATGCTGGGGATTTAGCTGAAATCGGTCGCGGTGAAATTTTAGTCAAACTTTAACCCTTAACCCCATTAGGGTATATAAATGAATATTTCTAATTTACGTGGTGATTTTTTTGGTGGTCTAACTGCTGGAGTAGTGGCACTACCACTAGCTTTAGCCTTTGGATTACAATCAGGCATGGGTGCAATTGCAGGTTTATATGGCGCAATTGCCATTGGTATGCTTGCTGCTTGGTTTGGAGGTACTGCCACTCAAATTAGTGGACCAACTGGACCTATGACTGTAGTTTCAGCAGCAGTTATTTCACAGGCAATTGAAGCTCATGGAAGTTTAAATGCTGCTATGGGAACTATAGTGGCAATTTTTTTACTTGCTGGCATCTTTCAAATTTTGTTTGGGGTATTAAAAATTGGTCAATATATTCGTTATATGCCCTATCCTGTAGTCTCAGGTTTTATGAGTGGAATTGGAGTAATTATTATTGTATTACAAATATTCCCCCTATTTGGACATAGTTCACCTAAGTCAATTTTAGATATTTTTACCCAATTACCAGCAATATTGCAGCATATCAACCCAGATTCAGTTGCATTAGCATTAGCCACAATTGCCACAATTTATGTATTTCCTTACATTAGCAAATTAATTCCCAGTGCTTTGGTGGCATTAATTGTCTTAACTGTGATTTCTAGTCTCATGGAATTAGATGTAAAAATAATTGGTGATATTCCAGAAGGTTTGCCATCGTTACAACTTGATTCTTTAACAACTGTTGATTTTTCTCAACCTATGTTATTGATTATACCAGCAATTACTTTAGCGGCATTAGGCTCTATAGATTCCTTGTTGACTTCGATTGTGGCAGATAATATGTCAAAAACCCAACATAATAGTAATAAGGAATTAGTTGGACAAGGTTTAGGTAATATGGTAGCGGCAATAATTGGTGGCATTCCTGGAGCTGGCGCAACTATGCGCACCGTGGTGAATATTAATTCTGGTGGTAGTACACGCTTATCTGGCGTAATTCACAGTGTGGCATTATTAATCGTATTATTAGGTGCAGGTGCTTATGCAAGTTTAATTCCATTACCAGTATTAGCTGGAATCTTAATTACTGTGGGAGTTGGAATTATTGATTATAAAGGCTTAAAACATATGCCTAAAGTACCTTATGCTGACTCCGTTATTATGTTAGTAGTATTAGGAATGACAGTATTTGTGGATTTACTTCAAGCAGTTGCTGTAGGTATGATATTGGCATCAATTTGGTTTATGAAAAAAATGAGCGATATTGCAGAATATAACTCTCAAGTTGCTTCAATAGCTACATTCGCCCGTGAAGAAAAGTGGGTGGATGAAACCAACATTGTCAGTCATATACAAGAGCAAATTTATATTAAACATTTTGATAGTCCAATTTTTTTTGGTTTTACCGCTAAATTTCATGCGATGACACGCGCTTTACCTGAAGTGAAAATAGTAATTTTGCGCATGTCAAAAGTACCATATATAGATCAATCTGGAATATATGCTATTGAAGATGCAGTCTTAGCTTTGCAAGATAAAAACGTAAAAGTTTTACTTGTTGGCTTACAGGAACAGCCTGAAGCAATGTTAAACAATATTCATCTAATTCCAAATTTAATTCCAAGCGAAAATTTATTTAACAATTTTTCTGACTGTATAATTGCTTTAGAACAAGATTTAAATAATACAACTAACCCACATCCATCTCACTAACTGATTCAAAATGTCAATAAAAGACCTGTCTGTACAACAATTACAACAAAAATTACATAACTCTGAAACTCCAATATTATTAGATGTCAGAGAAATAGACGAATATAAATTTGTCCACATTCAAGATAGCTTACATATTCCAATTAATTCATTAGCACAACAATTACACACCTTGGATTCACAACAAGAAATAGTGGTTATTTGCCATCATGGAATTAGAAGTAAACAAGCAGCATATTTTTTAGATCACAATGGTTTTAAGAATATTTTTAATCTAGTTGGCGGCATTGATGCGTGGGCTTGTGAATGTGATAATAGCTTGTTACGTTATTAAATATAACTCCATGTTTAGCAACTTACTTTCAAGCCTATGAAATTAGAAAAATTTTCTTTGTTTAAAGGCTTGCCACTAGAATTAACTGACAATTTACAGCAACAACATAGCCCTACTGTAATGTTAAAAGGCGAATACGTAGTAAAAAAAGGCCATGCAAACAAAGCTTTACATTTTTTATTGCAAGGAGAATTTGGGGTTTATCTAGATGATGATGCGCCTCCATTAATTATTCCTGCTGGCAGTGTAATTGGTGAAATTTCATTACTAGATCAAAAATCTGTTTCTGTATCAGTTATTTGCCTAACTAATTGTAATATTATTACTATTGATGAAACTGTAGTTTGGGAATTAGTTGAACAAAGTCATCTATTTACTATTAACTTTTTACATTTAATTGTTAGTCGCTTTCGTAGAATTATTTCCCAAGTTGAAACTTCCATAGATGAAAAACGTTTTATTCGCAATGCTTTTTCACAATATTTAAGTACTAGTGTAATTGAGCAAATTGTCAATAATCCTAACAGCTTACAATTAGGTGGTGAAAAACGTGAATTAAGCTTGTTTTTTTCTGATATTGAAGGTTTCGCAACCATTGCCGAACAATTAAGCCCAGAAAAATTAGTCATGTTATTAAATGATTATTTAACCATGATGACTGATATTATTATGGATGAAGGTGGGACTTTAGATAAATATGGTGGCGATGCTATTATCGCTTTTTGGAATGCGCCTTTATCACAACAAGATCATGCAATTCATGTGTGTAGAGCTGCTTTAAGATGTCAACGGCAACTTACCAAAATATATAAACATAGCCAAATAAAACTACGGACTAGAAGGATAGCGTCGCTATTTTTGCGAAAGCTTGTTTTGGACATCCCAGTCTCAAGCAAGCGGCAAAAAATTACGCGACGATTTAATGTCTTCGACTGCCT